>DATEID010000001.1:0-2941 GCA_035279245.1 Reyranella sp.
GGCCCGATGCCGTAGATGCAGGAGACCGAGGCCACGATCACCACGTCGTCGCGCTCCATCAGCGCGCGCGTCGCCGAGTGGCGCATGCGGTCGATCTGCTCGTTGATCGACGAATCCTTCTCGATATAGGTGTCGGTGCGCGGGACGTAGGCTTCGGGCTGGTAGTAGTCGTAGTAGGAGACGAAGTACTCGACCGCGTTCTCCGGGAAAAAGCCCTTCATCTCGCCGTAGAGCTGCGCCGCCAGCGTCTTGTTGGGCGCCAGCACCAGCGCCGGCCGCACCTGCGAGGCGATGACATTGGCCATGGTGAAGGTCTTGCCCGAGCCGGTGACGCCCAGCAGCACCTGGTCCTTCTCGTTGGCCTGCACGCCCTCGATGAGCTGGCGGATCGCCTCGGGCTGGTCGCCGGCCGGCGTATAGTCCGACACGAGCTTGAACGGCTTGCCGCCGACATTGGCCGGCCGCCGCTGGACGTACGGCATCAGGAGCGGCAGCGGCGCGACGGCAAGATTCCTTGAGGGCATGGCCTGCATTATATGATGCCGCGCGCCGGCGGCCGCAATGCTAGAGGAGGGGGCCATCCGCCAACCTGTGTCATTCCTGACAGCTTTGCCAGCCCGACGAAATTCTGTGTCATCCCGAAGGAAAATTTTGTGTCATCCCGAACGGAGTGAGGGATCTTTCCTCAACGCCGGCAAGGATCCCTCGCTGCGCTCGGGATGACACCGTCTTGGTTGGAGTGGCGCAAACTCGCTCAAGATGGATCCCAACTTCTGAATGCCCGATCTCCTCGCTCTTCCCTTCCTGATCGCTGCGGCCGTCGCCGTCGTCGCCGGCATGGTGCGCGGCTTTTCGGGTTTCGGCGCGGCCATGCTGATGACGCCGGTCTTCTCGGCGCTCTACGGGCCGCAGACCGGCGTGTCGCTCTGCCTGATGCTGGAGGTCGTCGTCGCCCTGCCGCTCCTGCCGCGCGCGGTGGCGCATGTCGACTGGCGGCGCATCGCCTTCCTGCTGGTGGCCGCCGCGGCCGGCGTGCCGCTGGGGAATCTCACGCTGACGCATGTCGCGGCCGAGCCGATGCGCTGGGCGATCTCGGCCATCGTGCTCGCGGCGGTGGCGTTGCTCGCGAGCGGCTGGCGCTATCACGGCAAACCCAAGCCGGCCGCGACACTGGTCGCCGGCGGCATCAGCGGCTTCCTCAACGGGCTCGCCGGCATGGCCGGTCCGCCGATCGCTTTCTACTATCTCGCCAGCAAGGACAGCGTCGAGCGCGTGCGCGCCAACCTCACCACCTATTTCGTCTTCGTCGATCTGGCCGCGCTCTCGACCTTCTTCGCGCGCGATCTCGTGACATGGGACACCGGCCTCGAGGGTCTGTTCCTCGCGCCGGCGGTGATTGCAGGCGGCATGCTGGGCGAGCGGCTGTTTCCCCTCGCGAGCGAAGGATTCTACCGCCGACTTGCACTGGTACTGCTGGTTGCCGTCGCGATCGGAGCCTTGATCCTGTGAGCGGGAACACGTAGCGATTGCGGCATGAAGATCTGGGGCAAGATCGTGGGAGGTACGGCAGGCTTCGCGTTGGGCGGCCCGATCGCGGCCCTGCTCGGCGTCATGGCCGGGCACGCGGTCGACCATTACGTGCTGGAGGAACGGGCGAGCGACGAGACCGCGCCCGCGGTGCCGCACGATCCCAGGAAGCATCCCGGCCTGCGCGAGATCGCCTTCACCATCGGCGTGATCGCCCTCGGCGCCAAGATGGCGAAGGTCGATGGCGAGGTGACGCGTCCCGAGGTCGAGGCCTTCCGCTCCTTCTTCCAGGTGCCGGCCGGCGAGGAGCGCAATGTCGAGCGCTTCTTCGATCTCGCCAAGCGCGACGCCGCGGGCTTCGAGCCTTACGCGCGCCAGGTGGCTGCGCTGTTTCCCGATGCGCCCGAGATCCTCGAGAATGTGCTCGAAGGCCTGTTCGACATTGCCCGCGCCGACGGCGACGTGACGACCGAGGAGGCGGAGTATCTCGCGAAGGTGGCGAGTATCTTCGGACTCAGCGCCGAGCGCTTCGAGCGCGCGCGGGCGGCGGCGCTGGGCGTGATCGAGTGCGAGCCGTGCGTGATCCTGGGCATCGATCCGCTGGCGACCGACGAGCAGATTCGCGAGGCCTGGCTGCGCCAGGTCCGCGCCCATCATCCCGACCGGCTGATCGCCGCCGGCCTGCCCGAGGAGGCGATCGCCGTCGCCAACCGCAAGCTCGCGCTGATCAACGACGCCTACGACCGCCTGCGCCGCCAGCGCGGGCTGGTGGCGGCTTAGGTTTCGCCGAATTAACGTTACCTCCCCATCGATCGCGATGGGGAGGTGTCCGCGCAGCAGACGGAGGGGTCATGAGCTCTCTCGACCCCTCCGTCATCGTATGACGATGACACCTCCCCAGCTTTGCTGGGGAGGAAGTGATTAGGCCAGGCCTTCTTCCTTGAGCGCGCGCTGGACGCCCGCGCGTTCCTCGACGCGCTTGAAGTAGGCACGCAGCTTGTCGCTGATGTCGACCTTGTGGTGCTGCGCCCAACGCAGCATCACATAGAGATAGCCGTCGGCGACCGTGAACTCGTCGCCGGTCAGGTAGCGATCGCCCAGCTTGTCGCTCACGTGAGCGAGCTTCTTGGCGCCATTGGCGATGAAGATCTTCCGTCCTTCTTCGGGCAGCGCGGGATTGAACAGGGCGCCCAAGGTCTTGTGCAGCTCGGTGTTGATGTACGCCACCCACTCCTGCAGGCGCAGGCGCGGCTTCGAGCCTGCTGGCGGCGCAAGCTTGCCGGCCTTGTCGGCGATGTAGCCGAGGATGACGGCGTTCTCCGTCAGCAGGTCCTTGTCTTCCATCTCGAGCGCGGGAACGGCGCCTTTGGCATTGACGGCGTAGTAGTCCTTGCCGTCGACGGTGTGGGTCTTG
>DATEID010000002.1:0-5302 GCA_035279245.1 Reyranella sp.
CGATGTGGGGCGGCTCGATCCGCTTCACGACGCCGATGCTGTTCGCCTGCGGCTTCATCTTCCTGTTCACGATCGGCGGCGTCACCGGCGTGGTGCTGGCCAATGGCGGCCTCGATATCGTCCTGCACAACACCTACTACGTGATCGCGCACTTCCACTACGTGCTGTCGCTCGGAGCGGTGTTCGGCATCTTCGCCGGCTTCTACTACTGGTGGGGCAAGATGACCGGCCGGCAGTATCCCGAATGGGCGGCCCACGTCCACTTCTGGACCTTCTTCATCGGCGTGAACCTGACCTTCTTCCCGATGCATTTCCTCGGGCTCGCCGGCATGCCGCGCCACTACATCGACTATCCCGATGCGATGTGGGACTGGAACTTCATCTCCTCGATCGGCGCCTTCATCTCCTTCGCGTCGACGATCTTCTGGCTGATCTTCGTGGTGTTCGGCACCTTCTTCGCCGGCCGCCGCGTGGGCGCCAACTACTGGGGCGAGAGCGCGACGACGCTGGAATGGACGGTGGCCTCGCCGCCGCCGTTCCACACCTTCGAGGAGCTGCCGCACATCTCCCCAGCGGCGCATCACTGAGCGACAAGGAGCGGGGACGCCGCCGGAGCTTCGCAGGCGCCGCCCTCGCCGTTAGGACATGAGCGACACGACACACGGTTTTCTGACGGAGACAGGCGAGCAGGCGAAATCCGTCCGCGTGCGCGACTACATCGAGCTCCTGAAGCCGCGCGTGATGTCGCTCGTGGTCTTCACCGGTCTGATCGGCGTGGTCATCGCGCCGGGTTATCTGCATCCGTTCGAGGCGGCGCTGGCGGTGCTGGCGATCGCGCTGGGCTCGGGGGCGGCCGGCGCCATCAACATGTGGTACGAGCGGGACCTCGACGCCCTGATGGCGCGCACGCGCAATCGGCCGTTGCCGCAAGGGCGGGTCGCGCCGGACGACGCGTTGGGACTCGGTGTCCTGCTCTCGATCTTCTCGCTGCTGCTCATGTCGCTGGCCGCCAATTTCGTGGCGGCGGCGCTCTTGGCGGCGGCGATCCTGTTCTACGTCTTCATCTATACGATCTGGCTGAAGCGTCGCACGCCGCAGAACATCGTGATCGGCGGCGCCGCCGGTGCTTTCCCGCCGATGATCGGCTGGGCGGCCGTGACCGGCGACGTCTCGGCCGTGGGCATCGCGCTCTTCCTGCTGATCTTCCTGTGGACGCCGCCGCACTTCTGGGCGCTGGCGCTCTATCGCAGCGACGACTATCGCCGCGCCGGCGTGCCGATGCTGCCCGTGGTGAAAGGACAGCGCGAGACCAAGCGGCAGATGCTGATCTACACGTTGCTGCTCGCACCGGTGGCGCTGGCGCCGACGCTGTTGGGAGCGGTCGGGTGGCTCTACGGTGCGGTGGCGGTGGTCATGAGCGCGGCCTTCGTGGCCCACGCCGTCCGTGTCTGGCGCTCGGCCGACGACGAGACCGGCCATCCCGCCGCGCGCCGCATGTTCCACTTCTCGCTCCTCTACCTTGCCGTCCTGTTCGCGGCCCTGCCGCTCGACCTGGTGGCGGGCCGGATACTGGCGGGATGACGGTCGCCATGGCAGACGACGACCGCCGCCCCGGCGACAGCGACATGCATCGCCGCCAGCGGGGCAAGAACCTCTTCATGCTCGCCGTGCTGCTCGCGCTGGTGCTGCTCTTTTTCATCCTTTCCATGGTGCGGATGGGAGGGGGAGGGGCATCGTGAAGAAGCCGATCGACCGCAACACACGCCTCGCCTGGACCATGGTCCTGATCGTGGGCGGGATGCTGGGCCTTTCCTACGCCGCGGTGCCGCTCTACGAAGCCTTCTGCAAGGCTACCGGGTTCGGCGGAACGCCGCTCGTCGCCCAGTCGGACGATCATCCGGTGATCGCCCGCACCATCGTGGTGCGCTTCGACAGCAACACCGATCCGGGCTTGCCATGGCGCTTCGAGCCCGAGCAGCGCTCGGTGAAGGTCCATCTCGGCGAGCAGAAGCTCGTCTATTTCCGCGCCACCAACCAGTCGGACCGGCCGATCGTCGGCACGGCGACCTACAACATCACGCCGGAATCCTCGGCCCGCTGGTTCAACAAGATCCAATGCTTCTGCTTCACCGAGCAGTTGCTGAAGCCCGGCCAGACGATCGACATGCCGGTGCTGTTCTTCGTCGATCCTGACATGGACAAGGATCGGCGCTTCGATGACGTCCATACCGTCACGCTCTCGTACACTTTCTACGAATCGAAGACGGAACGGGCGAAGACCTTGCTCGGCAGCCTTGCCGCCGAGCGTACTGGAAAGGGTGGATGACTATGTCCGACGGCGCGCCTAAGCACCCCTATCATCTGGTCGATCCGAGTCCGTGGCCGGCGCTCGGCGCGCTGGGCGGGTTCGTGCTGATGTTCGGGTTCACGCTCGGCATGCATCCGGGCCTGCTCGGTCCCGGCGTCGAGAGCATCATGAAGACGGTCAACTGGTGGGTCCTGGCGCCCGGCCTGCTGATCGTCCTCGCCACCATGTACTGGTGGTGGAAGGACGTGGTCATCGAGTCTCGCACGTTCCACACCGCCGTGGTCCAGATCGGTCTGCGCTACGGCATGATCCTGTTCATCGCCTCGGAGGTGCTGTTCTTCGCCGCCTTCTTCTGGGCGTTCTTCGATTCCTCGCTCTATCCCAACGCGCCCGAGGTGCCCGGTCGCACCGAGGCATTGGGCGCGATGTGGCCGCCCAAGGGCGTGACGGTGATCGCGCCGTTCGACCTGCCGTTCATGAACACGCTGATCCTGCTGCTTTCGGGCACGACCGTGACCTGGGCGCATCATTCGATCTTGGAGGGCAACAAGCGCAACGCGGTGCGCGGGCTTCTGCTGACGGTGATCCTCGGCCTCTGCTTCACCGGCATCCAGGCCTACGAATACATGCATGCGCCCTTCGCCTTCCGGGACAACATCTATTCGTCGACCTTCTACATGGCGACCGGCTTCCACGGTTTCCACGTGATGGTCGGCACGACCTTCCTGTTCGTCTGCCTGATCCGGGCCATGAAGGGCCAGTTCAAGCCCAACCAGCATTTCGGCTTCGAGGCCGCCGCCTGGTACTGGCACTTCGTCGACGTGGTGTGGCTGTTCCTGTTCTTCTGCATCTACTGGTGGGGTTCCGGCCACGCGCCGATCGCGCACCACTAGGAACTTGCCTCCCCGCGGCAGCGGGGAGGTGCCCCTTGAGGGGCGGAGGGGTCAAGGGCGGCAGCTTCCGACCCCCTCGGCCTTCGGCCACCTCCCCAGGGACTGGGGAGGAAACATGATCCGCCGGGCCCTCCCGGCGGTTCGTCTTTGGAGAAGCGGATGTCGCAATGGCCGCGTCCCTCGACCGTCGATGTCGTGCTGCGGGGCTGCTGCCCGCGCTGCGGCCAGGGCCGCATGTTCCGCGGCCTGCTGGGCATCGCCGACCGTTGCACGGTCTGCGGGCTCGACCTGCGCGGCCACGACGCCGGCGACGGCCCGGCGGTGCTGGTGATCCTGGGGCTCGGTGCCATCGTCATGCTGCTCGTCTTCTGGGTCGAGTTCCGCTTCGAGCCGCCGTGGTGGGTGCACGTGCTGCTCTGGGTGCCGATCACTTTCTTCGCGGCGGTGTGGATGCTGCGGCTCCTGAAGGCCTGGCTGATCGCGCAGCAATACATTCACCGTTCGACCGCCCTCGAGGAGTAGACTCATATTCCTCGCCCCCGTCAGGGGGAGAGGCTAGGAGAGGGGGCATCGGGCCGGTCGTGCCTCACCCCCTCACCCGCCCTCTCCCCCAAGCGGGGGAGAGGAGGAAGACGAATCAGGACCATAGGACATGTTCAAGCTGAGGCCGGCGTTATGGCCCACCGTCATCTCGGTGCCGATCTTCATTCTCTGCATGGCGCTCACGGTGTGGCAGCTCGAGCGGCGGGAATGGAAGTGGGGCATCCTCGACCGCATCGCCGCCAACCAGGCGGCGGCGCCGATCACGCTCGACGAGCTGCTGAAGGGCGACCCGCTGGCGCACGAATACGGCAAGGTGAGGATCTCCGGCACCTTCCTCAACGACCACGAGTTCTATCTCGCCGCCCGGTCGCTGAGGGACCAGGTCGGCATGCACGTGATCACGCCGGTGCGGACCGACAAGGGCCGGATCGTGCTGTTCGACCGCGGCTGGATTCCCTCGGCGAAGAAGGATCCGGCGACGCGCGCGGCGAGCGAGATCGCGGGGCATGTCGATCTCGTGGGTGTCGTGCGGCGGACCCAGGTGCAGCACTATTTCACCCCCGACAACCATCCGGACAAGAATTTCTGGTTCACCGTCGACGTCCCGGCGATGCGCAGGCTCGCCGGCGGCGAACCCGATCCCAAGCTCGACAGCTTCTTTTTCGATGCCGACGCGACGCCCAACCCGGGCGGCGTGCCGATCGGCGGCCAGACGCATCTCGACATTCCCAACGATCATCTGCAGTACGCCATCACCTGGTTCCTGATCGGGCTCGCGCTGATCGGCGTCTATCTCGCCTATCATTGGGAGAACGGGCGGCTCGCCGTGAACGGCCGCACGAAGGTGAAGGCCAAGGATCCCGCATGATCGCCAACGATCCCTATGCCGAGCTGGAGCGGCGCTTCGGCCGGCTGAGCGCCATCAACCGCGCGGGCGCGATCCTGAACTGGGACCGCTCCACCATGATGCCCGAGGGCGCGAGCGAGGATCGCGCCGACCAGCTCGCGACCCTGAACGTGCTCGCGCACGAGATCATCGTCGCGCCCGACATGCCCGACCTGCTGTCGCGCGCGGAGGAGGGGCGTCGCACGCTCGGCGCCTGGCAGGCCGCCAACCTGCGCGAGATGCGCCATGTCTGGACGCATGCCAACGCGCTGCCGGCCGATCTCGTCGAGGCGCGCACCCGCGCGGCGTCGGCGTGCGAGATGGCATGGCGCGAGGCCAGAAAGGCCGCCGACTTCGAGCGCCTGCTGCCGACGCTCGGCGAGGTCGTGACGCTGACGCGCCGGGTTGGCGAGGCGAAGGCGGTGGCGCTCGGGCTGCCGCTCTACGACGCGCTGCTCGACGAATACGAGCCGGGCGGCCGCAGCGCGCGGATCGACACGCTGTTCGGCGAGCTGCGGGCATTCCTGCCCGATCTGCTGCGCAAAGTGACGGAGCGGCAGAAGAAGGCGGCCGCGCCGCTGCCGCTCGACGGACCGTTCCCGGTCGAGGCGCAGCGCGGGCTCGGCGAGCGGCTGATCCGCACCATCGGCTTCGACTTCACGCACGGCCGGC
>DATEID010000003.1:0-2019 GCA_035279245.1 Reyranella sp.
CCGCCGGTGCCCGCACCCCGACGGCAACCGCTGCGGCGGACTGACAAAATCCCGTCGTCCCGAGCGAAGTGAGCAAAGCGAACGAAGTCGAGGGACCTCTTTTTGTCCTACCGTGGTGGGACAAACGCTGACGAAAGAGATCCCTCGGCTTCGCTCGGGATGACGGAATTGGAGAAGAGCCGTCACCGCGGCATCGTGGCGGCGGCGTCGAGGTCGGCGATGGCGGCGGCGACGCGCTCGAAGTTGGCGTGGAACATCGCGAGCCCACGCGCATTCGAGGGGTCGAGCGTGCCGATCACGATCACCGAATAGACCAGGCAATAGAGAACGCCGAAGCGGTAGTGCTCGAAGCATTCGTCGAAGCCGTAGCCCGCGACGCCGGCCGCGGCGAGCATGTCGACATAGAGCCGCACCAGGTCCTTCTCGATCGCGCGCCGCGTTTGCGGCGTGACGTTGCCCGACAGGAAATAGGCGAGGTCGAAGGCGCCGCCGCCGCGGCTGCTGACCTGCCAGTCGACGGCGGCCATCGCCGATCCGTCGCCGTTCGGTCCGCCGAAGAAGAGATTGTCGGCGCGATAGTCGCCGTGCACCAGCGTGTGCGGCCAGCCGGCCACGCCGTCGAGCATGCGGATCACGTTGCCGCCCAGCGCCTCGCCGGTGCGCTCGAGCGCGGGCGTGAGCTTGTCGCCGACGAACTGGACGAAGGCCGGCCAGCACTGCTGGAACGCCGGTTGGGCGAAATGGTGGATCGGGTCGTTGGTGGCGGGCAGCCACGCGAAGGCCGCGAGCTTCGGATCCTGCCACCAGCGCGCATGGCATCGGGCGATCGCGGCAATGGCTTGCCGCGCCTGCTCCTCGCTGCATCCCGCGACCTGGTCGCCGAGCGCGGCCGGCGCCAGATCCTCGAGCAGCATCACGAAGTCGCCGCTTGTCGGATCGGAGGCGCCATGGTGCAGCGTCGGCACGCGGATGCCCGCCTGCGGGCCGATATCGCGATAGAACGCGACCTCGCGATCGTAGAAGCGGAACATGATGGCGAGCTGCCGCGACTTCTGGTCGAGCGTCGGCTGCTTGGCGATCAGAGTCGTCGGCAGGCCCGCACTGCCATTGGCGTAGCGCAGGCGCAGCCGGCCGAGCTTGCCCAGGAAGCCGACGCCCGCCGCGATCGGCTCGTAGGTCGCCGACGCGACTTTCGTCTGCAGGGCCGCGCTCAGCCACTGCGGCGTGAGCGCCTCGGGTGTCTTGGGGATCTCCAGCGCCGTCATGGCAAGCCTCCCTCGCTCGACCAACGCGTCTGACGTTTTTCGGCCGAGCTTACAGGTCGGCGTTCCCGGCACCAAGATGGGCCGCCGGCATGGGCGGGCTCAGCGGCGCTCGTCGCCCTGTCGCGGCGGCTCGCCACCCTTGCGCTTCATGATCCGCCTGAACGCCGCGAGATCGGCGCGTCCCTGGCGCTCGGCGAAATACGCCGCCGTGCTCATGGCCGCGAGCTTCTCCGCCACCGCGGTCGCCACGAACTGGTTGACGCTGATCCCTTGGGCCTTGGCGAGCTTCTCCACGGCCGCTTTCACGGAACGAGGCAGGCGAAGCGGATAGGTCGCAACGGTCATCTCCTGATCCTCAGCCCGCGCCCACCGGCTCCTTCGCGCTCGCGCCGGCGCGATGGCGGGCAAGAAGCTCGTCGGGATCGTATTCGACGCCGACCGGGTTCTTCGCGAAGGCCTCCGACTTCATGTAGGCCTGGCCGTCGCGTGCGGCGGCGAAGTTGTCGATCTGGAGCTCGACCTGGTTGTTGTCGGGATCGCGGAAGTACATCGAGGTGGTGACGCCGTGGTCGATGCACCAGAAGGGGCGGATGCCCTTCTCCTTCAAGCGTGCATAGGTCTCGAGCAGGTCGCCGAGATCGGCCAGCGTGAAGGCGATGTGATGCAGCCCGGTCTCGCGGCCGGCCCGGATGCCGTTCTCGGCCGGCTCGCGCTTCTCCAGCTCTCCCGGCGTGATGAAGGCGACGCGGTGATG
>DATEID010000004.1:0-2741 GCA_035279245.1 Reyranella sp.
GGATCCCCGGCATGCACGTCCATGCCTTCTCGCCGCTCGAAGTGTGGCATGGCGCCACGACGCTCGGCCGCTCGATCCCCGATTACCTGGCCGAGCTGCGCGACGCCGGTCTGGGCAGCTTGCCGGGCACCGCGGCCGAAGTGCTCGACGACGAGGTGCGTGACGTCCTTTGCCCCGACAAGGTCTCGACCGACCAGTGGCTCGACATCATGCGGGCCGCGCACAAGGTCGGCCTGCGCTCGACCGCCACGATCATGTTCGGCCATGTCGACCGGCCGATCCATTGGGCACGGCATCTCCTGCGTCTGCGCAACCTGCAGAAGGAGACCGGCGGCTTCACCGAATTGGTGCCGCTGCCCTTCGTCGCCGCCGAGGCGCCGATCGCGCTGAAAGGCCAGGCGCGCCTGGGGCCGACCTTCCGCGAGGCCGTGCTGATGCATGCCATCGGCCGGCTGGCGCTGCATCCGCATGTCAGGAACATCCAGACCTCGTGGGTGAAGATGGGTGTCGAAGGCGCCAAGCTCTGCCTGCAGGCCGGCGCCAACGATCTCGGCGGCACGCTGATGAACGAATCGATCACCCGCGCCGCCGGCGCCGAGCATGGCGAGGAGCTGCCGCCCGAGGCCATGGAGCGGCTGATCGCCGATCTTGGCCGCACCGCCCGCATCCGCACGACACTCTATGGCAATGCACCGACCGATCGTATCGCGGCCGCGCATGACGCCGCCCCGCTCGCGCCGATCACGCTCGAAGTGGCGACCCGCTGGACCGGCCAAGCGACCGAAGGCGACAAGCGCCGCATGCTGCCCAAGCCGCGGCAAGCCGCGACCGCGCGCTGATCTCTTTGGACCGCGGGCTTCCAGCCCGCTCATGAGCGCGCAAGATGCGCGCGGTCCGAAGAAGGCTATCCAAACTTCTTGCGAAGTCGCGGCAGCACGTCCTTGGCGTAGAGGGCGAGGAAGCGCGCCTGGTCGGGGCCCGGGGCGTGGAACACGAGGTGGTTGAAGCCGAGCTGCAGGTAGGGCGCGATGCGCTCGACATGCTCGTCGGGATCGGTCGATACGATCCAGCGGCTGGCGATGCGGTCGATCGGCAGGGCGTCAGCGAGCCGCGCCATCTCCGTCGGATTGTGCACCGAGGTCTTCTCCTCGGCCGAAAGGGCGAGCGCCGACCAGAAGCGCGTGTCCTCCTTGGCGCGCGCGAGGTCGGTATCGAACGAAACCTTCATCTCGATCATGTAATCGACCGAGCCCGGCGCCTTGCCCGCCGCCTGCATGCCTTCGGCGACGCTGGGGATCAGCTTGTCGCGATAGAGCTCGGTGCCCTTGCCGCTGGTGCATATGAAGCCGTCGCCGTTGCGGCCGGCATATTTGGCCACCTGCGGCCCGCCGGCGGCGACGTAGATCGGGATGAGCTCGGCCGGCCGATCGTAGATCGTGGCGTCGCGGGTCTTGTAGTATTCGCCCTCGAAGGTGACGTGCTCCTCGCTCCAGAGCTTGCGCATCAGCACGATCGATTCGCGCAGCCGGGCATAGCGCTCCTTGAACTCGGGCCAAGGCTGGCCCGTCGCCGGAACCTCGTTCAGCGACTCGCCCGTGCCGACGCCCAGGACCACTCGGCCGGGAAAGAGGCAGCCCAGCGTCGCGAAGGACTGCGCCACGATCGACGGATGATAGCGATAGGTGGGCGTGAGCACGCTGGTGCCCATCATGATGCGGCCGGTGCGCGCCCCCAACGCGCCCATCCATGTGACCGAGTGCGGGGCGTGGCCGCCTTCGTGCCGCCAGGGCTGGAAGTGGTCGCTGGTGAAGACCGAGTCGAAGCCCTGTCGCTCCGCCTCGCAGGCGAAGTCGAGCAGTTCCTTCGGTCCGAATTGTTCGGCGGACGCCTTGTAGCCTAGCCTGAGCATGGGATCGGCCCCTTTGATCGAATATGGAGAAAAGGCTTATCACTACCCGCCTCTCTCCTGCGATGGAGTTTTTCGATTAACGCCCAGCACCTCGAATTGATCGCACCGCCCGGGCTGCCGCACATCGAGCCGGGTGACGATCTCGCTGCCCTGATCGCGCCTTTTGGCCTCCAGGATCACGATGTCGTGGTTCTGGCGCAGAAGATCGTCTCCAAGTCCGAGGGACGGCTGTTCCGCCTCTCGGACGTCATCCCCTCGGAAAAGGCTGTCGAGCTGGGCCAGAAAGTCGACAAGGATCCGCGCCTCGTCGAGCTGATCCTGCGCGAATCGGTCGAAGTCGTCCGCGCGGTCCGCGGCGTGCTGATCGTCCAGCATCGGCTCGGCTTCGTGATGGCCAATGCCGGCGTCGATGCCTCCAATGTCGACGACCCCGAGCAGGTGCTGTTGCTGCCGGCCGATCCCGACGGCTCGGCCCGGCGGCTGCGGGCGCGGCTCAAGGAAGTGGCGGGTGTCGATGTCGGCGTGATCATCAACGACTCCTGGGGCCGCGCCTGGCGGATGGGCACGGTCGGTGCTGCCATCGGCGCGGCCGGCCTGCCCGGCCTGATCGACATGCGCGGCCAGCCCGACATGAACGGCCGCATCCTGCGCGTCACCGAGATCGGCCACGCCGACGAGATCGCCGCCGCGGCCTCCCTCCTCATGGGACAGGCGGCCGAGGGCCAGCCGGTCGTGATCGTGCGCGGCCTCGGACCGCCTGCGCGCGACGGCAATGCCGCCGAGCTCGTGCGGCCCAAGCAGATGGATTTGTTCAGATGACACCACCTGTGGT
>DATEID010000005.1:0-13478 GCA_035279245.1 Reyranella sp.
CTGATCGCGGTGATGAAGGCGGAGTTGGGCGACCTCGACCGGGTGAAGCGCATCGTGAAGGTGCTGGGCATGGTGAATGCGACACCCGAATTCGGCCAGCAGCCGGAAGTGATCAATGGCTGCTCGGATCTCTTCGTCGAGGTGTTCGGCGATCGTGGCCGTCATGCCCGCTCGGCGGTCGGCATGGGTTCCCTGCCGCGCGGCATCCCGGTCGAGATCGAGGTGATCGTCGAGGTCAACAGTGCGCCGGCACGGAGCAGCGCTGTGGCCGCCTCGCGCAAGTCTGCTCAAAAGGCCAAGCGGAAGTCCGCCAAGCGCAAGCGCAGGTAGCCTCTTTGACCGCCTCCGTCGGGACTGCTAAGTCCGCGTCCCGACAGGATTTCGCCATGCCAACGACACTCAACAGCTTCCGTACCGGGCCCGACGAGCGCGGTCATTTCGGCATCTTCGGCGGCCGCTTCGTCGCCGAGACGCTGATGCCGCTGATCCTCGAGCTGGAGAAGGCCTACGCCGAAGCCAAGGCGGATCCGCAGTTCCAGGGCGAGCTGAGCCATCTCCTGAGCCACTATGCCGGCCGGCCGAGCCCGCTCTATTTCGCCGAGCGCCTGACCAGGCGCCTCGGCGGCGCCAAGGTCTACCTCAAGCGCGACGAGCTGAACCATACCGGCAGCCACAAGATCAACAACGTGCTGGGCCAGGTGCTGCTCGCCAAGCGCATGGGCAAGACCCGCGTGATCGCCGAGACAGGCGCGGGCCAGCACGGCGTCGCGACGGCGACGGCATGCGCGCTGTTCGACATCCCGTGCGTGGTGTTCATGGGCTCGGTCGACGTCGATCGTCAGGCGCCGAACGTCTTTCGCATGAAGATGCTGGGCGCTGAGGTGCGGCCGGTGACGGCGGGCTCGTCGACGTTGAAGGATGCGATGAACGAGGCGCTGCGCGACTGGGTCGCGACCTGCGAGACGACGTTCTACTGCATCGGCACGGTGGCGGGCCCGCATCCTTATCCGGCGATGGTGCGCGATTTCCAGTGCGTCATCGGCAACGAGGTGCGCAAGCAGATGATGGAAGCCGAAGGCCGGCTGCCGGACACGCTGGTCGCCTGCATCGGCGGCGGTTCGAATGCGATGGGCCTGTTCCATCCCTTCCTCGACGATGCCGGGGTGCGCATCATCGGAGTCGAGGCGGCGGGTAGGGGCCTGGAAACCGGCCAGCACGCGGCATCGCTGACCGGCGGCCGTCCCGGTGTGTTGCACGGCAACCGCACCTATCTTTTGCAGGACAAGGAAGGCCAGATCACCGAAGCACACTCGATCTCGGCCGGCCTCGACTATCCGGGCATCGGACCGGAGCATTCCTGGCTCAAGGAGCAGGGACGCGTCGAATACGTGTCGGCGACCGACGATCAGGCGCTCGAGGCGTTCCAGCTTCTCTGCAAGCTCGAAGGCATCATTCCCGCGCTCGAGTCCTCGCATGCGCTGGCCCATGTGACCAGGCTCGCGCCGACCTTGCCCAAGGACAATCTGCTGGTGATGAATCTTTCCGGTCGCGGTGACAAGGATGTCCCGCAGGTCGCTGCGCGGCTCGGCGTGAAGATCGGATCATGAGCCGCATCACCGAGCGCTTCGCCGAGCTCAAGGCCGACCAACGCGCCGGCCTCGTGGCTTACGTGACCGCGGGTGATCCCGACGCCGCACTCAGCTATCAGATCCTGAAGGGTCTGCCGGCGGCCGGCGCCGATTTGATCGAGCTCGGCATGCCGTTCACCGATCCGATGGCGGACGGGCCGTCGGTCCAGCAAGCCGGGCAGCGCGCGCTCAAGGCCGGCATCACCGTCGATGCGACGTTCGACATGGTGCGGCGCTTCCGCCAGGAGACCGGCGATAGCGCAACACCCATCCTGCTGATGGGTTATTACAACCTCGTGTCGCAACGCGGCGTCGAGCGCTTCTGCAAGGACGCGGCGCAGTCAGGCGTCGATGGCTTGATCCTCGTCGACCTTCCGCCCGAGGAGGTTGACGAATTGAAGCCGCATGCGCTCGCCGCAGGCATCGACACAGTTCTGCTGACGGCACCGACCACCGACGAGAAGCGCCTGCCGGCGGTGCTGAAATATGCATCAGGCTTCGTGTATTTCGTGTCCGTACTCGGGATCACCGGCACCAAGTCGGCGACCGAGGACGCGGTGCGCACGCATGTCGCACGCATCAAGCGCCACACGCAGCTGCCGGTCGCTGTCGGCTTCGGGGTCAAAACACCGGACCAGGCAGCTGCTATCGCGCGTCATGCCGACGCGGCCGTCGTCGGCTCGGCGATCGTCGATCGTGTCAGGGCGGGACTCGACGACGGCGGCAAGCCCAAGCCGGATCTTCTGCCGGGCGTGTTCGCCTACGTCAAAGCGCTCGCCGACGGCGTGCGCGGCGTGCGCAAAGTCTAACCTCACTTCGAATCGGTCTTTGTGATCGTTTTATGAGACCGCGCCGCCGGCCATTGTATGGCCGAATTTGCGCTCCCATATGCTTGTCCTGAATCGACGGCAAAGGGAGCAGTCAATGCAGCGGTTCACGGCGGAACACCAAGACAGGCTTCATCAGGCCTTCACCGCTGCATTGGATCTTCTCGACCAACAGAATCGCGAGCCCGACCGCTGGGAAGAGGAATGCCTGTCCTATGCGTTGGGTGCGATGGCGTGCGGCCTCTATTCGGCGGCCGAGGTCGAGCTCGCCGCTTTCTCGCGGCCGGCCAGCGAACGGCCGCCAGAGGAAGTCGCGATGCTCGCCGGGAAGCCGAGCCGCTTCACCAAGGAGATGCTGCGCCACGGGCTCGACTATGTGAGGCACCGCAACCAGTCGTCGCACAGTGCCGATGCGCCGCCGGCCGCCAGCTTCCTCGCCGTCCACTCATTCCTCGGGGCATCGCTTTAGCACCCTCATCGGAGCGCGCCGCTAACAAGAAACAAGATCAGACGCCCAGCGACTGCGGTGTCATCCCGAGCGAAGCGAAGCGAGGATCTTTGGCGGCACGCCGGTCAAAGATCCCTCGCTGCGCTCGGGCTGACACAACCTTACCCTGACGTACCCGTTTCATCCCCGACGGGCGGTGACGCCGGTGAGCAACTCGCAGTGCCGCGCTCCTTCGAGTTCTGATTAGCCTGCCGTCTCCTCGTCATCGAACAGGAGGTCGGCGACGTACGGGTTGGTCTTGCGTTCCCAACCGAATGTCGAGGTCTGGCCGTGGCCGGGCACGAAGCCGATATCCTCGCCGAGCGGCCATAGCCGGCTGCGGATCGACAGCAGAAGCTGATCGTGATTGCCGCGCGGAAAGTCCGTGCGCCCGATCGAGCCACGAAACAGCACATCGCCGACGAACGCGACCTTCGCCTCTTTTGCGACGAACACGACATGGCCCGGCGTATGGCCCGGGCAATGCACGACATCGAGCGTGAGATTGCCGAGCGTCACCGTGTCGCCGTTCACCAGCCAGCGGTCCGGCACGAACGGCTTGTAGGCCGGGAAGTTGTACTTGCGGCCCGATTCCGGCAGGCCTTCGATCAGGAACAGGTCGTCCTCGTGCGGACCCTCGATTCTCACGCCATAGTATTCGGCCATGGTGCCGGCGGCGGAGGCGTGATCGACATGGCCGTGGGTCAGCAGCACCTTCGTGATCCTGATGCCCTGCTCGGCGATCGCCTGCTTCAACATGTCGAAGTCCCCGCCGGGATCGATGGCGGTACCTTCCATGGTCTCGGAACACCAGACGATCGAGCAGTTCTGCTGGAACGGCGTGACAGGCGCGATCATGACCTTGATCATGTACCACCTCTAATGCCTCCCGCGGACGCAGGAAAGGGCGTATGCTGCCGCTCCCTCTCGTGACGAAAGCTCAATGAAATTGCGTCTTCTGGCCGGCCTCGTGGCCTTGCTCGGCTTGGCGGCGTTTCCGGCGGCCGCCCAATTCACCTCCGTCGCCTCGCCCACCGGACCGGTCACGGCCGGCCCCTACATCATCGTCGATGCGCATACGGGCGAGACGCTGCTGCAGAGCAACGCTGGCGCACCGTGGTATCCAGCGTCGCTCACCAAGCTGATGACCATCTACATCGTCTTCCAGGATTTGAAGGCGGGACGGATCACCTTGCAGACGCCGGTGCCGTTCTCCGCCCATGCCGCCAGCATGCCGCCCGCCAAGCTGGGCATTGGCGTGGGCCAATCGATCACGGTGGAGCAGGCGCTGGAGTCCCTGGTGGCGCACTCGGCCAATGACGTGGCGGTGGCGCTCGGCGAACTGATCGGCGGCTCGGAGCCTGCCTTCGCGCAGCGCATGACCAAGACGGCAGCCCAGCTCGGCATGACGGCCACGACTTTCGACAATGCCAACGGGCTGCCCGACCCGGGCAACCTGACGACGGCGCGCGATCTCGTCCTGCTCGCGATGGCGCTGGTCCGCGACTTTCCGCAATACTACGGCTATTTCCAGACGCAGCATTTCATGCTGGGCAAGCGTTGGGTGGGCCCGGGCGTGAAGTTCGTGCACATGTATGCGCCCTATGCCGACGGCCTGAAGACCGGCTTCATCTGCGCCTCGGGTTTCAATCTGGTCGGCAGCGCCGTGCGCGACGGCCGCCGTCTGATCGGCGTCGCCCTCGGCTTCCGTCGCGCCGACCTGCGCGACGAGTTCCTCGTGCGACTGTTCGATCAGGCCTACGCCTTGAAGACCGGCGGCTCGCGTCCCAAGGTCTGGCAGATCCGCAACGACGGTGGCCAGCCGCCGGTCGTCTTCAGCCAGAGCGAATGCGGGATGATCCGCTACGACATGCCGGGCGATGCGGTGTGGCTCGGCACCTACGGCACATGGGCCGCGGCACGCCAGGTCTACGATCGCGGCACGACCGAGTTGGCGAGAATGGGCGTCGCTCAACCCGGCAAGGAGTACATCCTGCCGGTGACAGTCGACAAGAAGACGCGGCAGGCGGCCATCATCGCCGATCTGTCGCCGGAGATCGCGCAAAGGCTTTGCGTCGACTATCGTGCGCGCAAGCAGTTCTGTGAGGTGAAGAAGCCGCAGGATTTCGCGCCGCCGTTCAGGGAATTCTGGCGCTGAAAGCGGCCACCCGGATCGACTTGGCCGCAGCGGCCATTCGTGCGATATCGCGGCCATGAACTGGCTGACCAATTTCGTCCGCCCGAAGCTCCGGGCGCTCGTCTCGCGCAAGAAGGAGGCGCCGGAGAATCTCTGGCTGAAATGCCCCAAGTGCGAGCAGATGCTGTTCACCCGCGATTGGGAAGCGAACCAGGAGGTGTGCACCCATTGCGGGCACCATATGCGCCTGCGGCCGATGAAGCGGCTGCCGCATCTGTTCGACGACGGAAAGTTCGAGCTCCATCCCTTGCCACGCGTGGTGCCCGACCCGCTGAAGTTCCGCGACACCAAGCGCTATGACACCCGCCTGAAGGAGGCCCAGGGCAAGGCTCAGGGCAGTAGCGACGCCTTGGTCGTGGCCAGCGGTTTGTTGGGCAACCGCACGACCGTGGTGGCCGCGCTCGATTTCGGCTTCATGGGCGGCTCGATGGGCACGGCCGTCGGCGAGGGCTTGGTGATGGCGGCCGAGCTCGCGATCAATCGCAGGGCGCCGCTGATCGTGTTCTCCGCGTCGGGCGGAGCGCGCATGCAGGAGGGCATCCTGTCCTTGATGCAGCTCACGCGCACCACTGTCGCGGTGCGTCGCGTCAAGGAGGCCGGGCTTCCCTACATCGTCGTCTTGACCGATCCGACGACCGGCGGCGTGTCGGCATCCTTCGCCATGCTGGGCGACATCCATCTCGCCGAGCCCGAGGCGATCATCGGCTTCGCCGGGCCGCGCGTTATCCAGGACACGATCCGCCAGGAATTGCCGCCGGGCTTCCAGCGCTCGGAGTACCTGCTGGAGCACGGCATGGTCGATGCCGTCGTCCATCGCCACAAGCTGCGCGAGACCTTGATCCGGCTGGTTACGCTGCTCATGGATCCGCTGGTCGTCGAAAGCCGCAGCCTTGCGGTGGTCGGCAGCTAAGCTGTCCTCATCGGGGTAAGCATGATCGATCCCGTCCTGGAGCGCGTGATGCGGCTCCATCCGCGCGCGATCGATCTCGGCCTCGAACGCATTGCCCGGCTTTTGGCCGCCCTCGGTTCTCCCGAGCGCAAGCTGCCGCCCATCGTCCATGTCGCCGGCACCAACGGCAAGGGATCGCTCGTCGCCTATCTCAGGGCGATGGCCGAGGCGGCCGGCTACCGCGTCCATGTCTATACCTCGCCCCACCTTGTGCGCTTCAACGAGCGGATCCGGCTCGCCGGTCGCCTGATCGAGGACAGCGAGCTCGACGCGGTCCTGACCGACTGCGAGTACGCCAACGAGGAAAAGCCGATCACCTTCTTCGAGATCACGACGGCGGCGGCCTATCTCGCCTTCTCGCGCGTGCCCGCGGACCTCGCGATCATCGAAGTCGGCATGGGCGGGCGTTACGATGCCACCAACGTTATCGAGCCGTCGCTCGCAGCCATCACACCGATCGGCTACGACCATACCGGCTTTCTCGGCGACAAGCTCGAAGGCATCGCCGGTGAGAAGGCCGGCATCCTGAAACGCGCCGTGCCGGCCGTCGTTGGTCGCCAGCGCGACGTGAGCGCCGAGGTGATCGAAACCGAGGCCGCCAGGCTTGCTGCACCGCTGTTCCGCCTCGGCCGCGAGTGGCAGGTAACGTCGACGGCCAGCGGCTTTCGCTACGAAAGCGACACGACGACACTCGACCTGCCGGCGCCGGCGCTCGCCGGCGTGCATCAGATCGACAATGCCGCGACGGCGGTTGCCTGTGTCGAGCGCCTGCGGGCGGCGAACTTCGCGATCGACGATCGGGCGATCGCCAAAGGTCTCGTCACCGTCGACTGGCCGGCGCGGCTGCAGAAGCTCACGCGCGGGCCATTGGCTGACGCGCTGCTGCCTGGCTGCGAGCTCTGGCTGGACGGTGGCCACAACGAGGATTGTGGCCTCGCTCTTGCCCGCATGGCGGCCGACTGGGCGAAGGAGCCGGCGGCGCTGCCGCTCTATCTCGTGTTCGGTATGCTGACCACGAAGGATGCTTCGGGCTTCCTGCGGCCGCTGGCCCGCCATGCGCGTGCCGCACGCGCGGTGCCGTTCCCCGAAGGCCACAGTGCCTATACGCCCGAGGAAGCCTGCCGGAAGGCCGCCGAGGTCGGCCTCGATTGTGTGCCCGCAAACGATATAGGTGCGGCGCTGGAGGATCTCCTGGCCACCCAGCCCGCGCCGATGCGCATCCTGGTCTGTGGATCACTCTATCTCGCCGGCGCCGTCCTGGAACGCAACGGCTGAGGGCCAGCAGACTCAAGGAAGCGCGCCAGTCCGATGGCGCTCATGATTGCGCCACTGCAGTGGCGCGCTCCGATGAGGACTTGCTCAGGTCACGACGGTATTGATCCAGCTCACCAGCCGCTGCTTGGGTTCGGCGCCGATCTTGGTCGCGGCGACCTGGCCGTCCTTGAACAGCAGGAGCGTGGGGATGGAGCGCACGCCGTACTTGGTGGGCACCATCGGATTCTCGTCGATATTGAGCTTCACGATCTTGAGCTTGCCGTCCATCTCCTTGGAGATCTCCTCCAACGACGGACCGATCATGCGGCAGGGACCACACCATTCGGCCCAGAAGTCGACGAGGACGGGCTTGTCGGACTTCAGCACTTCCTGATCGAAGGAGGAGTCGGTCGCTTTGACGGTCATGGTGGGGCTCCGCAGACAAATAAGGCCGGTCGCTGGACCGGCGCCGCTCTTGGCCTCAAAGCTAGGAACAGGGTCTGGCGAAGTCAAGGATCGCCAGCGTAAGGCATTGATTCGTCGAGTGTTCTTCCATCGATTTCCATGAGCGTCGGCGCCGATGTCCAAAGCAGAAATGCCCGTATCTGCCGACCGGGGTAGATCGCGGCGAGCAACGCCCGATAGAGCGCGAGCTGGCGCCGATAGGCGAGCGGAACCCGGCTGGTGTCGGCCGGCGGCGGGCGGTTGGTCTTGTAGTCCACGATCAACACCTCGCGCTCCGATACGGCCAGCCGGTCGATCTGGCCGCTGACGGTGAACGTGCCGCGCGGCGTCCTCACCGTGCCGATCAGTGGCACTTCGGCGCGCGCGTCCGGTGCGAACAGCAGCGCGTGCTCGGGCGCTTCGGTGACCGCAAGCGCCTCGGCCGCCCATTGCTCGGTCTCCTCCTCTGTCAGCCCATGGGCGGGCTGGGCAAGGAACCGGCGCGCCGCGGTTGGCCGTTCAGTGCTCGGCAGAGCGGGCAGGTGCCGCAACAGCTCGTGCAGCAGCCGGCCGCGTTTCCACCGACTCGAATCGCCATCCCCGGTCGGACCGAAGGTACGGGACTGCACTGCCGCTTCATCCGGCAGCGGCTGCGACGGGGCGAGCGGCGTCGGGGGATCGGGTTCTCGCGGTGCCGGCCGATCGAGCCAGGCGGGCAGGGGCGGCGTTTCGGGCAACGGCAGCGCCTCCTGTTCGGACACGACGATCCGGCCCTCGTTGGTGAGCTCGAAGCCTTCGCCCGACCAGCCTTCGTCGCCGAGCTGCCCGGTGAAATCGAACGGCATCACGAGGGCGGACCGACGGTCTGTAGTGCCATCCCTGTCGACACTCGCCGCGAGACCGGCGGCGATGCGATCGTACCAGCAGCCCGCATCCTGCTTGCGCATGCCGATCCAGCCGCCGACATAAAGCCGATCCTCCGCGCGGGTCATGGCGACATAGAGCAGGCGGTTCTGCTCTTCGAGCGCCCGCTCGCGCGCCTCCGCGCGCCAGGCGCGGGCGGCCTCGTTGGCATCGTCGGTGCGCGGCAGCCAGAGCCGCGCCTTGCCGTCGGTCGCCGCCAGCAGCCGCTCGCTGTCGCGCGGCACGCGAGTCGTATCGGGCAGATAGACGATCGGCGCCTGCAGGCCCTTGGAGGCATGCACGGTGAGGATGCGAACCTCCTGCCGCCGGTTGGCATCGAGATCGCGCTTGATCTCGCCGCCGCCGGCTTCGAACCAGCGCAGAAAGCCCTGCAGCGATCCGGCTTCGGTCCGCTGGTACTGCAGCGCGCGCGCCAGCAATTCGTCGATCGGGTCGGAAGCTTCGCGGCCGAGACGCTCCAGCAACCGTTTGCGGCCGCCTTCCGGCCCCAGCGCCCGGGCAAAGAAGTCGAACGGCGTCGTGAAGTCGGCGCGTGCCAGCCAGGAGGACAGGCGCGTATAGGCGTCGGCGAACTTCGGCTCCTGCGCGCGCTCGCGCAAGGCGCGCCATAGAGCGCCCGTGCGCTTCCACGCGAGCGAGAAAAGCTCGTTCTCGTCGAGACCGATCAGCGGCGACTTCAGCAGGCAGGCGAGGTTGAGATCGTCCTGCGGCAACAGAACGAAGCGCGCCATCGCCAACAGATCCTGGATCGCAAGCTCCTGGCCGAGATCGAGCCGATCGACGCCCGCAACCTCGATCTGCTCGCGCTTGAGCGCGCGCACGAGCGCATTCACGAAGGCGTTGCGCCGCCGCACCAGCACCATGAAATGGCCGGCGTGCAGGAGTTCGCCCCGCCGGGCACGGCGCTCCTGGCCGATCAGGCCCTTGGCATGGACCGCAATCAGGTGCGCCAGCCGCTCGTGCGGCGCGAGTGCCGTGCCCTTGGGCGCCTCGATGTCCGTGGGGTCGGTGTCGGCCTTGATCGGCGCGACCAGCGGCCAAAGCTCGACGCGGCCCGGATCGTCCTTGCGGCTCGGCAGATGCAGGACGTCGCCTGGCTCGGCGACGCCCTTCGCCGCTTCGGGCTGCTCGAACACCCAGTCGACCGCATCCAGCACCGCCGGGGTCGAGCGGAACGAGACGGTAAGGTCGACCGACTCGAAGCCCTTGCCTGCCTGTTGGGTCTTCTCCGCGAACCACAGCCGCATCTCGGCCAGCTTGCGCGGGTCCGCACGCTGGAAGCCGAAGATCGACTGCTTGGTGTCGCCGACGGCGAAGACCGTGCGCTCGCGGTCGCTGCCGCTTTCGCCGACGAAGAATTCCTCCGTCAGGCGGCGAATGACTTCCCATTGGTCCGGATTGGTGTCCTGAGCCTCGTCCACCAGCACGTGGTCTATGCCGCCATCGAGCTTGTAGAGCACCCAGGCGGCGCTCTCGGCGCTTTCCAGCAACCGCCGCGTGGCGACGATCAGGTCGTCGTAATCCAGCATCGCGCGACGTCGCTTGGCGGCGCCATAGCGCTCCGTGATGTCGAGCCCGAGCCGCAACAGCGCACAGGTAAGCTCGACCAGCGCCCGCCCGCGCGCGTGATCGATCTCGGCTTTCATCCGCTCGGCTTCGGTACGCAGCACCCGGTCGATATCCGCCATCATCGCGACGGCGGCCTTGGAGGCGAGCGCCTTGCGGACGTCGCCCTTCTCGGTGAAGAACGCCGCGCAATAGGCGTCGAGGCAGAGAGCCCGGTCCTCGCCTGCATCCAGCCATGCGGCGATCGCGTCGGCGCGTGCGGTATCGGTCTTGCCGCCTCTTGCCAGGGCCTTGATGGCGGCACGCAACGCAGCCTCGTCGGGCTTGGTGTCGTGGTCCTTGTCGCAGCCGAGCCGCCGGGCCAGCCGCCGGCGCAGGCGTGCCAGGCCTTCGTCATTGGCAATGCGCGCCAGCAACCAGGCTCTTTCGGCGAGGAGCCCGGTCATGAGTTCTGCGTACTCGGCGATCGAGATCCGGCCGGCGACGACGGCAAGCGCCTCGCGCAAATCGGTTGCCGCATCGTCGCGAGACAAGGCTTCGATCTGCGAGTCCTGCGCCTGCCGCAGCAAGGTCGCGGCCTCCGCTTCGTCCATCACCTCGAAGCCCGGTGCGACGCCGGCTTCGAGCGGGAAGCGCTTCAGGAGAGTTTGGCAGAAGGCGTGGATGGTCAGGATGTTGATGCCGCCCGGCGCGTCGAGGACGCGCGCAAAAAGGCGACGCGCGATTACGCGCTGCCCGGGCTCGGGCGGCCGGTCGATCAGCGCCTCGATCTGCTCGTCGAGCTCTGCCCCCTCCGCCATCGCCCATCGGCCGAGCTGGTTTGCCAGTCGATTGCGCATCTCCGCGGCCGCAGCCTTGGTGAAGGTCAGGCAGAGGATGCGCTCGGGCCGTACGCCCGCCAGCAACAGGCGCATCACGCGTTCGGTCAGCACCTTGGTCTTGCCGGTGCCGGCATTGGCCTCGACCCAGGCCGAGCGATCGGGCGTCGTTGCCGTGCGCTGCGCGGTCGTTGCGATCTCGAGGGGGTCGAAGGCGTCGTTCACTCTTCGCCTCCGCCCGCGGTCGACCATTCGGCCACGCGTTCGAGATGCTTGTAGTCGTTGAAGTACGGGCCGAACTCCGGCCACGGCAGGGCGGAGTAGGGTGTGCTCGGATTGGCGAAATGCTCGGCCATACGGGCGACCAGCGCCAGCATGGCCGGGACCAGTGCCTCGCTTTCCTTGACCTCGATGGCGGCGCCGCCCTCGCCGAGGCCGTTGGCCTGCCAGTAGGCGAGATGAACCGCGCGCGCCTTGTCGTCGATGCCGGCAAAGCCGCCCCGCTCCGCCATTGCCGCTTCGAGCAGGAGCTGGGGGGCGAACAGGGCATCGAGTTCCTTGCGGGACGGCACGCGGCCAGTCTTGTAGTCGATGATCTCCCAGCCACCCGGCTCGATCTCGTCGATGCGATCGGCGCGCGCTTCGACGACAAGCGGTCGCGCCGCCGGGCCGACCGTGATCTCGCCCTTGGTCTCGCTGCCCAGCAGTCGCGTGCCCGCCGCACGTCGGGCATTTTCCGTCGCGACGAACCAGCGCGCGAGCCGCTGGAAGCGTGGCCACCAGAAGGCGCGCTCCGCCGGTGCCGCCAGCAGCTCGCCCAGATGCTGTTCGCCCAGCGCCTCGAAGCGGGCGAGCGCGTCGGTCGGCAGGAGACCCGACGGATGCGCCTTGAGGAATTCGTCGAGCGCGTTGTGCAGGGCCGAGCCACGATCTGCGGCGCCGAGCTCCGCCTCCAGCGGGTCGAGCGCTTCGAGGCCGAGAATACGCCGCGCATACAGGCCATAAGGATCGCGCCGCCATTGCTCGATGCTCGACAACGAGAGTCGCGTGGGCCGCGCCTCGAGGGGTGGACGCGGTTCGGGCCGAGGCCAGGGACGGTAGCGCTTGGGATCGTCGATCGCCTGCGACCAGGCGAGCAGGGCGCGGCGGCCGCGCTGGATATATTCAGGCACCGCCGTATTGCTTTCCGGCTCGTGACCGAAAAGCGCATCGAGGCGGGCAAGCCAGCGCGAGGGCACGGTTGGCGCACCGCCCTCGCGTTCTGCCCGTGTCAACAGCACGCGTTCGGCCGCCAGCGCCGATGCGAAGTCGTGCGCCGACAGCCCGACGCGCCGCTCGGGCTGTGGCAAGCCGAGCGCGGCGCGCATTGGTCGATTGATCCAGGGCCCGGTCTCCACGGCGGGCGGCCAGGAGCCTTCATTGAGCCCGCCCAGGATCAGGAGATCGGCGCGCTGCAGGCGCGCCTCCAGCGGTCCCCAGATGGCAAGCCGTGGATGGCGTCCGAAGCGTGGGCGCAACGCTTCCGGCGCCAGCATGGTCGCGAACAGTGCCGGCCATTCGCTGCCCGATATCGGCCGGCGACCTTGCCAGGCGATGCGCAGGCGCGCCAGGACGTCGGCCAGCGCTTCACCTGCCTGGCCGGACCACAAGGCATCTGCCGTCGCCACTGCTTCGGCAGCGGCGATGGTAGTGTCCAGAAAAGCCTCAGGGGTGGCCTCTCCATTCATCAGGGTGGTGAGAGCCGAGGTGGCCTGCTCGATCCGCTCGGTCAGGTCGAGTACCTGCCGGCGGTCGCCGACACTGCCGAAGTTCGCCTGCTCGGCGCATGCCTTCAAAGGCGCGAGACCTGGCGCCGGCTTCAATCCGCGCAGGCACTTGCGATCGAGCCGCCGCGCCCCATTGAGCAAGGCCGTGCGGGCAAGCCCAAGAGTGCATAGCGGGTGCTTCAGGAGCGCCAGCAGATCGACCGGCGCAAAGCCGCTGTCGATCGCCGCGAGCAAGGCGCGGATCAGCATCGCCGGCGGCGAATGGGCGAGCGGCTCGCCGGCGGAATCGTCGATGTCGATCTGCCAGCGCTTGAGTTCCGCCGCGACTCGTCGCGCAAGGTCGCGGTCGGGCGTGACCAGTGCGGCGGTGCGCGTCGGCGTCTCGAGGCTCTCGCGCAATGCCAGGGCGATCACCAACGCTTCCTGATGCGGCGTCGCGCAATCGGCGCGCGTCACGTGATCGAGAACGGCAACGGGCGGGCGCGACCAGTGCTCGCTGGTCTCCGCCGGTCGCATCAGTTCGGCAATCAGGCGACGTCTCGCCACATCGCCCGGCTGGCCTGGCCAATCGGCGACATCGCCGCGCTCGATCCTGAACGCGGCGAGCAGTTCCTTGAG
>DATEID010000006.1:0-33072 GCA_035279245.1 Reyranella sp.
CCGAGCGCCAGGGCAAGCAGGTCTTCTACGTCGCCGAGGACGAGCACGTGCGGCGCATGATCGAGGACATGATCGCACACGTCGCCGAGCAATAGGGCGGCCGCCAGTCGACAGCGCCGGTCTCCTGTCTCTATCCGCAAGGGGCGCAACTGGAGTTGCGCGCTCCGATGAGCGCGCTCAAGGGAGCGCGCCACTGCAGAGGCTGTGAAGAAAAGGGTGGCGTTGAGATGTGATGGATGATTCGCTGTGTTTTTGAGGAGCACAGCGAGGCGGAGATGGCGAAAGGCAGGCCTTCGGGATTGCGTCTGGAGATGGCGGAGCGGCGTCAGGTGGAGTTCCAGCAGAGCTGCCTGGACGATCTGCTGGCGCCGGATCATCGGGCGCGCGAGGTGTGGGCCTACGTCGAGGAGCTTGATCTGTCGGAGCTGTACGGCCGGGTGCGCACGACGGTGCAGGGGAGCGGCCGTCCGGCGATCGATCCGGCGATCCTGGTGTCGCTGTGGCTGTACGCGACGCTGGAAGGGGTCGGCAGCGCGCGGCTGTTGGATCGGCTGTGCAAGAGCGATCTGGCCTATCTGTGGCTGCTGGGCGGGGTTGGGGTGAACTACCACACGCTGGCCGACTTCCGGACGGCGACGGGGGAGCTGCTGGACCGGCTTCTGACGCAGTCGGTGACGGCGCTGATTGCGTCGGGAGGGATCGATGTGCGGTGCCTGGCGGTGGACGGGATGAAGATGCAGTCGCTGGCGAGCGGGCGGTCGTTCCGCAGCGCCGGGCGTCTGGCCGAGCTGCACCGGGCGGCGGTGGCGACGGTGCGCAAGCTGCGGGCGGAGCTGGACGAGGATCCGGCGGCGTCGGACCGGCGGCTCAAGGCGCGGCGGCTTTCGGCGGCGGAGGACCGCGAGCAACGGCTGCGGCGGGCGCGCAGGGCGCAGGCCAAGATCGAGAAGCGCCGCGCGCAGGCCGCGGTCGAGCAGCGCCGCAAGGAGCAGAAGGACCGCAAGGAGGCGCGCGCCTCGACCAACGACCCCGATGCGCGGATCATGAAGATGGGCGATGGCAGCTTCCGGCCGGCCTACAACGTACAGATCAAGACCTCGGTCGACGGCGCCCACATCGTCGGCGTGTCGGTGACCGACCAGGGCAACGACTATGGTCTGCTCGGCACGGCGGTCAACGAGATCAAGCGCCGCTACAAGGTGAAGCCGCAGGCGGTGTTGGCCGACGGTGGCTACTACAGCAAGAACGACATCGAGCGCTTGCACAAGCGGCGCATCGAGCTGTTCTGTCCGCTGCCCGACAAGAAGGGCAAGAGCGATCCGGCCCTGCCCAAGCGCGGCGACGGACCGGGCACGATCGCCTGGCGCCAGCGCATGGCCGGCGAGCAAGGCCAGGCGACCTATCGCAAACGCTTCGCCACCGAGCGTCCCCATGCCCACATGCGAAACCACGGCCTGCGGCGCCTGCTCGTGCGCGGCGTCAAGAAAGTGAAGGCGGTCGTGCTCTGGCACGTCCACGCCTTCAACTTCCTTCAGTTCAAACGGCTTGGCCTCGCCTGAACGAGCCACCACACCGTCAGCAACCTCCTTCCCGAGCGACGGCGGCCGCAGCGACCGCGACCCCAACTCGAACTCGCCTCCTCGAACCCGAAGCCATTGCTTCACACCCTCTCCAGTGGCGCTCATGATTGCGCCACTGGAGTGGCGCGCTCCAATGACGCCGGCTCTTACGAATACGGATCGGCGATACCGAGCTTCGCCAGCACCCGGCGCTCGAGCGCTTCCATGCGGCGGGCGTCGGCTTCGCCCGTTTCGTGGTCATAGCCCAGAAGATGCAGCGTGCCATGCACCACGAGGTGCGAGAGGTGATCGGCTGCGGTCTTCCCCTGCGCCCGTGACTCGCGCCACACGGTCTGGCGCGCCAGCACGATGTCGCCCAAGACCCTCCTTTCCCCAGAAGGATAGGAAAGGACATTGGTCGGTTTGTCCTTCTTGCGGTCGCGCGCGTTCAAACGCTGTACGCGCCGGTCGTCCGCAAGAGCGACGACGATCGAGGCAAGTGCTGTGCGGCGGGCGCCGGCGTAGGCCGCGCGAGTCGCGCGCCGCACGAGTCGCTCGACGCCGGGCAGCGACCGGTGCCAGGCTCGGTCGAGCACCACGACGGTGCAGCTAAGCCTTGCGCTGCCTGTCGCGCGCGTCATAGGCCTCGACGATCCGGGTCACGAGATCGTGGCGCACGACGTCCTTTGCGCCCAGCCGCACGAAGCGCACGCCGTTGACCTCCTCCAGGGTCTCGACGGCGTCGGCGAGGCCCGATTTCTGGCCTCCCGGCAAATCGGTCTGGCTGGGATCGCCGGTGATCACCATGCGCGATCCCTCGCCGAGTCGTGTCAGGAACATGCGCATCTGCATCGGGGTGGTGTTCTGCGCCTCGTCGAGGATCACGTAGCAGTGCGACAGGGTGCGGCCGCGCATGAAAGCCAGGGGCGCGATCTCGATCTCGCCCGATTCCAGGCGATTGGCGATCTGCTCGGCCGGCATCATATCGTGCAGCGCGTCATAAAGCGGCCGCAAGTACGGATCGATCTTCTCCCGCATGTCGCCGGGCAGGAAGCCCAACCGCTCGCCCGCCTCGACCGCTGGACGCGACAGCACGATGCGCTCCACCTTGCCGCCGAGCAACAGGGACACGCCCATCGCCACCGCGAGATAGGTCTTGCCGCTGCCGGCCGGACCCAAGGCGAACACCATGTCGCGTTCGCGCAGCGCCGCGAGATAGGCGCGCTGGCCCGGCGAGCGAGGCTGCACCGTGCGGCGACGCGTGCGAATGCCCTGTTCGTCGACGCCATCGCCGCCGCTGCGCGCGAACCGCACCGCCGCATCGATATCCGCAGGCTCGATCGACAGGCCGCGCTTCAACCGCTCGTAGAGACCGGTGATCGCCTTGTGGGCTACGCCGGCATCATCGGCATTGCCGGAGATGGCGAGCTGGTTCCCACGGGCACTGATCTGCACCTTGGCGAGCTGCTCGATGCGCACGAGATTGCGGTCGTGGTCGCCGTACAGCACGGCCAGCAGGGCATTGTCGTCGAATGTCATGCGGCGCAGATCGGCCGGCCGGCCGGCGCTGGCGCTGGGATCGCTCACGCAGCCGCCTCGGCGGAAGATATCAATCGACCCGCGAGGCTCACCGCATGGGCCTCGACCAGCTCGACCTCGGCAATGCGGCCGAACAGCGACGCGGCCCCTTCGACATGAACAGATTGCAGCCACGGGCTCTTGCCCAGCATCTGGCCGGGCTTGCGGCCCGCTTCGGCGAACAGGACCGGCACCGTCATACCGACTGTCGCCTGGTTGAAGGCGCGCTGCTGATCGGCCAGCAGCGCCTGCAGCGCCGCGAGCCGCGCTGCCTTCACCGTCTCGGGAACCTGGCCGGCAAGCGCTGCCGCGGGCGTGCCGGGGCGGCGGCTGTACTTGAACGAGAAGGCCGAGGCGAAACCCACGTCCTCGACCAGCCGCATCGTTTCATCGAAATCGGCGTCGCTCTCGCCGGGGAAGCCGACGATGAAGTCGGTCGAAAGCGCGAGGTCCGGCCGACATTCGCGCAGTCGATCGACGATGCGCCGGAAGAGATCGCGGCCGTGGCCGCGGTTCATCGCCTCGAGGATGTGGTCCGATCCCGACTGCACCGGCAGATGCAGATAGGGCATGAGCTGCGGTACCTCGCCGTGCGCGACGATCAGCTCGTCGTCCATGTCGCGCGGATGGGAGGTCGTATAGCGGATGCGCGCCAGGCCGTCGATTTCGGCGAGCGCACGGATCAGCCGCGCGAGCGACCAGGTCGATCCATCGGCGGCCTCGCCATGAAAGGCGTTGACGTTCTGGCCGAGCAGCGTGAGCTCGACCGCGCCGGAGGCGACCAGACCGCGGGCTTCCCGCAGGACCGCCTCGACCGGTCGTGAATATTCGGCGCCGCGCGTATAGGGCACCACGCAGAAGGTGCAGAACTTGTCGCAGCCTTCCTGGATCGACAGGAAAGCCGAGCCTGCCTTCGCGCCGGCCGGCGCGGGCAGGTGGTCGAACTTGCTCTCGGCCGGGAACTCGGTGTCGAGCACGCCGGCCCCCGGCAGCCGCTTGCCGGCACGCCGGAGGGCAGCGCGACGCTCGGCTTCGGCCAGGAGCTGCGGCAGACGGTGATAGGCCTGCGGACCGACGACGATGTCGACGGCCGGCTGCCGTCGCGCGATCTCCTCGCCCTCGGCCTGGGCCACGCAGCCTGCGACGGCGATGGTGAGATCCGCTCCCGCGCGGCGGCGCTCGCGCTTCACGTCGCGCAGGCGGCCAAGCTCGGAATAGACCTTCTCCGACGCCTTCTCGCGGATGTGACAGGTGTTGAGCACGACGAGGTCGGCCTGCTCGGGGCTTTCCGACAGGGCGTAGCCGAGCGGCCGCAGGACGTCGGCCATGCGGTCCGAGTCGTAGACGTTCATCTGGCAGCCATAGGTGCGGATGAACACGCGCTTGCGCTTCCCGCTGGTCGGGAGAAGGGTCATCGGCCTTTCGTTGCTGGAACGGACGCGTTCTATCATCGTCTCAGGACCGATGCCAGACCGGCGGTCGCTTGGCCAGGAAGGCCTCCACGCCCTCGGCGAAATCGGCGGTGTCCGCCAGGTCGACCACGGTCTCGAGCTCGAGCGCCCGTCCCTCCTCGAACGTCATGCCGCCGCCCAGCGTGACGGTGCGCCGGATGGCGGCGAGGGCCGTGGGCGACCTGGAGGCCAGGTCCTCGCCGTAGGCCTGCACCCGGCGGCGCAGGCCGGCGGGCTCGACCAGCTCGTCGATCAGCCCCCATTGCAGCGCCTCGGTCGCCGGCACCAGGCCGCCTTCGTAGAGGTAGCGGATCGCGCGTGGCCGGCCGATCAGCCGGACCAGTGCCTGGGTGGTGGCGATCGGCGGGATGAAGCCGATATGGATTTCCGGCTGGCCCAGTCGGGCGTCGGTCGCCGCGAAGCGCAGGTCACAGTGGAGCGTCATCTCCAGGCCGCCCCCGACGGCCGTGCCGTGGATCGCCGCCAACAGGGGCTTCGGGGACTCCCTCAGGAGACGGACGATCTCGTGGCAGCGTTCGGCCCAGCGGCGCATGCCCTGGCCGGTCATGCCCTTGAAGGCGTTGAGATCGGCGCCGGCGCTGAAATAGCGCTCCACCGCACTGCCGAGCACCAGCACGCGCACCGCCGGGTCGGCCAGCGCGGCGGCAATCCCATCCCGCGTCTTCTCGACCATCGCATGGGTAAACGCATTGACCGGCGGCCGGTCGAATTCCAGCCAGCCGACATTGTTCTCGACGGTGAAGCGGACGGTCACGTTTCGGCCGGCGGCAGCAACTCGAGCCGGCCGGTGTTGGCCGCCTGGACACCGGATGACACCTGCCGGAAGCAGAAATCGGCAAGCTTCTTGCGATCGCCGAGTTGGTCGATATCGACCGGGGGAAAGAAAGTGACGATTGCTTCCGTCTCGCCGAGGCAGACCATCTGCCAGAGGTGCGGGACGAGATCGAGGTCGCCGAACCAGGCGAACAGCGGTCGCCAGTAGCGGCCGAGCGGGATGCCATCGAGGCGAGTATAGGAAATCGCCACCGGCTGCACCACGATTGGCTTGCCGTCGCGCCTGAGCTGCGCCACGCCGAACAAGGCGGTGCGAAACGGTAACACGCGCGTACCGTCGCTGCTCGTGCCCTCGGGGAACAGCATGAGATTATCGCCGGTGTCGAGGCGCTTCATCATCTCGTCACGGCTCGAGGTCGTCTTGCTGGAGGTCCGTTCGACGAAGATCGTGCGCTGCGCCTTGGCCAGCGTCTTGAAGAAAGGCCATGTCGCCACTTCCGCCTTGGCGACGAAGCTGCCCGGCACCAGGCTGCCCAGCACCTCGATGTCGAGATAGGACACGTGATTGCAGACGAACAGCGTGGGCGTCACGGTCGAGCGCGTGCCGTGCACACGCACACGGATGCCGAGAATGAAGCAGACCATGCGGTGGTAGAGCACAGGCAGGCCGCTTACGACCGAACGCAGGCCGAGCGCGAGCGCCAGCAAATGAACAGGCAGCAGCAGCAGGGTGAGCAAGAGATAGCTCGCCAACCTGAAAGCGCCGCGCAAAGGGGAACCGAGCCACATTGCCGCGTCGGAAGCGCCAGCTCTACTCGCGCATCCCGCGTTCGTAATGGCGGATGTACTTCTCCGTCACCAGCTCGGTCTTGACGATGATGAAGACGTCGGTCGTGTTGAACTCGGGATCGATGACGGCACCATCGCCCACGAATCCGCCGAGCCTCAGATATCCCTTGATGAGCGGCGGCACGCGCGCCAAGGCCTTGCGCGGCTCGTAGCTGCCGGGCTCGAGCATATCCATCTTTATGTAGCGGCTCTCGAGCGCCCGCACGCGGATCTCCGGTGGCGCGAGATGGTGGTGATAGAGATAGCTCAACGCCAGCGCGTCGTGCGCCGGCTCCGTTCCGGGAAGGCTGGCGCAGCCGAACATCACCTGGATGTTGTAATGGAAGGAGTAAAGTGCGATGCCGCGCCATAGCATCTGCATGGTGGCCGTGTTGCGCGCATCCTTGGCGATGCAGGACCGGCCGAGTTCCAGCACTTCGCCGGGGTAGTCGACCATCGGACCAACATCGTATTCGGCAGCCGAATAGAAGCGTCCCAGCTTGGCGGCCGCCGATCGGCGGATCAGACGATAGGTGCCGACGATGCCTTCGGGGCCGTCGCCGCGCCGACGGTCGAGCACCAGCAGGTGGTCACAGACCTCGTCGTACGCATCGAAGTCCCGCCTCAGCCGCGCCATGTCCGGCGTCGGATTGGCCTGCATTTCCTCGTAGAAGATCCGAAAACGCAATGCCTGTGCGGCATCGATCTCGGCCGCCGTCTGGGCGAGTCGAACTTCGAAATCGCCCGCGACGACCTTGACGATCTCCGCGTTCGAAACGGGAGGGCCAAGGAGTTCGGCTTCACTATCAGCGCGGTCAATGCGCATGCGTCATCCGCAAGGGGGCCGCCCCGATCATGGTCCCATTATCGGGGTGGCAAAGGTTGCGTCCACTCATTTTTGGGGGTCGGATTTACTGTCCAGGGGAACGCCGAACAGCTCCAGACGATGCCCGACAAGCCGATATCCGGCCTTTTCCGCAATTCGCCGCTGCAGCTCCTCGATCTCGTCGTTGTGGAATTCCACAACCCTCCCGCTTTGGACATCGATCAGATGATCGTGGTGCTCGCTGGGCGTCTCCTCGTACCGTGCGCGTCCGTCGCCGAAGTCGTGCTTGGCGAGAATGCCCGCTTCCTCGAACAGACGGACGGTCCGATAAACGGTCGCGATGGAGATATTCGGATCGACCGCGGTCGCGCGTCTGTGCAGCGATTCGACGTCCGGATGATCGGACGACTCCGAAAGCACGCGCGCGATGACGCGCCGCTGGTCCGTCATCTTGAGACCGCGTTCGGTGCACAGTGCTTCGAGCTTTGACTTCTGCTCAGACATCGCCAAATACCCTACACCGGGCTGCTGGCCCGGTATAGTTGGCGACATGTCCAAATCTTTATCCCCCGAGGCGGACCAGACGATCGACATCACCGGCGAGGTCTGCCCCATGACCTTCGTCCGCACCAAGTTGCGGCTGGAGCGCATGCAGCCGGGCGAGGTGCTGAGCGTCCGGCTGCGCGGCGAGGAACCGCTGCGCAACGTGCCGCGTGCGGCGCGGGACGAGGGCCATGTCATCTTGGGAGTCGTAGCCGACGGCGATGAACATATCGTGACCATTCGCCGAAGCTGATCAATCGAGTACCAAGCGCATCACGACGGCGTCGGCGACCTTCAGCCCCGGCCGATTGTAATACGCGGGCCGATGCCCGACCGTCTCGAAGCCCGCCTGTCGGTAGACGTGAAGCGCCGCCAGATTGTCCGACCCCACCTCGAGGAACAGGCGGCGCGCACCGCGCTCGCGGACGAGAGCGATAACCAATCTCAACAAGGCCGCGCCAACACCCTGCCGGCGACGATCCGCTCGGACGGCGATGGTCAGCAGCTCGGCCTCGTCGGCTGCGACCCGGCAGAGAGCGAAGCCGACAGCCTCCCGCTCATTTTGCGCCAGGATCCCCGCCACGCCGGGTGCGGCCAGCAGCTCGGCGATCTCCTGCCGACTCCAACCACGTTCACCGAAGGGTGCGAAGGCATCGACGTGGAGCGCCGAAGCGACGTCGAGGTCGCCGGCCTCAAGGGGGCGGTGCGCGAAGCAGCGGGTCAATCGACGGTCCGCCTCTGGCCGTCCGGCAGGGTGATATTGACTCCGCGAAGATAAAGCGGCCGCGGCAGGCCTTCGCTCCGGTTGCGCGAGCGCCAAGCCGCGACGCCTTCTTCAATCGCCAATCGCGCCAGCACGACCGGATCGGGAAAGGCCGTCGCCGCTTCGACATCGAGACCTGCGGCGACCAGCTCGGCCGCAAGCGGCTTTGCGGGCGGGCCGATCAAGAAGCTCCGTCGTTTCTTCAGCGTCTCGACAAGCACTGCCGTCGTGGCCAAGAACGGCCTTTGCTCCTTCTCGCCAAGTGCGCAGAACCAATCGCCGAGATGACTGTCGATCGCGGCCACCGCAAGCCGCTTGCCTTCAGGCGCCTGGGCAATCAGCGTCGTCGTGGTGGAAAGACCCGCGAGCGGTACATCGAGCGCGACCGCGAGGCCGCGTGCCGCAGCGAGTCCCACGCGCACGCCGGTGAAGCTGCCCGGCCCCACCGTCGCGGCAATCATGGACAAGGCGCGGCGATCGACCTCCGCCGCGCGCAAAAGGTCGGAGATGGCGGGCAAGAGACGCGATGCCTGCTCACGTCCCTCCTCGCGATGGACGGCCAGGATCTCATCGTCTCGCACGAGCGCTAGGCCGAGGCCGCTTACGGCACAGTCGAAGGCGAGGACGACGGTCATATCAGGTAAGATGCGGATCGCTGGCGCCCGTGTGCGAGGCTGGGCATTGTGCGGACATGACACTCGATCTTGTTGCAATCACGCCGCCCGCTTTCGACGTCGACGTGACATTGGCTTATGCGACCGACGCCAATCTAACCGGCCGCCCGGTCTACCGGAATGCCGAATGCTGGCTGCATCGCGCCGCAGCCGAAAAGCTCGCCGCCGCGATCGCGCTCGCAAGGCCGCTCGGCTATCGCCTGCGCCTCTTCGATGCGCTGCGCCCTGTGGAAGCCCAGTGGACCTTGTGGAATGCGCGGCCGGATCCCGAGTTCCTCGCCGATCCCCGCCGCGGTTCGCCGCATTCGCGCGGCGTCGCGGTCGACCTCACCTTGATCGACGACCGGGGCGATGCGCTCGACATGGGCACGGCTTTCGACGCCTTCACGCCGCTCTCGCATCATGGCCGTACCGACATCCCTGTCGGGGCGCAGCGCAACCGGCTCCTGCTGATGGGTCTCATGACGGCTGCCGGCTGGGACTTCTATCGCAACGAGTGGTGGCACTATCAGCTTTTCGATGCGCGGCGCTATCCGCTCGTGGCGGATGCCGATCTGCCACGATCGATGATGCAGCCGCTTGATGGGGAGGCCGACAGCAAGACGAATGTCCTCCCGAGCGCGGCAAAGGATCCTTAGTGTTTGCCCGCGCCGTTAGAAGCTGGAGAGCTTGGCCTTGTCGAAGTCGGTGAGGTCGTTCTCGCGCATGATCTTGCGCACGAAGTCGACATAGCTTTGGCCGAGTTCGGAATAGCGAGCGAGCTGACCGACGAGATGGTAGCCGTCCAGCGGCTGGCCACGCGCCCGCATGGCCGCCCGTTCGGCGCGGAAGGCCGCGTAGGCCGGATGCGAGTTGAGGTTGGATACATAGGCCTCGGTCGCTTCGCCTATGTTGGCGAACGGCTGTGGCATGCCGCTGCCCGGTCGCCATGAGACGGTCACGGCATGCTGGCCCGTCGACTGGATCTGCCCGAACAGCGCGTTGCCCTCGCGCGCCGCGAACGATGTTCCCCAGCCCGATTCGACGCCGCTCTGCGCAATGGCCATCGATGGCGGCACGATGTCGACACGCCGCACGAGCTGGTCGAGGTCGCTGGACGTCGTATCGTAGCGGTCGGCGAGCTGCTCCAGCCACAAGCCCTCATCCGGCGTAAGACCAACGCCAGAGCGGATCTTCTTGCGCAGGTAGAGGAGCTGATCGCGATCGGCCAGCACACGCTGGTTGACGTCGAGGATCACCGGCAGGAGCGCGGTGATGAACAGCGCCTTGCGCAGGCTGCCGTCCTTGCTGCCGAGATCCTGCGGCACCTTTTGCAGCTTGATCGGCGGCACTGCCTCACCCTGACGGACATCGGTGAGCGTATAGGCAACCTCGCGGAATGCGCCGGCCAGCTCGTCGGCCGTGCGCGGATTGATGGGGCGCAGCTGGACCTGCCGACGCACCGCGTTACCGGGTGCAGCGAAGCGGCCATGGCCGCCGAGGAAATCGTGCGGTCCCGCCTGCGCGGCCTGCTCAGGCTCGGGCGGCGGCGGGACAACGAAGGAAAGCTGGGTGGGGAAAGGCGTATGCGAAAGAAAGCTGGGCGGCTCGGCGGGATCGGCGGGCGGACCGATGCGGGAGGACAGGAGAGCCATCGCATCCGCCTGCGGCACCGGATGCCGCAGGCTCACGCCCGTGGCGAACACGGCGAGCCAGACGGCAGGAAATGCATAATGGCGGATCGTCGACTGCATGCCTCTCTCTTCGTTGTCAAAGACAACAAGCTCCCGTCGCCGTCCCACACTGTGAGACGGCGTCTCTCCTACGCTGGACGCTTGGGCTTGGGCCGGCCTACAGGGCTGCCTGAACTTCGACGACTTCCGGCACGTAGTGCTTCAGAAGGTTCTCGATGCCCATCTTGAGCGTGGCCGTCGAGCTGGGGCAACCCGAACAGGATCCCTGCATGTGCAGGTAAACCACGCCATCCCGGAAATCCTGGAACACGATATCACCGCCGTCCTGGGCCACCGCCGGACGCACGCGCGTTTCGAGAAGATCCTTGATCTGGGCGACGATCTCGTCGTCATCGTCGGCCGCACCTTCGGAGGCGCTCGCCTCGCCCGCGATGACCGGTTCGCCCGACGTGTAATGCTCCATGATGCCGCCCAGGATCGCAGGCTTCAGCATCTGCCAATCCCTGGATGCGGCCTTCGTCACGGTGACGAAATCGGCGCCAAGGAAAACGCGCTCGACGCCTTCGACCGCAAACAGCCTCTTAGCCAACGGCGACGACTGGGCCGCATCGACATCAGCAAAATCCATCGTGCCCCTCTCCATGACCACACGGCCGGGAAGGAACTTCAGGGTCGACGGATTCGGCGTCTGCTCGGTCTGGATAAACAAACCTACCTCCTTGTCGAACGCGTGAGGCGGCAGGTCCGCTCGGCGTCGTTCAGGTCGGGGATGGGGCGTCCATCCCGCTCCGTGCGTCGGACGTAGGAACGCAAAATGGCGGGATCAAGTTCATTCTTGAGTCGTTATGTATAAATGTTACGTCAAACTTCATTATTACCCAGTCATTATAGCCGGTTACAAGGCGGCGCACGGGAATCGGAAGGACCGCACTGCGCGTGGCAAACCTAAGTTCCCGCCTTCGATTCGAAAAATTGTCGCATAATTTTCTGCATGATTGATGCGAAAACGAAGCTCATTTTTGCAAGATACCGCTGATCTCGCGGAGCTGCGTGCGGGCACGGAGTAGGTAGAAACCCTGAGCTGCAAGATGGTTCGGAATCAGCAATCCGTCGGGATAACCGTTCCAGACGATCCAGGGGTCGAGCTCGGCGGCGACCCGGAACGTGTCGACCATCTGGTTCCAGGGATTGGTGAGGTCGCGATCGCGAATCACGTTCTGGAAGTCCGATCCCAGCTCGCGCAACAGGAGATAGTCGGCATAGAGCCGGCCCTTGTTGAAATAGAAGATGTCGTCGCACTGGAGATCGAACAGATTGCCGGCCTGCTCGATGATGTGTCGGTCGGCGACGGCCGAGTCCGAACCGATGTCGTTGGCGATGCGGTCGACCAGAGCCTGCAGGTTGTCCGAGCGGCGCTCGAACACCGCCTGACCCGCCGCCAGGCGCTTGTTGTAGGCGATCAGCTTGTCGCGACCGGCGCGATATTTCTGCGCCGACGTGGCGGACGGCATCAGTGAGACACTGGGCTGCCAGATCCAGACATTGGGCTGCTCGTTAAGGAAGCCGCGCGCCTGCTCGAGATCGCGATCAACCTGGCTGGAGCCGCGGGTGCGGCCGACCTGGTCCATCATCTCGGTCGTGAAACGGCCGAGGGCCGCCATGATGCCGCGCTGGAAGTTCGGCATGTTGTCCAGGATACCCGCCGGCAGGAAGGGGGGCTGCATCGGCGCCCAGGTGTGAACATCGACCTCACGTGTCACCAGGTCTGCCGCCAGGGCCACGGCGCGGCTCTCGCCCGCCGTCACGTTCTGCGGACCGAACTGCGGATCGTCGTCGATATTCTCGACGAACAGCGCGCCGATCGGGAAGTAGATCACCAGGAGGATCGCGACGATCCAGGCCGCCCACTTCCAGATCGAGCGCCGACGCGACGGCATCGCTCCGGTCCCCGTCCGCCGAAAGCGGACGCTCCGCACGCCATCCCACATCCGCCGCCAACGCGAGGCCGATGCCGGCGCTGTCCCTTGATCCGGTTCGAACGTCATGGCGCACCTTAGCATCGGCTCGACAACGGAACAGGCCTCCGCACCGCGTACGCGAACCGACGAGGCTCTTTTGCAAGTCGAGCCGGCGCGATTTGCCGGGGCGCCGAGAGCCTCTACAGTGACGTTGCGATCGAACTGAACGGAGGCGGAGGAAATGGCGCTCGATCCTGAATCCCAGGGGCTGCTCGATGCGATGGCGGCGGCCAATCGACCGGCCTGGCATACGCTCTCCCCGCAGGCGGCGCGCGAGCAATATCTGGCGCTTCGGCCAACCGCCCAGGGACCGCGGCCGGACGGCGTCACCGTCACCGACCGCACGATCGACGGACCGGCCGGCAAGATTCCCATTCGCCTTTACAGGCCCGAGCGCGCCGCGAGCGACGCACGTCTGCCCGCACTCGTCTACGCGCACGGCGGCGGCTGGGTCTTCGGCAACCTCGACAGTCACGATGTGCTGTGCGCCCAGCTCGCGCTCGATGCCGGCATCGTCGTGGCCTCTGTCGACTATCGACTTGCACCCGAGACACGCTTCCCCGGCGCCTTCGAAGATGTCGTGGCGGCGCTGAAATGGGCGGCCAGCCAAGGGGCTACAGTCGGCATCGACGTCAATCGTCTGGCCATCGGCGGCGACTCCGCAGGCGGCAATCTGGCGGCGGCAGTTTCCATCTGGGCGCGCGACAACAACGGCCCCAGGCTCAGAATGCAGCTCCTCGCCTATCCGGTGACCGATGCCGCCGCGCGTACCGACTCCTACCGGCTCTTCCATCAGGGCTACGGTCTCGACGCGCCGGCCATGGAATGGTTCTTCGACCACTACACACCCGACAAGGCGACCCGGGCCGACTGGCGGGTCTCGCCATTGCGGGCCCCCTCGCTTGCCGGCCTGCCGCCGGCGCTGGTGATCACCGCCGGCTACGACCCGCTGCGCGACGAGGGCCGCGCCTACGCCTGGCGCCTGCAGAAGGACGGCACGGTGGCCGATCTGGTCGAGTTCGGCGGCATGCTGCACGGCTTCCTTTCCTCGCCCATGCTGCTGCACGGCGCGCGGCGCGGCGCGGCGGTCTGTGCCGGAGCGCTGCGCGAGGCGCTGGTGCTGCGGGCCCAGCCGTAGCGTTCAGCCCGCGGCCTGAGTGTTCAGCCAGTCGGCGAAGAGTTGCGCCTCGCGCCCGCCGCCAGGCGCACAGGCATAGTAGATCGACTGGAGCGGCATGCGCAGCCTCGGCAGAGGACAGACCAGCCGCCCCTGCGCAACGTCCGTACCAAGCAGCGAGGTGGGTGTCAGCGCGACGCCGAGGCCGTCGACCGCCGCCTGTAGCACGAAATGCAGATGATCGAACTGGAGACGCCGCGCCGGCTTCAGGCGCGCAAGCCCGAGATGCTGCTTCCAGTCGTCCCAGTCCTGCTTGCGCGTCTTGCAGGAAAGCAGCACGTGCGCGGCCAATGATCGGGCATCCGTCAAGGGCCTGGCCTGCAAAAGCGCCGGCGCCGCCACCAGGATCAGCTCGTCCTCGAGGAAGGGATCGACCTTGCAGGCCGACGGCCAGCCCGCGACGCCGCGGCGGATCGCGACATCGAACGCTTCCGGCGCCTTCTCGGGCGGCAGCGTGCTCGTGTGAAGCTGCGGCTCGATGCCCGGATGATTGGCCACGAAGTTCGGCAGGCGGGGAATGAGCCAACGCACGGTGAACGATGGCCGTGCATTGATCCGCACCGCGCGCACCGGCGCGCGCGCCATCAACGCCCGCGCCGCAGCGCCGATCTGCTCCAGCGCCGGGCTCGTCTCGGCATAGAGCTGCTGGCCCTCGATGGTCAGGGCGACCTTGCGGACCTGACGCTCGAACAGGGCGACTCCCAGGAAAGCCTCGAGGCTGCGCACCTGGCGGCTGACCGCGCCGTGGGTCACGCTCAGCTCGATGGCGGCGCGCGAGAAGCTGAGATGGCGCGCCGCCACCAGGAACGTGCGCAGCGCATTGAGCGGCGGGAGTTCGCCCGAAGCCATGCGTGAGTTTTTATCACACGTGGCCGGATTTCCCATCGTTTGTCACAAGACCGTAACAGGGCCGATGGTGCGCCCATGTCCGCGTCCGCCGTCGAGTCCCGATCGTCGCCTGCCGATCTCAACGCCCGCTATTCGGCCGCCACGCTGGCCCTGGCCCTTCCCTCCGACACCGTCCTCTATCTCCTGCTGCCGATGTTCGCGCCCCAGTTCGGGGTCAGCGTCGCCGAAGCCGGCGTGCTGCTCGCGGCCAATCGACTGATCCGGATCGCAGGCTACAGCTGGGTCGCGCGCTTCTATGCGCGGCGCGGCGACCGGCCGACCGATACGCTGGCCGTTGGCGCCGCGGCGGTCAGCGCGCTGGGCTACGCGACCCTGTCGGGGTTCTGGCTCCTGCTGCCGATGCGGCTCCTTTGGGGACTTTCCTTCGCGGCGCTCAATCTCTCGACCCAGGCGATGGCCACAGCCGAGGCGCAGGGTGCATCGCGCCGCTCGGGCCGTTCGCGCGCGATCATCGCCATCGGTCCGATGCTGGCCTTGCCGCTCGGTGCCGTGCTGGCCGAGGCTTATGGGCCCCGCGCGATCTTCTTCGTCCTCGCCGCGGTCGCCGTCGCGGGCTTCTGGGCGAGCAGCCGCCTTCCGGCCGCGCCCCACCCCGTGCCGCCGGCGCGCCGACGCCTGACCCTGCCGACCAGCCTCGATTTCTGGTCGTTCCTCGAAGGTTTCACGCTGGACGGCCTGTTCGTCATCGGTCTGGCCTATCTCGGCAAGGATCTGCTGCCCGGCAGCGCGGTCATCGCGGCGGGCCTCCTGATGGCGTTGCGCTATTTCTCCGAGATCGTGCTCAGTCCGATCGGCGGCCAGATGGCCGAGCGCCTCGGTGCCTTGCGGCTGCTCGTCACGCTGTCGCTGACGACGGCGTTGGCGTTGATCGGGTTCGGCGCGGGCTGGTTGTGGAGTTGCGCTGCCGCCATCGTGGTGCTGCGCGCCCTGCAACTGCCGCTGGTGCCGCCGATCGTGGCACAGCGCACGCCGGGACCCGCCCGCGTCCATGCGCTCGCCACCCGCGCGGTCTGGCGCGACATCGGCGCCGGGACCGGGCCGATGGTCGCGGGCCTCCTGCTGCCCATCGCCTCGCCCTTCTGGATCTATACGGTTTCGGCCACCTGCCTCGCGCTCTCGGCCCTCGCCTGCGTGAGGCGATGAGAGCAGGCGCTGTCAATCGGCGAAGAACCAGTCGGGGTCGCGCAGGCCGATCCAGCGACCAGCGGCGGGATCGAAGCGCCAGCCGAAGCGGCTGACATGAGGATTGCCCGGGGCGTCGGTGTATTCGATGCGTACGGTGAAAAACAGGTTCTCGTCCTCGAACGATGGCACCATGTGCGGGCCTTCCTGGCGCAAGCGGCTGCGCAACTCGTCGTCGAGGGTGGCGACGCAATCCTTCCATTCGCGCCCCTCGCCCAACGCCGTACCGCTCAGGTGATCGTAGTCGCGCAGCTTCACCGCCGGACGCAGGCCGGTGCTGAAGGCGGCATCCATCAACTGCACGATCGCGGGCGCACGGCCGTAATTGACGACGGTGAAACGCACGTGCGGCACGCTGTAGTGGCCATCCGACGAATGGATCCAGGGCGAGATGTCGACGAACACCCAGGGCCTCTCGAGCTCACCGAGGGCGCGGCTCGCGATCGTCGTCTGCTCCTTGGACGCCGACCACAGTCGTTCGGTTGCCGCGCGCAGCGCCTCGGCGGAGCGCAGCAGGGCGTAGGCGAAGACGGCGATGAAGATCGTCGCGATCGCGGCGATCGCCGCCCCGAAGTCGTTGATCGACTTCATCGCGTTCCAGATCACCACGAGGACGATCGGATAGGAGCCGCATGTCGCCTGGCCCGTGAACTCGTTCCGGGTGCAGATCATGCCGCGCATCGGCACGAGGACGGAGAACAGCACCGCCGCCGCCACGACGAGCACCAGGACGAGAAGAACCGTCAAATACTTGTAGCCAGCCCCGTTCATCGTCTCGATCGCCTGCCCGGAAAGCGCCCCGAGCATTTTCTACACGGTCCCGAACGGCGATCCCGGGCGCTCGTCACCTCCCAAGCCATTGACTCACTTTTGTCACCGTCTGTTCCCGGCTCGTACTACCGGAACACATCCTTGCGATGACGGACCTCGGCGAACACCTGGACCGGATCGGCGCCCACGAGCCCGACCGCCTTCTGCACCGACGGCATGTCGGCGCGCAGGAACGGGTTGGTGGCCTTCTCCTCGCCCAGCAACGAGGGCACCGTCGCTTCGCCACGGCTGCGCGCCGCGTCGATGCTGGCCGACCGCGCGACAAGCTGCTTGTTGTCGGTCTCGACGGTGAGCGCGAAGCGGGCATTGGACTGCGTGTATTCGTGCGCACAATAGACCCGCATGTCGTCGGGCAGCGCACGCAGGCGGCTGAGCGACGTCCAGAATTGCTGCGGCGTGCCCTCGAACATCTTCCCGCAACCGAGGGCGAAAAGCGTGTCCCCACAAAAGAGCGCGCGCTGGTCGCGGAAGGCGTAGGCGATATGTCCGCTGGTATGACCAGGGACGAAGAACACCTCGGCCTCCGCCTCCCCGAAGCGATAGCGGTCGCCATCGTCGACCTCGACATCGATCCCGGGGATGCGCGCGCGGTCGGCGCGAGGGCCGACGATGGTGCAGCCGGTCGCGGCCTTGATCTCGCGGTTGCCGCCGACATGGTCGCCGTGGTGATGGGTGTTCAGGATGTGGGTGATCTTCCAGCCCCGCTTCTCGGCCTCGGCGAGGACCGGGTCTGCCACGGCCGGATCGACCACACCGACGCAACCGGACTGCGGTTCGCGCATTAGCCAGACGTAGTTGTCGCTCAGGACCGGGATTCGGACGATTTCCAGAGAGGTGCTCACGGGGGCGCTCGCTCTAAGTGGCTTCGGGGACTGCAACGCTAGCAAAGCTCCCTTGCGCCCGTCACGGCCCTGCACGGTTCCCACCGTGGCCCCGAGGACGAGGTTTCTGCTAGGATGGCGATATGTGGACGGACGTCCTCGATCTCAATGAATTTTACAGCACCACGCTGGGGCAGATGACGGTGCGTCTGCTGCGTGGTCGGTTGCGTGAGGTCTGGCCGACCGTGCGCGGCGAGACGGTGCTGGGCCTGGGCTATGCCGCTCCCTTCCTGCGGCCCTTCATGGAGGAGGCCGCGCGCACGATGGCCTTCATGCCGGCGCAGCAGGGCGTGACGCGCTGGCCACGCGAGGGCAATAACCACACCGCCTTGGTCGACGAGATGGATTTGCCGCTTCCCGACCGATCGGTCGATCGTGTGTTGCTGGTTCATGCCATCGAATGCACCGAGCAGGTCCGGCCGATGCTGCGCGAGATCTGGCGGGTGATGGCCGATGGCGGCCGGCTGGTCACCGTGGCGCCGACACGCGCAGGTCTCTGGTCGCAAATCGACCGTTCGCCCTTCTATCAGGGCCATCCTTATTCGGCGGGCCAGGTGGCGAGCCTGCTCCGCGCCAACATGTTCGCGCCGCTGCGCCAGACGCGGGCGCTCTACATGCCGCCCACCCACTCGCGCCTCGTGCTGCGCATGGCGCCCACGGTCGAACGCTTCGGCCGGCGCTGGCTCGGCCGCTTCGCCGGCGTCAACGTGATCGAGGCCGGCAAGCAGCTCTATGCTGGCATCGCCGAACGCCACACGCCGGCTCTCGCCGTGGTGCGGCCCAAGCTGCGTATCGCGTCGCAGCGCGACACCCACACCGCGCGCAACACTCACAACAAGGACGGCGAAGCGCCCGCCTCCTGATGCCGATCTCGCCCCGAGTCATTGCCCTGCTCGGCTTCGGCGAGGCAGGTTCGGCCATCGCGCGCGGCCTTGCGGCCGAGGACGGCTGGCGCGGACCATCGAAGCCCGGCGACAATGCTCCGCGCCGCCTGATCGCGATCGACACCGCGCTCGACACGGATGCGCGCGGCCGCGCCCTCGGCCTGGAAGCGCGCCGGCTCGACGTCGCGATCGAGGGCATCTACACCGCGGCCCTCTCGGAAGCGGATGTCGTGATCTGCGCGGTGCAAGGCGAACATGCGCTCGAAGCGGCGAAAGCGGCCGCACCCCTCCTCAAGAAAGGCGCGCACTATCTCGACCTCTGCACCGTGACCGGCAGCATGTCGGACGACGATCGCGCCGCGATCGAGGCTCGAGGCGGACGCTACGTCGACGTCGCGGTGATGGGGGGCTTCTTCAAGCAGGGCATCAAGGCGCCGATGCTGGTCGCGGGCGAGGATGCCGCGGCCATGGTCGACTGGATGAATGCCAACGGCTTCGACGCCAAGCTTCTCGGACCCAGGCCCGGCAGCGCCTCGTCGGTGAAGATGCTGCGCAGCACGCTGATCAAGGGATTGGAGGCGTTGGGTGTCGAAGCCCTGGTCGCCGCGCAGCGTCAGGGGATCCTGGAGGAAGTGCTGGGCTGCCTCTCCGATGCCGACTCCATGCCGTTGCGCGACTTCATCGCCATGCTGGTGCAGACCCATGTCGTGCACGCCCGTCGGCGTTGGGAGGAAATGGGGCTGGTCGCGCAGACGCTGCGCGAGACGGGCGTCGAGCCGCTGATGACCGGGACGATCGAGCGCAGCCATCGCCGCACCGTCGAGGCCGGCATCGCGCCTGCCGACGGCAAGGTGCCGAGCCTCGAAGACGCGCTCGTGATCCTGTCCGACAAGGTGATCCGTGGACGGTGAAGCCGCTGCGGGAAGCATCTTCGACCGGCTCGTCGAGATGCTGACCGAGGCCGGGGCAAAGTTCCGCGTCATCGAGCACGAGGCGGAAGGCCGCTCCGAGAAGATCAGCACCATTCGCGGCAATCGCCCCGACCAGGCTGCCAAAGCGATGGTGCTCGACCTGCGCGGTGGCGGCGGTGGGCGACGCCATGTGCTCGCCATCCTGCCCGGCAACCGCAGGCTCGATTTCGATGCCGTCGCGACGCTGTTCGAGGCGCGCAAATGCGGCTTCGCCTCGCCCGAGACGGCCCAGGCCCTGACCGGATGCGTGATGGGAGCCGTGCCGCCCTTCGCCCTGAGCCCCGATCTCGCCATCGTCGTCGAGCAAGACCTGCTCGCCAACCGTTCGCTGTTCTTCAATGCCGGCCGGCTCGACCGGTCCATGGAGCTCGACACCAAGGACTGGCTTGCCGCCGCAAAGCCGCGCGTCGCGAAGATCACAGCGCGTGGTTGAGTGGCGCTTCGGTCCGGCGAGCGAGGCGGACTTCGAGCCGCTGCTGGCTTTGCGTATCGACGTCATGCGCGAGCACCTCGAGCGGGTGTTCCGCTACGAGCCGTCTCGCGCGCGTCGCATCTTCCGCCAGCATTTCGATGAGCCCGGCTTGCGGCTGGTGCTGATCGACGGCGAACGTGCCGGCTGCGTCGGCTTTCGCATCGGCCAGGACGAGATCAGGATCGACTCTTTCTATCTCGACACCCGTCATCACAATCGTGGGCTGGGAACGATGATCCTGAAGGTGCTGCTGGCCGAGGCGGATGTGCTCGACCTGCCGGTGCGACTCGAAGTGCTGCAGGGGAGCCCCGCCGGTCGCTTCTACGAACGGCACGGTTTCGTGAAGCTCGGCGAAGACAAGGTCGAGGCCCGCTACGAGCGGCCAGCAACCGAGCGATAGCAATCTCCGGCGCCCCGTCCAATGCCAACTGATGACTGCCCGTCGACTGGTCTCGGGCCGGGGCGCCTTCGGATGATGCGGAAGCGAAGATCCAACAGCCCGGAACTCCAGTCTGGCGGCGGGAACGCCTCGGGCGATCAGAGCCCGTTGGCTGTCACCGCCGGTGGTGGAGGCGTTCGGACCCGACCGACAATCGGACGCTCGACGCGGATGGACCACCTTCACTTGGACATCGAGCGCTTTTCTCTGGGGTTAGGTGTGCTGTTCCACCATTCGAGAACCTGCACTACCCTTTAGGCTGGAGGGTCGGACCATGGAGATTGTCATTCCGAGCGCCGCGAATATCGGCTTGTTCACCGGCGCGGCCCTGGCGCTGCTGCTGATCCCGGGACCGGCCGTGCTCTACATCGTGGCGCGCTCGATGGAGCAGGGGCGGCTTGCGGGCTTCGTCTCGGATCTCGGCATCCATACCGCGACGCTGGTCCATATCCTCGCGGCCGTCCTTGGGCTCTCGGCGCTGCTCGCCTCGTCGGCGATCGCCTTCAGCATCGTGAAGTATGCCGGCGCCGCCTACCTCATCTGGCTCGGTCTCAAGAAGATATTCGGCCGCGCCGACGCTTCGGACGGCACCGAGGCGCTGGTACGGCATAGCCATGCGCGATTGTTTCGCGATGGCTTCGTGGTCAACCTGCTCAATCCCAAGACGGCCCTCTTCTTCTTCGCCTTCCTGCCGCAGTTCGTCGACCCCGAACGCGGCCATCTGGCGATGCAGATCAGCTTTCTCGGCCTCGTGTTCGCCGCGCTCGGCCTGGTGACGGATGGCTGCTATGCCTTGGTCGCCGGCACAGCCGGCGGATGGTTGAAGACGAGCCGGCGCTACCTCGGCATCGAACGCTATGTGAGCGGCACGCTGTTCATCGGCCTCGGCCTCGCGGCGGCGTTCGCCGGCCACCGCAAGACCTGATGGAGGCCGTCAGTCCCGCCGCAGCATGAACACGGCCTGCTCCCCGAGGAGGTTGGCGAGCAGCGGCGGCAGGTGGATCGGACGGCTCTTGCTGTTGAGGACGATGGCCCGCTCGACATGCACGCCCATGGCGCGACATAGCGCGCGGAAATCGTCGATGCTGCAAAGATGGATGTTGGGCGTGTCGTACCACTTGTAGGGCAACGACTCGGTCTCGGGCATCCGGCCGCCGAACACCAGCCGCAGCCGCACCTGCCAATGCGCGAAATTGGGAAAGGACACGATGGCGCGCTTGCCGACGCGCAGCATCTGGCGCAGGACCTCGCGCGGCTCGCGGGTCGCCTGCAGGGTCTGGCTGAGGATCACGTAGTCGAACGCGTCGTCCGGGTAATTGCCCAGGTCGGTGTCGGCATCGCCCTGGATCACCGAAAGCCCGTTGGCGACGCAGGCATTGACGCCCGCCTGACTCAATTCCATGCCGCGCGCATCCACGCGCTTGAAGCTCATGAGATAGGCAAGCAGCGCGCCGTCGCCGCAGCCGACGTCGAGCGCACGCGTCTTGGACTCGACCATGTCGGCAATGAGCTGCAGGTCGACGCGGATCGTGGCGGCGGTCACGACACGTCTCCCAGGCCGCGCACCAGCGCGGCGCCCTGCAGGAAGCCCTGCAAGGTGCGAAACATCTCCGGCTCGTCGAGCAGGAAGGCGTCGTGGCCCTTGTCGCTTTCGACCTCGACGAACGAGACGTTGGCCGCCGCGGCATTGAGGGCATGCACGATCTCGCGGCTTTCGCGCGTGGGAAACAGCCAGTCCGAGGTGAACGACATCAGGCAGAAGCGCGTCGGCGTGGCGGTAAAGGCCTTGGCCAGCACCCCGCCATGCGCGGCCGCGAGGTCGAAATAGTCCATGGCCCGCGTGATGTAGAGATAGGAATTGGCGTCGAAGCGATCGACAAAGGTCGAACCCTGATGGCGCAGATAGCTCTCGACCTGGAAGTCGGCATCGAAACCGAAGCCCAACGCATCGCGATTCTGCAGCGATCGGCCGAACTTGCGCTGCAGCGCCTGCTCGGAAAGATAGGTGATGTGCGCGGTCATGCGCGCCACCGCGAGGCCACGCGCGGGAACCGTGTCATGCAGCCGATAGTCGCCGCCCTTCCATTCCGGATCGGCCATGATCGCTTGCCGGCCGACTTCATGGAAAGCGATGTTCTGCGCGGAATGGCGCGCGGCGCAGGCAATCGGCACGGCGGAGAAGACGCGTTGCGGATAGCTTGCCGCCCACTCCAGGACCTGCATGCCGCCCATCGAGCCGCCGATGACACAGAAGAGGTCCGGGATGCCAAGGTCGTCCAGCAGTTCCGCCTGCGCCCGAACCATGTCGCCTACCGTGACGACCGGGAATCGCAGGTTCCATGGCCGGTCCGTCGCGGGATCCAACGCCATCGGGCCTGTGCTGCCCATGCACCCGCCCAGCACGTTGGCGCAGATGATGAAATAGCGTGCGGGATCGATCACCTTGCCCGGACCGACCAGCGAATCCCACCAGCCCGGCTTCCCGGTCACGGGATGACGCTCGACCACGAACTGGTCTCCCGTCAAAGCATGACAGATCAGGATGGCATTCGACTTGTCGGCATTCAGCCTGCCATAGGTCTGATAGGCCATGCGATAGGGGCCGAGCGCGACGCCGCAATCGAGGGGCAGCGGCTGCCGCCGCCCCAACACCGCGTGGTGACATCGGGCAAGGGCCTTGCGTTCGGCGTCGGTCAGGTCGTCCAGCTCGACAGGCACGTTTCACTCCCGCGCCCCGGTCCGCCGTGGCGCAACGAAAAACCCCCGACCGGAAGGGCGGGGGCTTTTTCGAGCGCTCCGACCTTTTAGCGAGGATTAACGTGGCCGCAAGCCGGTCGGCTCAAATTCCACGCCGGCTGTTATACGAGCCACGCGCCCGCCGTGCAAGTCTTGCGCTGTTGTTTACCTTTACGCAGGGCAGCCGGACGTAGTATCGGCCCTGCTCCTGTACCTCAGTTTCCGGCTCCATGGACGCACCCAGTCTCGAAACCCTGCGACAGCAAATCGACGCCATCGATAGCGAGTTGCACGGGCTCATCCGCCAACGGGCGTCCCTGGTTGGCCAGATCGCGGCCGCCAAGACGGCCGGAGGCCTCGCCATGCGGCCAGGTCGCGAGGCGCAGGTCCTGCGCAAGCGGCTCGCGACGCATGACGGCGCCTTTCCCGTCGCCGCGGTCTATCGCATGTGGCGCGAGATGATCAGCGCGTTTGCATTGATGCAGACCAAGGACTTCAGGATCGCCGTCTGCCGGTCGGCCGGTCAGCCCGGCTATTGGGATCTCGCGCGCGACCATTTCGGCTGTCAGGTTCCGATGGTGGCCTACGAATCGCCGACGCAGGTGCTGGCCGAGGTGCGGACGAGTCCGGCGACCGTCGGCGTGGTCCCGGCGCCGATCGAAGCCGATACCGCTGCCTGGTGGCCCTTGCTCGCCAGTGGCGAGCCGACCTTGCCGAACGTCGTGGCACGGTTGCCGTTCCTGCCCATGCCCAACGCCCGCTCGCGGGATATCTCGGCGCTGATGCTGGCGCGCATCGAGCCGGAGGAAAGTGGCGACGATCGTGCGCTGCTCGTTCTGCAGGCGCCGACCGGCATCAGCCGCAACCGCATTGCCGGCGCCGTGGCCAAGGCCGGCCTGCCGGCCCTGACATCGGCGCTGGACCAGGTCGTCGGTGACGTGCATCACTACCTGCTCGAGCTGCCGGGCGTGATCGCCGATGGCGACGACCGCCTGCGCGGCCTCGAGAAGGCGTTGGAGCTCGACCGTGGCAGCGTCGCCGCGATCGGTGCCTATGCGGTGCCGGCAAGCACCAAGCCCTGACGAATTCGCAACGGGAGATTTGCCATGAGCGCGCTCGCGCCGCGGCCCGGCATCATGAAGATCGCGCCCTACGTGCCGGGCAAGGACTCGGTGGACGGCAAGGAACCGATCGCCAAGCTTTCCTCCAACGAGGGCGCGCTGGGCCCGAGCCCGAAGGCGATGGCTGTCTATGCCAAGGCGGCGGCCGAACTGCATCGCTATCCCGATGGCGCCTCCGAGCAGTTACGCGCCGCCATCGGGCGTCATTATGGGCTCGATGCCTCGCGCATCGTCTGCGGCGCAGGCTCCGATGAGCTGCTCAATCTCCTGGTGCGCGCCTATTGCGGGCCGGGCGACGAACTCCTTTACAGCCAGTACGGCTTCCTGATGTATCCGATCAACGCGCTCGGCGTCGGGGCCACGCCGGTCGCCGCGGCGGAGAGGGACTATCGCACCGATGTCGAGGCGATGCTCGCCAAGGTGACGGACAAAACGCGCGTGGTATGCCTCGCCAATCCGAACAACCCGACCGGAAGTTACGTCACCAAGGACGATGTGCGCCGCCTGCATGCCGGTCTGCCGAAGAACGCGTTGCTGGTGATCGATGCAGCTTATGCCGAGTATGTGAGCCGCAACGATTACGAGTCTGGCATCGAACTGGTCGACCGGGCCGAGAATGTCGTCATGACGCGGACCTTCTCCAAGATATACGGCATGGGCGGGCTGCGGCTCGGCTGGATGTACGGCCCTGCAAGCATCGTCGACACGATCAACCGCCTGCGCCAGCCCTTCAACGTCAACCTGGCCGCCCAGATGGCGGGCATTGCCGCTCTGGACGACATCGCGCATACCGACGCAAGCCGCACCAACAACGACATCTGGTTGCCGTGGCTCAGCGCCGAGCTGGCCAAGCTCGGTCTGAAGCCCTTGCCCAGCGTCGGCAACTTCGTGCTGGTGGGCTTCGGCTCCAAAGAACGCGCTTCGGCCGCCAATGACTGGCTGATGAAGGACGGCTTGATTCCACGCATGGTCGCGGCCTACGGCCTGCCCGAGCATCTGCGCATCACGATCGGCACCGAGCCCGAGGTGAAGGCCGTCGCCGCGTCGCTCGCCCGCTTTACCGCCAACGGCAAATGACGACCCCGATGTTCGACAGGATCGCGCTGATCGGCATCGGCCTGATCGGCGGCTCGATCGCGCTCGCGGCCCGCCGGGCGGGCCTCGTCAAGGAAATCGTTGCAGCTACGCGTCGTGCGGAGACGGCAGCCATCGCCAACAAGCTGAAGCTCGTCGATCATTGCGGCACCGATCTCGCCGCCGCGTGCGAAGGCGCCGACATGGTGATCGTTTGCACGCCTGTCGGTGCCTGCGGTGCGGCCGCCAAGGCGATTGCGCCCGCACTCAAGAAAGGCTGCATCGTTTCCGATGTGGGCTCGGTGAAGCAGTCGGTGATCGAGGCGATGACGCCGCATTTGCCGGCCGGCGTGCACTTCGTGCCGACCCATCCGGTGGCCGGCACCGAGAACTCGGGTCCGGAGGCCGGCTTCGCCGAGCTGTTCGATGGCCGCTGGACCATTCTGACGCCCTTGCCGGACAGCGATCCCAAGGTCCTCGATCGGGTCGAAGCCTTCTGGAAAGGGCTTGGCAGCCAGGTCGACCGGCTCGATCCTGCCGACCACGACCGCATCCTCGCCATCACCTCGCACCTGCCGCATCTCATCGCCTATACGATCGTGGGCACCGCGGACGATCTCGGCGGCCATCTCAACGCCGAGGTGCTGCGTTTCGCCGCCGGCGGCTTTCGCGACTTCACGCGTATCGCCGCTTCCGATCCCACCATGTGGCGCGACATTTTCCTCAACAACCGCGAGGCGGTGCTCGAGGTGCTGGCGCGCTTCCAGGAGGATCTGTTCTATCTGCAGCGTGCCATCCGTTGGGGCGAAGGCGACAAGCTGTTCGACCTCTTCAGCCGCACACGAGAGATCCGGCGCGCGCTGATCCATCTCCATCAGGCGTGAGCACTGCACATCCCCGCTGGGTCTTCGGCTATGGCTCGCTGATGTGGAACCCGGGCTTCGCCACGCCCGAAACCATAGCGGCGCGGTTGCACGGTTGGCATCGCGCGTTCTGCATCTACTCCGAGCACTATCGCGGCACGCCGCAGAAGCCGGGGCTCATCCTCGGCCTGTTGCCGGGCGGGAGTTGCCGCGGCCTCGCCCATCGCCTGCCGAGCCGGAACTACGATGCCGTACGGCGCTATCTGCGGGTCCGCGAGATCGACAACGACGGCGTGTACGAGGAGGAGGTGCGGCCGATCCAGCTCGCCGACGGCCGGACCGTCGATGCCCTGGTCTATCTCGCCGACCGCCGGCACCGCCAGTTCGCCGGCAAGCTCCCGGCGGCAAAAGCGATCGGCTTCATTCGACAAGGCAATGGCGCGACCGGCAGCAATCTCGACTATGTGCGCAACACGCTCGTGCACCTCGCCGCCCTCGGCCTACGCGACCGCACGCTGGAAGAGCTGGCGCGGCGCGTTCGCGTCTGAAGGAGGGCGTTAACGGTCGACGCCGTCCTTGAAGATCGCGTTGATCATGAAGCGCCACTCGTCCCGCGCCTGCTCGGCAGTGAGACCGAGCCGCTCGCGCAAGACGATCCAGCTTTCGGGCGCCAGAACCGCTGCAAGTGCATTCAGCGTGCGCTCGCGCTTCTCGCCCGGCAGCGCCGTCAGCTCCTGGCCGAACGACTGGGCGATCTGCTCGCGATTGTCGGAGTAGATTTCGGTCGTCTTGTCGGCCGCCTCCTTCGAGCGGCGACACAACGTCTCGACGAAAGTCCACATCGGCCGCAGCGTCTCGTAGCGTCCGGCCCGGCTGCTGACGACCGTGGAAATGCGCTCTTCGAGCGGCTGACGCGTTTGCGCATCGGCTCCCGCCCCTTTCCAGCCGCCCAGCGCCCGACCGAGCACGGCGACATAAAGCTCGGCCGTATCGGCGAAGTGCTGGAACACCGTGCGCGCCGACACGCCAGCCAGCTTGGCGATGTCGCGCACGATCGGCGAGACCTCCCCCTCCATGGCAAGTGTCAGTGTCGATGAGACGATGGCCTCGCGCGTTCGGGCGACACGATCGCCCCGGCCAGCGTGTTGAACCTGAGGTGCCTGAACCGTCGCTTCCAGTTCCATACTCTGCATCCCCTTTTGAATCGCCGCTCACGATTGCGATCATGTCGCGCGAGCTGACACCATTCACGATTGCCGACCGATCGACCTCACAATCGATAAAACAAATGCGGTCCGTCGCCAATACCAAGGCGGGGAATGCGCTATCATTTTATGGCGCGTAAGCATTTTGTAAGTTTGGGGGACGGCGCATGAAAGATACCGGTTTTTCGGCGGCTTCGCTCGCCGCGCAGGCGATGGGCTGGATCGACCCCGTAACCAGAGCGGTCGTGCCGCCGATCCACATGGCCAGCACCTATCAGCGGGACGAGGACAACGGCTACAGTTCCGGCCGCATTTACGCCCGCGCCGACAATCCCAGCTTCGACCACGCGGAGGCGACGCTCGCCGCTCTCGAAGGCGGCGTAAAGGCCCTGATCTTCTCCTCTGGCATGAGCGCCGCCAGCGCCTGCTTCCTGGCGCTTTCGCCGGGCGACCATGTCGTGGCGCCCAAGGTCATGTACTGGGCTTTGCGGAACTGGCTTGCCACCTTCGCTACCCATTGGGGTCTTGCGGTCGATTTCGTCGATGCGGAGAGCACGGACGCCATCGCCGCAGCGATGCGGCCCGGAGCGACGAAGATCGTCTGGCTCGAGACCCCCGCCAACCCGACCTGGGTGGTGAGCGATATCGCCGCGGCAGCGGACATCGCCCACAGGGCTGGCGCGCTCCTGGGAGTCGATTCGACGGTGGCGACGCCTGTGCTGACGCGCCCGCTGGAACTGGGCGCCGACATCGTGATGCACTCGGCCACCAAGTACCTGAACGGCCATTCCGACATCATCGCCGGTGCCCTAGTTGGCGCACGCGACGACGCCCACTGGGCGAAGCTGCGAGCCATTCGCAGCCAGCTCGGCACAATCCTGGGCCAGACGGAAGCCTGGCTGCTGATGCGCGGCATGCGGACCTTGTTCCCACGCGTGCAATGGGCCTGCCGCTCCGCACAATCGCTGGCCGAGCGCTTCGCGAGCCATCCGATGGTGGCCGAGGTCCTTTATCCCGGGCTTGGCTCTTTTGCCGGCCACGCCGTCGCCGCGAGACAGATGAAGGGCGGCTTTGGCGGCATGCTGTCGGTCAGGGTGAAGGGCGGCGAGCGCGCCGCCATCGCCACAGCCGCCCGGGTCGGCCTCTGGAAGCGGGCGACCTCGCTCGGCGGTGTCGAGAGCCTGATCGAGCATCGCGCCAGCATCGAAGGACCGGGAACTCCCTGCCCCCCAGATTTGTTGCGCCTTTCCGTCGGGATCGAGGACAGCGATGATCTTTACAACGATCTCGATCAGGCGCTGCGTCGCGCCGACAACAGCTAAAGATAGATCGCGCAGCCCCGGGCTTCGAGCTTGGCGAACCATCCGGGCGGGTCCAGGGTTGTGACCCAGCGAAGATCGAGCTTTTCAAGCCGCGGCAGCAGGAGAAGCCCCTCCGGAACGTGGGTGACGGGATTTCCCCGGAGGTCGATCTGGCGCAGTTCGTGCAGGGCCGCGATGGCATCCGGCAAAGTGGTCAGCCGATTGTTGCGCAGATGCAGCTCGCGCAACCGGACCAGGCGCGAAATGGACGCCGGCAGCTCCGTCAGGCCGTTGTCGGTGACCCTCAGCTCGATCAAACCGATCATCCCTGTTACCGCGTCCGGCAGAGCATCGAACTCGTTCTCGCTGATATTGAGATAGCGCAGGCGCTTGAGCCGCATGAACGACAAGGGGAGCGCCGTGAGCCCGTTGTCGTGCAAGTACAGGAAGTCACTCAGCCCTTCGATGGTGCCCAGACTGTCCGGCACCCGGCGAAGCCTGTTATGGCCCAGGTCGAGCATCCGCAGATTTTTCAGATCGCCAACACGTTCGGACACTTCCGTCAGGTCGTTATCCGCCAGGACAAGCGTCCGCAGGCCAGTCTGCTCCCACACCTGATCAGGAATGACCCCCAGTCCCTGCTTCCACAGCGAAAGATGAGGTCCAGAGAAACCGGTCATGGCCGAATTCTGCGCGAACGTCGGCGGCAGGCCAACATGTCCGGGATGGGATTACACCAGGGAAAATCCGTCGCACAGCGGGTCGTCGGCCTCGAAGCGAAAGCGGCTTTCGCCGATGAAATGGGCGCGGCCGCCCACCTCGACGACCACTGCCTTGCGCGGTCCGACCGAAGGCGCGGGCCGCAGGATGCGGCCGCTGAAGACAGCGCCGGTGCAGCTTTCGAACAGCCGTCGTTCTCCAGGTTTTGCTTGCTGCCGCGCCATCTGCAGCGCCATCCGAGCGCTGACGCCGCTGCCGGTCGGGCTGCGATCGATCTGCCGGCCGGCAAAGACGCAGATATTGCGGCTCGGCCTGTTCGCGCCATCGCCGCCGTCGGTCAGGATGGTGCCGTAGAGAAAGGCGAGGTCCGGCTCGTCCGCGTGGTCGATCGGTATGGCTTGGGCAGCGCCGCGCGCTATTTCCTCGCCGGCGTCGGCGATGGCTCGCATCGGTGAACGCTGCAAGTCGAGGCCGATCGAACCGGCGTCCAGGAAGGCATAGAACGTACCGCCATAGGCGATGTCGACGGTGACCGGTCCCCAGGTCGCGGTCGGTGCGATACGGTCCAGCGCATAGGCGAAGGACGGCACGCTCTCGAAGCGCACGAAGCCGTCCTCGGCGACCCGTGCGACCACCAGACCGCAGGGACATTGCAGGCGGACGATCGTCTCGCGCGCCTGCCGTTCCACGCGGCCGCTTTCGATAGCCCAGCGCGCGAGCGCGATGGTGGCGTGGCCGCACATCGTGCTGTAGCCCTCGTTGTGCATGAACAACACGGCGAGATCGGCCTCCGGGTGATCGGGTTCGACCAGCAGTGCCCCATACATGCCGTCATGGCCGCGCGGCTCGAGCATCAGCCCACGCCGCAGATGGTCGAACCTTTCCTTCGCTTCCCGTCTCTTTCCCAGGAGAGTAGGCGCCTCGAATGCCGGCCAGCCGTCGACGACGATGCGGGTCGGCTCGCCGCCCGTATGCATCTCGACCGTGCTGACGATCATTCGGTTGTTCCAAAGGCTTTGGGCAAGGCGACGCCGATACGCTCGTTCATCATCTCGATCGAGCCGTCCGTGTAGGCCGCGATCTTGGCGCAGGCGAGATGGCGCGCCAGCGGATAGTCCGCTCGCAGGCCGTTGGCGCCCATGGCCTGGATGCAGTCGGCGATGCGGACGAGCGTCCGCTCGGTCGCGAACTTCTTGGCATAGGCGGCCGGCAGCACGGCGTCGCCGCCTTCGTCGATGAGGCGGGCCGCGCGATAGGCGAGCAATCTTGCGGCCTCGAGGTCGGTGGCGGCATCGACCAGCTTCCAGCGCACGCCCTGATGGGCCAGCACCGGCTGACCGAACGTCCTGCGTTGTTGGGTATAGCGCACCGCGGTCTCGAGGCTCGCCTGCAACATGCCGCAGCACATCGCGGCCACATAGGTGCGCGCACCGTTGATACCGGCGAGCGCCGACTTGAAGCCCTGTCCCGGCGGCTGCAGCAGCGCCTCGTCCGGGGCGATGTAGTCGACCAGCCGGAACCCGCCGACGCCGATCGCGTGGCCGCCATGCAGGGCAAACGGCTTCTCGCGATGAAAGCCCGGCCGCTCCGCCTCGATCGCGAAGCAGGCGATGCCGCGATAGCCTTGGGTCTTGTCCGTCTGCGCATAGACAACCGAAAGCCCGGCTACAGCGGCGTTGGTGATCCAGGCCTTGGCGCCGTTCAGCTTCCAGCCGCCTTCGACTCGCTCGGCTTTCATTTCCAGGGCGGCGAAATCGCTGCCGACACCCGGTTCGCTGAGGCCCGCACAACCGATCAGGTCGCCCGCAATCATGCGCGGAAGGAGTCGCTCGACTTGTGCCGGTTGGCCGTCACGGGCGAAGCGTGCGCAGGCGTTGTGGTGGTTGATCAGCGCGAAGGCGAAGGCGAAGTCGGCCCTGGCGATCTCCTCGTAGGCGCGCAGCTTGCAGGAAAAGGAAAGGCCTTGCCCGCCATGCGCCTTGCCAAGCTCGATCGTGTTGAGGCCAACGGCACAGGCGGCCTTGATCGCCTCCAGCGGATAGTGCCTGTCCCACTCCCACTGCGCGGCATGGGGCGCCACACGTTCGTCGGCAAAGGCCCGGGCCCGGGCCACGACCGCGCGCTCTTCGGCGGTCAGAATCTCGTCCAGCATGCCCGTGAGATACACGAATGGACCTCCGACGCAACCGCAGGCTAGAATGCGGCAACGCGGGTGTAGCTCAGGGGTAGAGCGTCGGCTTCCCAAGCCGTAGGTCGCGGGTTCAAATCCCGTCGCCCGCTCCAAATCTTCGCCGGGCAGGACGCGTCGCATGGACTCGGTTGTTTCGAAGCCGGCGGCGACCGTCGGCGATTTCGCGGCCGACGTCGCCGCTTTCTCCAGCTATTGGCGCGAGCAGGCGGCGCGCCTCGCGCGGCTACCGGCCAAGCCGAAGCGCAATGCCGCCGAGTTCGACACCGCCGAGGCGATCAAGCAGGCGGCGCGCGAGGCGCGCTTCACCTTCCTGCGCACGCATGCCCGCACGATCTACGACAGGCTGACCGACGGCCGGCGCAAGTTCGTGCGGCTGGAGCAGCTCGTCTACGACTCGGCCGATCTCGTGCCGGGCCTCGTGCCGACACGCGCCGAGGTGGCGACGGAAGCCGAGCTGCGGCAAAGCGAGAAGGACGGCTGCGAGATCGACCAGGGTATTCTCTGCAACCAGTTCCTGGCCGATCCGGACTGCGGGCGCCACCTCTGTCATGCGATGCTGCTGCCGCGCGCCGAATCGGCGGAGGCGCTGGCCAAGTTCCAGCGCGACGGCCGGCTCGATCTCGGCACGGCAAAGGTAGAGCGGCAGGGCAAGGCCGCGGTGCTGCTGTTTTCCAATGGGCGCTTCCTCAACGCAGAGGACAACGGCACGCAGGTCGCGGACGAGATCGGCGTCGATGTCTGCACCCTCGATCCGCACAGCCAGATGGCGGTGCTGCGCGGCGATGTGGTGCCGGCCGGAAAATATGCCGGGCGCCGTGTCTTCAACGCCGGCATCAATCTTACGCACATCTACTACGGCAAGATCCCGCTCCTGTGGTTCCTGATCCGCGACATGGGCTTCGTGAACAAGATGTTCCGCGGACTCGCGCGGCCCGACGTGACGCCGGACGAAGTGTCGGGCGATTCGATCGAGAAGCTCTGGATCGCCGCGGTCGATACCTTCGCCATCGGCGGCGGCTGCCAGATCCTGCTCGCCACCGATTTCAACATCGCGGCGAACGATGCCTACATGACCTTGCCGGCGCGCAAGGAGGGCATCATTCCCGGCATGTCGAACCTGCGCATGTCGCGCTTCGTCGGTGACCGGGTCACGCGCCAGGCGATCATGTACGAGCGCCGGATCGAGTGCGATTCCGACGTCGGCCGCCTGATCTGCGACGAGGTCGTGACGCCCGACGAGGTCGACGCCACGATCGCCCGCGTGATCGATCGTTTGGCGACATCGGGCACGGTGGGCGCGATCGGCAATCGTCGTGCGATGCGGCTCGCGGCGGAGCCGTTCGACCTCTTCCGCCAATACGCGGCTATCTATGCCCGCGAGCAGGCCTGGTGCCACTTCAGCCCGGC
>DATEID010000007.1:0-3215 GCA_035279245.1 Reyranella sp.
TCACCATCCGCACCGGCGACCGCTCCCTGTACCACAAGTACGGCTCGGATTGAGCGTTCCGTAATGTTCCTCTCCCCCGCTAGGGGGAGAGGCTAGGTGAGGGGCGGCGACATGCGTTACCCCCTCACCCAACCTCTCCCCCTATCGGGGGAGAGGAGAATGAAGGACTCCGTATTGAGGACCGATCCCAATTGACCATGGTCACGCTGGCGCGCGTCGAAGCGCATGTGTTTCGCGTTCCCATCCAGGAGCCGATCCGCACCTCGTTCGGCGCCATGACCGAACGGGTCGCGGTGTTCGTGCGCGTCGAGGATTCGGACGGCGCACGCGGCTGGGGCGAGATCTGGTCCAACTTCCCGACCGCCAGCGCCGAGCATCGCGCGCTACTGTTCGCCGAGATCGTGACGCCGCGCGCGCTCGGCAAGCCGCTCGACGATCCGCCGGCGCTGTGGGCCGAGATCGATCGCGGCCTGCATGTCCTGCGCCTGCAGAGCGGCGACGCCGGCGCCCTGTCGGCGGCGGCAGCCGGCCTCGACCTCGCGATCCACGACCTGCGCGCCCGCAAGCGCGGCCTGCCGTTGTGGCGTGCCCTGGGCGGCAACGACGACTCGCCCGTGCCGGTCTACGCCTCGGGTCTCAATCCCGGACGAGCCGCGCTCGAAACCGTCGAGCGCACCCGCGCGGCCGGTTATCGCGCCTTCAAGATCAAGGTTGCCTTTGGCGAGGAGACCGACCTCGGCTCGCTGCGACCCGTGGCCAGGACGCTCCAGGACGGCGAGCGGTTGATGGTCGATGCCAACCAGGGATGGGACCTGGTGTCTGCCTGCCGGATCGCGCCCAGGCTTGCCGAGTTCGGCCTCGGCTGGATCGAGGAACCGCTGCCGGTCGACCGGCCGTCGGCGGAATGGACCCAGGTCGCCGCCGCCGCGCCCGCACCGCTGGCCGGCGGCGAGAACGTTCGCGGGGCCGGCGCCTTCCAGCAGGCGATCGACTCGGGTTTTCTCAGCGTTCTCCAGCCCGATGCCGCAAAATGGGGCGGCCATTCCGGCTGCCTGCCCGTCGCCAGGGCGGCGCTGGCGGCCGGACGAACCTACTGTCCCCATTTCCTCGGCGGCGCGGTCGGCCTGATGCACTCGCTGCATCTGCTGGCGGCGGTGCGTGGCCCGGGCCTGCTGGAAGTCGATGCCAATCCCAACCTGCTGCGCGAAGGCCTGCTGGGTAGTCTTCTCGATGTGACCGGCGGCTGCGTGTCTCTTCCCGATGGGCAGGGACTCGGTCTAGAACCAGACCTGAAGCCGCTCGCGAATTTCAGAAGCCTTCATATCGAGCGGCGCGCGTAACCGAGGGAGCGCCATGCTGGGCTTGATGCAAGACCGTCCGCTGCTGATTTCGCAGATCATCGACTTCGCCGCCGCGTCCTATCCGGACGTCGAGATCGTGACCCGGACCGTCGAGGGACCGATCCACCGCTATGGCTATCGACAGGCGCACAAGCGCTCAAAGCAGATCGCCGAGGCGCTGCAGGGGCTGGGCATCGGCTTCGGCGATCGCGTCGGCACGATCGCCTGGAACACCTTCCGCCATTTCGAGCTCTATTTCGGCATCTCCTCGATGGGCGCGGTGCTGCACACCATCAACCCGCGGCTCGCGCCAGACCATGTCGCCTATATCGCCAACCATGCCGAGGACAAGGCGATCTTCGTCGATCTCAACCTCCTGCCGGTGGTCGAGAATGTCTATGACCAGCTGAAGACGGTGAAGCATGTCGTGGTCATGACCGACCGCGCCCACATGCCCACGTCGAGCAAGATCGGAAAGCTCCTCTGCTACGAGGAGCTGATCGAGGGCAAGCCCGGCACGATTGAATGGCCCCTGTTCGACGAGAAGACGGCCTCGTCGCTCTGCTACACCTCGGGCACGACCGGCAACCCCAAGGGCGTCCTCTACTCCCATCGCTCGACCATGATCCATACCATGATGATGGCGTCGGGACCGGTGCTCGCGCTCGATCCGGACACCACCATCCTGCCGGTGGTGCCGATGTTCCATGCCAATGCCTGGGGGCTGGTCTATGCCGGCCCGATGTGCGGCACCAAGCTGGTCTTTCCCGGCTTCAAGCTCGATGGCGCCAGCGTCTATGAGCTGCTCGACAAGGAACAGGTGACGCTGAGCGCCGGCGTTCCGACCGTGTGGCTCGCCCTGCTCGACTATTGCGCGCAGAACAAGCTCAAGATGTCGTCCGTGAAGCGCACGCTGATCGGCGGCTCGGCCGTGCCTCTCGCCATGATCGAACGCTTCTGGAAGGAGCATCAGGTCGAGGTCGCCCAGGGCTGGGGCATGACCGAGATGAGCCCGCTCGGCACCCTCACCCGCTTCAACAGGGGCGAGCGCGACCTTCCGGACGCCGAGCGCTTCGCGATCACCGCCAAGCAGGGCCGGCCGGTGTTCGGTTGCGAGATGAAGATCATCGACGATGCCGGCAACGACCTGCCCAAGGACGGCAGCATCTCGGGCAACATGGTGGTGCGCGGGTCGTGGATCGTGAAGGGCTACATGAAGGGCGACGGCCAGAACCAGTTCCTGAAGGACGACTGGTTCATGACTGGGGATGTCTGCAAGATCGAATCGGACGGCTCGGTGGTGATCACCGATCGCTCCAAGGACGTGATCAAGTCGGGCGGCGAATGGATCAGCTCGATCGATCTCGAGAACGCCGCCATGGGCTGCCCCGGTGTCGCCGAGGCCGCCGTGATCGGCGTCCATCATCCGAAGTGGGACGAGCGGCCGCTCCTGGTCGTGGTAAAAAGGCCCGAGGCCAGCGTCACGAAAAACGACCTGCTCAAGTTCCTGGACGGCAGGATCGCCAAATGGTGGATGCCGGACGACGTGCAGTTCGTCGAGGCGATCCCGCACGGCGCCACCGGCAAGATCCTGAAGACCGCCCTGCGCAAGCAGTTCGAGGACTACAAGCTGCCGACGGCATAGGGTCTGTAAGGGACGAACAAGGAGATTGCGCCACTGGAGTGGCGCGCTCCCCCGAGCGCTCATAGGAGCGCGCAACTCCAGTTGCGCCTCTTGCGGATAGAGACAGGAGACCGGCGCTGTCGACTGGCGGCCGCCCTATTGCTCGGCGACGTGTGCGATCATGTCCTCGATCATGCGCCGCACGTGCTCGTCCTCGGCGACGTAGAAGACCTGCTTGCCCTGGCGCTCGG
>DATEID010000008.1:0-6159 GCA_035279245.1 Reyranella sp.
CCGTCGATGCGATCGCGGCACTGCGGCCCGATCTCGTGATCGTGACGCCGTCGCGCCAGGCGGTATATCAGCTCGTCGAGCCGATGGAGCGGATCGGCGTCCCGGTGCTGGTGCTGCTGACGCGCAGCGTCGAGGAGATCCTGGCCAATGTCCGGTTGGTGGCACGGGTGGCGGGCGTGCCGCTGCATGGCGAGGACGTCGCGCGACGTTTCTCCGAAAGGCTCGCGACGGTGAGGAAGCAGGTTGCGGGCAAGCGGCCGCCGAGCACGGTCATGATCACCGGCCGGCTCGGCAACGGCCTCATGCTCGACGCCCGCGGAGGCAGCTATACCGGCGATGCGATCGTGCGCGCAGGCGGCCGTTTCGCGCTCGAGGGCACGCAGACGCTGGCGCAGGTGTCGCCCGAGGCGATCCTCGCGGCCGATCCCGACGTCCTTCTGTGGGCCGGCAGCGAGCACGATCTCAGGGCGCTGATCGCCGAGCCGGGCTGGGCCGATCTGCGTGCCGTGCGCGAGGGCCGCGCCCATGCGGTGAGCCGCACCGAGCTCCTCATTCCCGGTCCGCGCACGATCGATGGCATCGAGCATCTTGCCGCGCTCTTCCATCCGAAGGTCGAGAGCCGATGAGGGTCTGGCTGGGACTCGTCGCGGCATTGGTCGCGGGGATCGCCATCGCCGCCTGCGCCGGCGCACGCTGGGCCTCGCCGGTCGATCTCTGGCACGCCTTCGCGGGCGATCCGTCGATGACGAGCCGCCTGCTGGTCGAATGGCGTCTGCCGCGTGTCGTCGCGGCCGCGCTTGTCGGCGCGCTGCTGGGACTGGGCGGCACGATCTATCAGGGCGTGTTCCGCAACCCGCTGGCCGAGCCTTATCTGCTGGGATCGGCCGGCGGGGCGGCGGTCGGCGCGACGGTCGCGCTGCTGGTGCCGCTCGCGTCGCCGCAGGCTCTGTCGCTGCCATTGCTCGCCTTCGCCGGCGCCTGGGGCGCGACGATGCTGGTGATCGGCATCGCGCGCGGCGCGGGCGCGGTCGATGCGGCCGGCCTGCTGCTCGCGGGCGTGGCGATGGCGGCGATCCTGGGCGCGGTGCGCTCGTTCCTGATGCTGGCACTGTCCGACGAGACGGTCAGCCTGCAGGTGGTGATGAGCTGGGTGCTGGGCGGCATCCAGACGCCGAGCTGGCGCGGCCTCCTCCTGCTCGCTGCGATCGCGCTGGCCTGCCTCGCGCTGTCGCTGCTGCTCGCGCGCCGCCTCGACCTGCTTGGGCTCGGCGAGACCATGGCGACGGCGTTCGGTCTCGACACGCGCCGGGTCGTGGCGCAGGCGGTGCTGGCGGGCTCGGCGATCGTGGCGGCGGCCGTCGCTTTCGGCGGCCTGGTCGCCTTCGTCGGCCTTGCGGCGCCGCACATCGCGCGCTGGCTGGTCGGCCCGCTGCATCGACCGCTGCTGCCGGCCTCGGCGCTGGTCGGCGCGATCCTCGTCACGCTCGCCGATGCGATCGCGCGCGCGGCCCTGCCGCCGGCCGAGATCCCGCTCGGGCTGGTGACGGCGGTGGCGGGCGGACCGTTCTTCATCCTGCTGCTGGCAAGGCGGTTGCGCGCATGAGTGCGCTCGCGGCCGAGTCGCTCGTCGTGCGACGCGGCGGCGCGACGCTGATCGACGACCTGTCGCTGTCGCTCGGGCCGCAGGGCTCGGTGGCGGTGATCGGGCCCAACGGCGCCGGCAAGTCGACGCTTCTGCGCACGCTTGCCGGCATCGAGGCGCCGACAGCGGGGCGGGTGAGGCTGGGCGGCCGCGATCTCGGCACTTTGGCAAGCGTGGAGCGGGCGCGGGCGATCGGCTTCCTGCCGCAGACCTTCGAGCCGCACTGGGATTTGAGCGTCGCCGACCTGCTGGAGCTGGGCGCGGCGCGCGCCGGTGCGTTGCCGTCTGGTGCGATCGACCGCGCGAAGCGTGCATTCGAGCTGCTCGGGCTGGAGAAGCGGCGCTGGTCGACGCTGTCGGGCGGCGAGCGTGCACGTGTGTTGCTCGCGACCGTGCTGGTGGTCGATCCGCCGGTGCTGATCGCCGACGAGCCGTCGGCCGCGCTCGACATCCGCCACCGGCTCGAGACGATCCGCGCTCTCGCGGCGCGCGGGCGCGGCCAGGTGGGCGATGGGCGACTGTCGGTCGTCGTGGTGCACGATCTCGATCTCGCCTTCCGCTTCTTCGAGCGCATCGTGCTGCTGGCCAAGGGCAGGCTCGTGGCCGACGCGCCGGCCGCGCGCCTGATCCACGATCCCCGGCTCGACGAGGTGTTCGGCGTGCGCTTCGAACGGCTGCGCGTGGGCCAGCGCTGGATGCTGCGCGTCGGCTCCTAGTCCCAGCGATCGTTGCAGATGGAGTCGGAAGGACTCCCTTTATTGTCATCCTGAGCGGAGCGAAGGATCTCAGGGCGATTGCGACCAGTGTGCCGGTTGAAATGCCATGAGGTCCTTCGCTTCGCTCAGGACGACAGAAATGCTTGTCGCCATTCGGATTTGTAATTTCTTGTACTAGCGTCGCTTGCGATGGGCGACGATCGACCGCGGTGACATCTCGGTCTTTAATAGGTATTTAGAATACCTAAATGAAGTGCTACACGTGCGGGCAGCTCGAGGAGAGACCCTATGACCGAGAATCCACGGCGTGAGAGGAAGGTCACGATAGCAGCCGACGATCCCTATTCCGCCGGCAGCCTCGTGCCGATGCTTGTCAGCGGGCTGGTCCTGATCGTGCTGGGCATGATTGCCGTCGTGGCATTCACCTGAAGCGATCGAGCGCCGAGGCGATGAGGGGCGGACCGGCGGTCCGATGCTCGGGCACGCTCGGCGAGCGCCAGTTCACCATGGCCCAGATTCCCCGCCTGCGTCCCTATTCGGGGCCTGCCTTGCTTTCCTACGGCTTCCGGCCGTTCTTCCTGCTGGGCTCGGTCTATGCCGGGCTGGAAGTGCTGGCGTGGCTGCCGATGTTCTACGGCGAGCTGTCGCTCACGACGGCCTTTTCGGCCCTCGACTGGCACGTGCACGAGATGCTGTTCGGCTACGTGGCGGCGGTTATCGCCGGCTTCCTGCTGACGGCGATCCCCAACTGGACCGGCCGCCTGCCGCTCCAGGGCGGACCGTTGCTCGTGCTGGTTCTGGTCTGGCTGGCCGGGCGCATTGCGGTCGCTCTTTCGGCGCAGATCGGCTGGCTCGCGGCAACGCTGATCGACGTCGCCTTCCTGGCGTCGATGGCCGCCGCCGTCGCGCGCGAAATCGTCGCCGGCAAGAACTGGCGCAACCTCAAGGTCGTGGCGGTGCTCGCCTTGCTGGCGTTGACCAATCTCGCCTTCCATATCGAGGCGCATCTCCAGGGCGTCGCGTCCTATGCCACGCGCTTCGGAATCGGCCTCGTCATCCTCCTGATCATGATCGTGGGCGGGCGCATCGTGCCGAGCTTCACGCGCAACTGGCTGGTGCGGCAGGGTCCCGGCCGCCTGCCGGCGCCGTTCGACCGCTTCGACACGGCCTGCATGGCGCTGAGCGCCGCGAGCCTTCTCCTGTGGGCGATCCAGCCCGACGGACGGACGACCGCCGCTGTCCTCGCTGCGGCAGGCGTTGCGAACGCGGTGCGGCTCAGCCGCTGGGCCGGCGATCGCACGGCTGCCGATCGTCTCGTTCTGATTCTGCATGTGGGCTTCGCCTTCGTGCCCATCGGCTTCCTGCTGGGCGCGCTGGCCGCCACCGGCAGTGTCGCGGCGAGCTCGGGCATCCATGCGTGGACCGTCGGCGCCATCGGCACCATGACGCTCGCTGTCATGAGCCGCGCGACCCTCGGACACACCGGACGACCGCTCGCGGCCTCGCCGGGTCTCGAGGCCGTCTATGCGCTGATCGTGATCGCCGCGCTCGCACGCATCGCCGCGGCCCTCCTGCCGGACTGGAACATGGCGCTCCTCCACGTTGCGGCGTTCGGCTGGGCTGCCGCCTTCCTGGGCTTCGCCGGGCTCTATGCGCCTCTCTTCTGTCTGCCCAAGCGGTCGAGCCCGCAAAGGACTGGCGGACCGTAGGGATGGAAGGGCGCGTCGTCTCGGTGACGCGCCCCGATACGGCCATCTACTCTTTCTCCTTCTTCACGACCGTCCCGTCGGCACGGACGTGGACGCTCACTTCCTTACCCGACCTGTCCTTGGCCTCCAGCTCGTATTCCTGAGGGTTGGTCCCGCTGACCATCTTCGCCTCCGTCGGCGTCGTGCCGAGCTCCTTTTGCGCCGCGTCGCGGGCGGCTTTGGGCACTTGCGACAGCTGCACGGTCTTCTCGCTGGCCTCGTCGTGATCCTTCGTCTGGGCGAAGGTCTGAGGCGCGGCGAGCAGCAGGCCCGACAAGACGGGAATCGCCAATCGAATGAAGTTCATCGCCTGTCTCCTTTCGTAAGCGCAACTGTGAATCGAACGGCGACCGGCAGATTACTGTTGCTCGTTGAAAAACCTGCCGATTCTCGGGGTCCTTAAAGCTGCGGTAAACTTCGCGTGCACCATGCCTGGCGGCGGAACCGGCCACGGAAGGGCACGTTCCGTTTCCGTTAGCGGAGGCGTCCATGTCCAATCCTCGTTCGACTGCGAGCATTGCGGGCCATCCGATCCATCCGATGCTCATCCCGTTCCCGATCGCGTTCTTCGTCGCGGTCTTCGTTCTCGATATCGCGTTCTGGCGAACGCACGATCCTTATTGGACGAGCGTATCGCTTTGGTTGCTGGGTGCGGGGCTGATCATGGCGGCGCTCGCCGCTGCGGTTGGCGTGATCGATGTGCTGGGCGAACGACACATCCGCCAGCTCAGCGCCGTGTGGTGGCATGCGGGTGGCAATGTGCTCATGGTGTTGATCCAGATCTACAACTGGTACAGCCGCTACAGCGAAGGACAGGAGGCCGTCCTGCCGACGGGCCTGATTCTCTCGCTGATCGTGGTCGGCATCCTGCTCTTCACCGGCTGGAAGGGGTGGGAGATGGTCTACCTCCACCATGTCGGCGTTTCCGACGATCAGGCGCAGGACCAGATGCCGAACCGGCGCACGGCTCGGTCGGCCGGCTCCTGAGCCGGCGAATGGCCCGCCACGAGAGGTCAGCGAGATAGGATCGCCTGTGCGGCTGCTGGTCGTCGAAGACGAGGCGCGCATCGCGGAGATCGTCCGCGCCGCACTGCTGCGCGGCGGCTTCGCGGTAGACACCGTGCGCCTCGCCGCCGATGCCCGCGAGGCGCTGGCGTCCAACCCCTATGATGCTGCCATCCTCGATCTCGGGCTGCCCGACAGTGACGGGCTGAAGCTCCTGAAGGAGCTTCGCGCCAACCGCAATGCCGTCCCGGTGCTCGTGCTGACGGCGCGCGACGCCGTCGAGCATCGCGTCGCCGGCCTCGATGCCGGGGCCGATGACTATCTCGTCAAGCCGTTCGCGATGGCCGAGCTCATCGCGCGCACGAAGGCGCTGCTGCGTCGACCGGGCGGCGCGCTGGGCGCGACACTCCGGGCCGGCAACGTCGCGTTCGATACGATCGGTCGCGACGTGCGCATCGGCGAGACGTCGGTCCTGCTGCCGCGGCGCGAAGCCGCCATCCTCGAGCACCTGATGCGGCGCCTGGGCCGCGTCGTGCCCAAGGCGCTGCTCGAGGAAAAGCTCTACGGCCTCGACGACGAGCTCGAATCCAATGCGATCCCGGTCCATGTCCATCACCTGCGGCGCCGGCTGGGCGAGGGCGGCGCCAGTGTCGAGATCCACACCGTGCGCGGCGTCGGCTATCTCCTGGTCGATGTCGCATGAAGCCCTGGCCGCTTCGATCGCTGCAGCTTCGCCTCGTCGTCCGGCTCGCGGTGCTGTTTGCGGCCGGATCGGCCGCGATCGTCGGCATCCTGCTCTGGCGCGCCTACGAGACCGCCGACAGCCTGGGAGACCGGGAACTCGGCCTGCGTGCGGCGGATCTCGCAAAGCACGTCTCGACCGATCCGGAGGGCCACGCACGCCTGACGCTGCCGGCGCCGCTGCAGCAAGCCTATGCCGCCATGCCCGCATCCGACATCTTCGCTGTTCGAGATAGCGGCGGCCACCTCATCGCGGCCATGCCCGAGACGTTCGGTCCGCTGGTCGCCCATTGGCCGACCCCCACCG
>DATEID010000009.1:0-6073 GCA_035279245.1 Reyranella sp.
TCACCGACCGGTATCTGCAGTTGCGCAGCATCGATGCCATGCTGCAGCTCGCGACGTCGCCCAACGCCAAGGTGGTGGTGATGACGCCCGGCGCCCCGGCACTGCCACTCGTCATGGGCGGCCCAGGTGCCGGACAATCCACCGCCAGTCCCACCGGGGAGAGCTTTTCCTTCTCGGGCGGCAGTGCGCTGCCGACGAATCTGCCTCCTTCATCCACGCGGCCGTCCAATCAGTCCTTGCCTGCCGGCTCGGGGGCATCCAACGCATCGCCATCGAAGCCCGGGTGGTGGCAATGGCTGCCGTTCTCGACGCCGAGCGGAACGACACAGTCGAGCGGGGCCTCGCGATGAGGCCGCCGTCGCCCTCTCGCAGTCCCTGGATCGTGTCGCCGCGGCTCGTTCCCCGACCGCGGCTGCGGCTCATCTGTGCTCCCTATGCCGGTGGAGGTGCCGCCGTCTATCGCGGCTGGGCCGACAAGCTGCCATCCTCGATCGAGGTCTCGGCGCTGCAGCTTCCCGGCCGCGAACAACGCTACCGCGAACCTCTGCTGACCGACATGCCGACCATCGTCGCTGAAGCAGCCAAGGCGGTCGAGCCGCTGTTCGCCGACGCGCCCGTTGTGCTGTTCGGGCACAGCATGGGCGCGATCATCGTCTACGAGATGGCGCGGATCCTGCTGGCGCGCTCGGGGCTGCGGCCGTTGGCTCTCGTCGTTTCCGGTCGGATCGCGCCCCACCGGCGGCCCAGCCGAACGCCGGCGTACGATCTGCCGGACCCGGCCTTCATAGATCACCTGCGCAAGCTGAACGGCACACCGGCGGCCATCCTCGAGAACGAAGAGCTTCTTCAGATCGTGCTGCCGATCGTGCGCGCCGACTTCAGGGCGATCGAGACCTATCGGCCTTTTCCAGGTCCGATGCTCGACTGCCCGATCCTTGCGCTCGGCGGCGATTCGGACCCGGAGGTCGGCGAGCAGGCGCTCATGGATTGGCAGACGGTCACCTCGGGCCGGTTCGACAGCCATATTTTCAGCGGCGATCACTTTTTCCTCGCTTCGCACGAAGGGGCCGTCCTCCGACAGATCCTGCGATCGATCGGCGACTGGAGCCCCATCGCGCTCGCGGCGTCTTGAGCACGTGTCGGGCTGGTCGTGGAATGCCCCTCGCGGACCTTCGGAAGGTTCGTGAACGGTCGATATGCGTCAACGCAGCTTGTCGGCGAATGCAATTCTGCGATTAGAGTATTGGTTAAAGTACATGGGGCAGGAGCTTAATAATGAACAGGGAAGATGACGAAGACACCCGGACGTACGTGGTCGTCGTGAACCACGAAGAGCAATATTCGATCTGGCTGGCGGACCGCGACCCTCCGGCAGGCTGGAGAACGGTCGGCGTCAGCGGACCGAAGCAGCGATGCCTCGAACATATCGAGAAGGTGTGGACCGATATGCGTCCGCTGAGCCTGCGTCAGGCAATGAGCGAGACAGGAGCCTGAGCGCGAAGCCGTTCCCGGAAAGCCGACACGTACCGGCAAAAGTTTGATTTTGCTTCGGTTGTCGCAGCGGAGCGGCGGAGGCGAGTATCGCAATGCTCGACGTGATGAATTGTTATCTCCACGGATTTGTGGCGATTCCCGTCATCCGGACCGGTCTGCGTCGTGGTTTGTTTCACGTCCTGTCGCAGGAGCCGCTCGGGCTTGATGCCCTGAGCGAGAACCTCGGGGCACGGTCCGGCCATCTAGCCGCAGCGTTGCGCCTCCTCGAGTCGCTGGGATGGATCGACTCGCTTGACGGGCGCTACAAGGCGACCGAACAGGCCGAGCAGGTCCGCTTCGTCCCCGACAACGCGTTGGCGCTCTATCCGCTCGCGGTCGAGGGCAGAATCGGCTTTTCGGCCCAAACGCAGGATCTCGAAGCGGCAATCGGCGCGGTGTGCAGCCGCTGGAATGGCGCGCCGGCGCTGCTTGCTGAATTTCTCGACGGCACGGCCATCGTGCCGGTGCTGAATGCCCTTCTGCGCGACGGCGTCCTGCAAGCGTGGGTGGACGGCGATGAAAACTCCGGGCTGTTCGACGGCGAGGCGGGCGAGCTCCTGAAACGCCTGTTCCTGGCAAAGAAGTGGGCAAGCGAGACGCCGGCCGGGGTGAAGGCTACGGAGATCGGCCGCTTTGTCGCCGATCGCGGCCTCGTCACCGGGACGACGGCATCTTACGCGCCGATGCTGCTGCGGCTCGATGAGCTCATCTTCGGCAAGGCCGAGGCCGTCCTTGCCCGGGCCAAGGACGGTCATGAGACGCATCTCGACCGCGCGCTCAATGTCGTCGCGAGCGGCTTCCAGCATCAGCGCTTCTTCGCCGATCTCGAGGACGCCGTCGTGGCGATCTTCGATCAGGAACCGATTTCCAGCCAGCCGCGCTTCATCGTCGACACGGGTTGCGGCGACGGGACGTTGCTGAAGACGCTTTACGAGGCGATCCGTACACGAACGCGGCGCGGCGGCGCTCTCGACGATCATCCGCTGGTCATGGTGGGGGCAGATTTCAACGCCGAGGCCCTGGAGATCACCGGTCGGACGCTGCGCGATATCCCGCATCGCCTTCTGCAGGTGGATATCGGCGATCCGGCCCGACTGGCGCGCGATCTCGCGGCCGAGGGCGCCGGCAACCCGGATGAAATCCTCCATGTCCGATCGTTCCTCGATCATGATAGGCCCCTGTTGGCCGCTCAGGACCGAGCGCAAGCCGATGACCGCGGGCGCTTGCCTTACGCGTCGGTATCGGTCGCAGACGATGGAGCCCTCATCCAACCCGGCCAAGCCGTCCAGAGCCTCGTCGAACACCTGGGGCGCTGGGCGGCAGTGACAGGACGACATGGTCTCGCGATCCTCGAAGTGCATGCGCTGCCGCCCGCGGTCGTTCGCGATCATCTCGAGGTGAGCGAGAACCTTCATTTCGACGCTTACCACGCCTTCTCCAGGCAGCATCTCGTCGAAGCGGACACGTTCATCTTCGCGGCGGCCGAAGCGGGCCTTTTTCCGCATCGGGAGTCAGCGAGACGCTATCCGCACACCCAACCCTTCACGCGCATCACCTTCAATCGCTTCGAACGGTGCCCCTGGCGCGCCCGCGTTCCGACGGAAGCGGACTTGCCGGCGCTGGAGGCGATCGAGGCGGCATGCTGGCCTGCGCCTCTTCGGGCGCCGCGAGCGGAGCTCGCGCGCCGGATCGCCGATGCCCCTGATCTCCAGGGCCTCGTCGAGCACGAAGGGCGCGTCGTCGGCGTGGTCTGGGCGCAACGGATCGCAAGCACCGAGACCCTGCGGACTGCGCGCTTCGACGATCTGGCGCGACTGGCCATCGCCGACGGTCCGGTCGTCCAGTTGCTGGGCGTCAACGTTCTGCCGGACTATCAGGACCAGGGCCTGGGCGACCGGCTGCTGGACTTCGCGCTTGTCTGGTACCGGGCCAAGGCGGGCGTCATCGCGATCGCCGGCATCACGCGCTGCCGCGACTTCGCGGCGCAGTCGGCGCATTCCCTCGAAAGCTACATCGAGCTGCGGGACGAGGCCGGCCTGCCGGTGGATCAGATCCTGCGGTTCCACGGCCGTCGTGGCGCGCGCATCCGCGGCCTTGTCCGTGATTATCGGCGGGCGGACTCGGCGAATCAGGGTCACGGCGTTCTCATAGAATATGGCTCATCGGGCGAAGCGGTTCGCGAAGCCGCGATGCCCCGGCATGGCGAAGACGATTTCCTGACGCTGATCGAGACGTGCGTCCGCGCCGTGCGCGAGCCGCGCGGCATCGACCAGTATTCGCCGGATCGCGCTTTGCGCGAGATGGGTCTCGATTCGCTCGATCTCCTGGAACTGCGATCGCTGATCGGGCGTCGCCTGGGCCGTTCGCTCGAAGCCACGATCTTCTTCAACTATCCGACGCCGGCGCGGGTCGCTGCCTATCTGGCCGGTGGTGGACCGGCAAAACGTATGCGAGCACGAGCGGTCGATCCGCCCGACGAGGCGCTGGTTCGTCCATGCGTGCAACCGGAACCTCGCCCGCAGGAAGGCAACGTGCCCATCGCGATCGTGGGCCTCTCCTGCCGCTTTCCCGGTCACGCCAACGATCCGGATAGCTACTGGGAGCTTCTGCGCAAGGGTGAGGACGCCATCGTCGAGGTCCCAAAGGATCGCTGGGACATCGACAGCCTGTACGATCCGGAGCCCGGCAAGCCCGGCCGCATCGTCACCCGGTACGGCGGTTTCCTCGATGCCGTCGAAGCCTTCGATGCGCCGTTCTTCCGGCTGGGCGCGCGCGAAGCGCGGTTGATGGATCCGCAGCATCGCCTCCTGCTGGAGGCGAGCCATCATGCGCTCGAGCACGCCGGCATCGCGCCATCCTCGCTGGAAGGAAGCTCGACCGGCATCTTCGTCGGCATCTTCTCCCACGACTACGAGCAGCGTCTTCTCGCCGAAGCGTCCGATCTCGATCTCGATGCCTATTTCTCGACCGGCAATGCCGCCGCCGTCGCCGCCGGACGCCTTGCATACCTGCTTGGTGCGCAAGGTCCGGCGCTGGCCATCGATACGGCCTGTTCGTCCTCGCTCGTCGCCGTCCACCTTGCCTGCCGGAGCCTGCGGAGCGGTGAAAGCGATCTCGCGCTTGCGGCGGGCGTCAACCTGATGCTGACGCCGGCGCTCAGCGTCGTGTTCTCGCGCGCCGGGATGCTGTCGGCGGACGGGCGTTGCCGGACCTTCGACGCGGCAGCCTCCGGCTATGTGCGCAGTGAAGGCTGCGGCGTTCTTGTGCTGAAGCGGCTCGACAAGGCGATGGCCGACCGCGATCGGGTGCTGGCCGTGATCCGGGGCACCGCGGTCAACCAGGATGGCGCCAGCAACGGCCTGACCGCGCCGAACGGCCTCGCGCAACAGGCGGTGCTGCGCAAAGCGCTCGAGGACGCGCGCCTTGCGCCGCTCGATATCGACTATGTCGAGGCGCACGGCACCGGAACCTCGCTCGGCGACCCGATCGAAGTCGCGGCGCTCGCTGCCGTGTACGGAGAGAACCGGCAGAAGCATGAACCGCTGCTCGTCGGATCGGTGAAGACCAACATCGGTCATGCCGAGGCCGCGGCAGGCATGGCCGGCCTGATCAAGACCGTGCTGGCTCTGCAAGCGGCATGGATTCCCGCCCACCTGCACTATCGCGAGCCGAATCCGAAGCTCGGTCTGGAGCACCTGCCGGTCGAGGTCACCGCCGAAAGCCGCGACTGGCCGCGGCATGCGGACCGGCCCCGACGCGCCGGCGTAAGCTCGTTCGGCTTCAGCGGCACCAACGCCCATGTCATCCTGGAGGAAGCCGGGCGTCTTCCCTCGGCGTGCACCGTGCCGCTTCGGGCGGAGATTCTGCCGCTGTCGGCGCGCGAACCGGCGGCGCTTGCCGCCCTGAAGGAAAGCTACGTCGACTTCCTCGCCCGACACCCCGAGCTTGCCGCCGCCGATATCAGCCTCACGGCGCGGCTTGGCCGCAACCACTTCGATCGACGGCTTGCGGTGGTGGGGGAATCGGCTGCCGAGTTCGCACGCGAGCTCGCCAAGGCGGTGCCGCATCAAGCGGTGCACGAAGGAAGGCCGCCGAAGATCGGTTTCCTGTTCACCGGCCAAGGCTCGCAGTATGCCGGCATGGGGCGCACGCTCTACGCCAACGAGCCGGCATTCAGGAACGTCATTGACCGTTGCGATGCGGCCCTGCGCGGGGTGCTCGATCGGCCGCTGAGCGAAGTGCTGCTCGGCGACGACGACGATTTGATCGGCCAGACGGCCTATACGCAGCCCGCTCTCTTTGCGTTCGGCGCGGCGTTGGCGGCCTTGTGGCGGTCATGGGGCGTGATGCCGGCCGTCGTGCTTGGCCACAGTGTCGGCGAATACGCGGCCGCCGTCAGCGCCGGGGTGCTTTCGCTCGAGGACGGCGTCAGATTGATCGCCGAGCGGGGCCGGCTGATGCAGGCCTTGCCGAAGGGCGGCGGCATGCTGAGCGTCCGGCTCGATGCGGCGCGAGCCGACGAGCACGTTGCGCCCTATCG
>DATEID010000010.1:0-6495 GCA_035279245.1 Reyranella sp.
ATCCCGACCACGATCGGCGCGCTGCTATCGGCCATCGGCATCGCCGGCATGGACCGGCTGGTCCGCTTCAACGTGCTCGCCATGTCGGGCCGCGCGGTCGAGGCGGCAGGCGATGTCGACACGCTGCTGCTCGACAAGACCGGCACGATCACCCTCGGCAATCGCCAGGCGACGGCGTTCCTGCCGGTGGCGGGAGTCAGCGAACGCGAGTTGGCGGACGCGAGCCAGCTCGCTTCGCTGTCCGACGAGACGCCGGAAGGCCGTTCGATCGTGGTGCTGGCCAAGGACAAGTACGACATCCGCGGTCGCGAGATGGCTTCGCTCCACGCCAAATTCATTCCGTTCTCCGCGCATACGCGGCTGAGCGGCATCGATGTCGACGGAGCCTCGATCCGCAAAGGCGCCGTGGACGCTGTTATTGCCGCTGTCCGCGCCGCGCCGCAGGCGGCCCGCGAGATCGAAGCCATCGCCGAGAAGATCGCCAAGTCGGGCGGCACGCCGCTGGCGGTCGCGCGGGACGGCCGACTGCTCGGCGTGATCCATCTCAAGGACATCGTCAAGGGCGGCATCCGCGATCGCTTCGCCACCCTGCGTCGCATGGGCATCCGCACCGTCATGATCACGGGCGACAACCCGCTGACTGCGGCGGCGATCGCCGCCGAATCGGGCGTCGACGACTTTCTCGCGCAGGCCACGCCCGAGACCAAGCTCAAGCTCATTCGCGCAGAGCAGGCGGAAGGCAAGCTTGTTGCAATGTGCGGCGACGGCACCAACGACGCACCGGCGCTTGCCCAGGCCGATGTCGGCGTCGCCATGAACACCGGCACCATGGCCGCGCGCGAAGCCGGCAACATGGTCGATCTCGACAGCGATCCGGCCAAGCTCATCGAGATCGTCGAGATCGGCAAGCAGCTCCTGATGACCCGCGGCGCGCTCACGACCTTCTCGATCGCCAACGACGTGGCCAAGTACTTCGCCATCATTCCGGCGATGTTCCTCGCCTTCTATCCGCAGCTCCAGGCGTTGAACGTGATGGGGCTGCGGTCGCCGCAAAGCGCCATCCTCTCGGCGATCATCTTCAATGCACTGATCATCGTCGCCCTGATCCCGCTCGCCTTGCGCGGGGTGCGATATCGGCCAGTGGGCGCTTCCGCCGTCCTGCTGCGCAATCTGTTCGTCTATGGCCTGGGAGGCGTGATCGTGCCGTTCGTGGGCATCAAGCTGATCGACATGGCCGTCACCGCCGTCGGGCTTGCGTGAGGATCGACCCATGTTGCGAGAAGTTCGACCGGCCATCGTCATGATCGTCTGCCTCACGATCCTGACCGGCCTTGTCTATCCACTGGCCCTGACCGGCCTCGCGCAGGCGCTGTTTCCGTGGCAAGCCAATGGCAGCCTCGTCGCGCGGGATGGCAAGGTGATCGGCTCCGCGCTGATCGGCCAGAATTTCACCAGGCCTGGCTACTTCCACGGCCGGCCTTCGGCCACGACCGACACCGACCCCAAGGATCCGTCGAAGACGATCCCGGCGCCGTACAATGCCGCCAACTCCGGCGGCAGCAACGCCGGCCCGACCTCCAAGGCGCTGATCGAGCGCGTCCGGGCAGACGTGAAGGCGCTCGAGGCCGAGAACCCGGATACGCCCATCCCGGTAGACCTGGTCACGACCTCGGCAAGCGGCCTGGACCCCGACATCTCGCCGGCTGCGGCTCTGTTCCAGGTGCCGCGCGTGGCTCGCGAACGTCACCTGCCCGAGCAACGTGTGCGCGATCTCGTGACCTCCCACATCGACGGACGGTTCCTCGGCGTGATCGGTGAGCCGCGCGTCAACGTGCTGGAGCTCAACCTGGCTCTCGACGCTCTGGAAGCCCGGTGACATCCTTGATCCTCGATGGCCGCCGGCATTCCCAGTGATACGCGTCCTTCTCCCGATGCGCTGCTGAAGGCGGCGCAGAAGGAAACGCGCGGCAAGTTCAAGATCTTCCTCGGCGCCGCGCCGGGCGTCGGCAAGACATACGAGATGCTGCTGGCTGCCCATCGTCGCAAGGCGGAGGGTGTCGATGTAGTGGCGGGGGTGGTCGAGACGCATGGCCGCGCCGAGACCGAGGCCCAGCTTGCCGACCTCGAAGTGATCCCGAGGCAAGCGGTCGAGTACAAGGGCCGGACGCTTCACGAGATGGATCTCGATGCCCTCCTGAAGCGTCGGCCGGCGCTCGCGCTCGTGGACGAGCTTGCGCACACGAATGCGCCCGGTAGCCGCCATCCCAAGCGCTATCTCGATGTCGAGGAGCTGCTTGCGGCAGGAATAGACGTCTATTCCACCATGAACGTCCAGCATGTCGAGAGCCTGAACGACGTGGTGGCGCGCATCACGCGTATCCGCGTGCGCGAGACCGTTCCCGATTCGGTGGTCGACAGCGCCGATGAGGTCGAGCTGGTCGATATCACGCCGGCAGACCTGATCGCGCGGTTGGGCGCCGGCAAGGTCTATGTGCGCGAGCAGGCCCAGCGCGCGCTGAAGCACTATTTCTCGCCCGGCAACCTTACCGCGTTGCGCGAGCTTGCCCTGCGTCGCACGGCGGCGCGCGTCGACGAGCAGATGCTGAGCTACATGCGCGAGCATGCCATCACCGGGCCATGGGCGGCCGGCGAGCGCGTGATCGTCTGCCTCGATCCGGGCCGCGACGCCGCCAACACCGTTCGCGCCGCCAAGCGCACGGCCGACCGGCTCGACGCCGAGCTGATCGCGCTCTATGTCGAGACCCCTCGCCATGCGCTCCTGTCGGAAGCGGAACAGGATCGTCTCGCCGACGCGGTCCGTCTCGCCGGCCAGCTCGGCGCCGAGGTCCTGACCGTGCCGGGCCGCACCGTGGTCGAGGAGATCCTGGCGCTCGCACGCGCGCGCAACGCCACTCGTATCGTCGTCGGCAAGTCCCATCGGTCACGATGGTTCGAGTGGCGTCACGGCTCGGTAGTGGACGAGCTGGTGCGCAGCGGTTCCGGCCTCGTGGTCGAGGTCGCGCCCTCGGCCGGCGGTCCCGAACCCAAAGGGCCGGTCGACTGGCTGATGGGCGCGCCACGGTCCATCGGCCCCTATCTCGAAGGCGCTCTCGCCACCGCGCTGGCGACCGTCGTAGGCATCCTGATCCAGGCCTACGTCGACTTGCCGAACATTTCGCTGGTCTATGTGGTGCCGGTGATGGTCGCGGCGGCGCGCCACGGTCTCGTTCCGTCGCTCTGGGTCGCGGCCATCGCCGTGGTGAGCTACAACTTCTTCTTCCTGCCGCCGCTCTATCGGCTGACGATTGCCGATCCCGCCAACATCGTCGCGCTCTTCTTCTTCATGTTCGTGGCGATCGCCGCGAGTGCGCTCGGCACCCGCACGCGCGCCCAGGCGCAGGCCGCCCGCCGCGAAGCCAGGACCACCGCCGATCTCTACGCTTTCAGCCGCAAGATCGCCGGCGTCATCGATCTCGACGATCTTCTCTGGATCGTGGTCACCCATCTTGCGCGACTCCTGAACGCCGAGGTGGCGATCCTCATGCCCGGGCAGGATCGGGACAAGGAAGGCCGGCTCGGCCTGCAGGCGGCTTTCCCGCCCGACTGCGAATTCGGCGAAGCCGATCTTGCGGCGGCACGTTGGTGCTGGGACACCGAGCAGCCGACAGGCAAGGGGACCGATACCTTGCCGGGAGGACGCTGGCTGTTCGTTGCCATCCGCACGAGCCGCGCGCCGATCGGCGTCGTGGGCATCCTGCCCCTGGGCGACAAGCGCGAGCTCGATGCCGCCGAACGCCGGCTGCTGGAGGCCGTCGGCCACCAGGCCGCCGTCGCCATCGAGCGCGTGGGCCTGGCGGCCGACATCGACCAGGCGCGGATCGGCGCCGAACGCGAACGGATGCGCTCCGCCATGCTCACCTCCGTCTCGCACGACCTGCGCACCCCGCTCGCCTCGATCATCGGCGCGCTCTCGAGTCTCGCCAGCTATCGCGACCGCTACGACGAGGCGACTCGGGATGAGCTGCTGGGCGTGGCGCTCGGCGAGGCGGAGCGGCTCGACCGCTTCGTCGGCAACCTGCTCGACATGACCAGGCTCGATGCCGGAGCGATCGTGCCCAAGCGCGAGACCGTCGACGCGGGAGACCTGATTTCCACGGCACTGCGTCGGGCCATGCCGCTTCTCGAGAACCGGATCGTCTCCAGCTCGATAGAGGCCGACCTGCCCGTCCTTTCCCTGGATTTCGTGCTGGCCGAACAGGCGCTGTTCAACCTGCTCGACAACGCCGCGAAGCATTCGCCGGCGCAGGGGCGTATCGACGTTCTGGCGCGGCGAGCGGGCGAGCGGGTGGAGATCGTCGTACGTGACGAGGGTCCGGGAATCGCTGCCGAAGCGCTCGATCGGCTGTTCGAAAAGTTCTACCGCGCCGATGCCGGCGACCGGCGGCGTGCCGGCACCGGCCTTGGCCTTGCCATCGCCAAAGGCTTCGTGGAGGTCCAGGGCGGCGCGATCGCTGCGCGCAATCGCACGGACCGCCGAGGAGCGGAGTTCGTCATAAGCTATCCGATCCGGACATGAGGACCCACCCATGACCGGCGATGCCGGCGTTATCCTGATCGTCGAGGACGAGCCGCCGATCCGGCGATTGCTGCGAACGACGCTCGGCGCGCAGGAGTACCATCCGATCGAGGCCGCGACCGGTGCGGAGGCACTGTCGGCGTTGCGCCATCACCGCCCCGACCTCGTGCTGCTCGATCTCGGCCTGCCCGACATCGATGGTCTCGATCTGATCGGCAGGATACGCGCGATCGGGCCGGTGCCGATCGTGGTGCTCTCCAGCCGCGGCGACGAGGCGGCCAAGGTGAAGGCGCTCGATCTGGGCGCCGACGACTACGTCACCAAGCCGTTCGGCGCTGGCGAGTTGATGGCCCGCCTTCGCGCGGCGCTCCGCCACCGCCTGCAGGAACAGGGCGCCGAGCGCAACTTCACCAGCGACGATCTCAGCGTCGATCTCGTGCGGCGCCTCGTGAAAAGGGGCGGCGAGGATGTGAAGCTTTCGCCCAAGGAATACGACATCCTGGAACAGCTCGTGATCCATGCCGGCAAGGTCCTGACGCACAAGCATCTGCTGCGCGAGGTCTGGCGCAACGAATCGATCGATCCTCAATATCTTCGGGTTTACGTTCGGCAGCTCCGCCAGAAGATCGAAGCCGATCCTTCCACACCGCGACACGTGCTGACCGAACCGGGAATCGGCTATCGGCTCGTCTGATGCGGCGCTAGGCTGCTTCCGGACCAAGGAGGGAACATGGCCGAGAGCGAGCACTACAAGAAGGGGACCGAGATTCGCCGCCAGCTCATGGGGGCGGCAACGGCCGACAAGATGGCCAAGACCGTCTACGACGACCCGATCATGAAGAAGTTCGGCGACTACGCCCGCGAAGCCGTGTTCGGCATGCTGTGGTCGCGGCCCGGCCTCGACATGAAGACCCGGGCCTTGATCTGCGTCATCTCCGACACCGCCCAGGCACGCTGGCCCGAGCTTGCGATCCACTTGCGCATGGCCCGCAACACCGGATGGACCGAGGACGAATTGTCCGAAGCGCTGATGCATCTCTGCGGCTATATCGGCCTGCCGTCGGTGCGCGAGGCGCTGCTCACGGCGAAGGAAGTGTTCCACGAGATGAGGAACGAAAAGTGACGCTGTCATCCTGAGCGTAGCGAAGGATCGACGCTGGGGAGATATGTCGATGATGCTGATGACGACGAGCGATCTGCCGCTTCGGCGGATCGCCCGCGGCAAGGTGCGCGACGTCTACGAGGTCGATGCCGACCGGCTGCTGCTGGTGGCGACCGACCGGGTCAGCGCCTACGACGTGGTGATGGCCGAGCCGATCCCGATGAAGGGCGCGGTGCTCACGCAAACCAGCGCCTGGTGGTTTCGGCAGCTCGGCACGCTGGTGAAGCATCACATGATCTCCGCCCAGGCGGACGAGATCCTGGAGGCGGTGCCGTCGCTCGAAGGCCACCGCGAGGCGCTGGTCGGGCGCGCCATGCTGTGCCAACGCGGGACGGTATTCCCGATCGAGTGCGTAATCCGGGGTTATCTCTCGGGATCGGCGTGGCGAGAATATGCCAAGGCGGGCACGCTGGCCGGCGAGAAGCTTCCGGCAGGTCTGAAGGAAAGCGACCGGCTCGACCCGCCGATCTTCAGCCCGGCCACCAAGGCGGAAAGCGGCCACGACGAGAACATCACCGTCGCGCGGATGCGCGACATCCTCGGACCGGCGGTGACGTCGGAACTCGAGCGGCTGACGCGGCTCGTCTACGGCAAGGGCCGCGACGTGGCGGCGGCGCGTGGCATCATCATCGCCGATACCAAGTTCGAGTTCGGCCGCAGCCGGTCCGGGGACATCCTCCTGATCGACGAGGTGATGACCCCCGACAGCTCCCGGTTCTGGCCCGCGGACGGTTACCGGCCCGACCGGCCCCAGCCC
>DATEID010000011.1:0-12203 GCA_035279245.1 Reyranella sp.
GGTCGGCTCGGGGTCGATTGCCGAATTCGTCAAGACCCTCGCCAAGCCTCGTGCCGTTTGGCTGATGGTGCCCGCCGGCGTCGTCGACAAGACAATCGCCGACCTGCTGCCGCATCTGGAGGCGGACGATATCCTGATCGATGGTGGCAATTCCTACTACATCGACGACATCCGCCGCGCCAAGGAGCTTGGCCCCAGGCGCATACATTACGTCGATGTCGGCACCAGCGGCGGCGTCTGGGGCCTGGAGCGCGGCTATTGCATGATGATCGGCGGCGAAAGGAATGTCGTGGCGCATCTCGATCCGATCTTCACCACCCTTGCGCCGGGCCGCGGCACCATTCCGCGCACGCCGGGCCGCGAGAAAGCGGCTGGAACGGCCGAGCAAGGCTATCTGCACTGCGGGCCGAACGGCGCCGGGCACTTCGTCAAGATGGTCCACAACGGGATCGAGTATGGCTTGATGGCCGCCTACGCCGAGGGGATGAATGTCCTGAAGGCAGCCGGCATCGGCAGGAAGAGCGGCGCGGTCGACGCCGAGACCACGCCCCTGCGCGACCCCGAGCACTACCAGTACGAGCTCGACCTGCCCGATATCGCCGAGGTCTGGCGGCGCGGCAGCGTGATCTCGTCCTGGCTGCTCGATCTGCAGGCCGCCGCGCTGATGAAGGATCCGGCCCTGTCGAAGTTCGCCGGCCGGGTTTCCGACTCCGGCGAGGGCCGCTGGACGATCAAGGCCGCCATCGACGAGGGCGTACCGGCGCACGTCTTGTCCTCCGCGCTTTACGAAAGGTTCAGCTCGCGCGGCGAGGCCGATTTCGCCGACAAGCTGCTCTCGGCCATGCGCTACGAATTCGGTGGTCATCTCGAGAAAACGGACGGCCATAGTTGAGCGGGTGGCAAGCGCGCGACCGGAGTCGTGCACACGCCTCACCGGCGGCCGAACGAGAACGAGGGAACGCCATGGCCGATGCCAACAAACACACCAACACCAAGGGCGCGCGCCATGAGGACGCGGACGCCGCCCCACCCTGCGCGATGGTGATCTTCGGCGCGGCCGGCGATCTGACGAAACGCCTGATCATGCCGGCGCTCTACAACCTGGTGAACGCCAAGCAGCTGGCGAGGGGCTTCCGGCTGGTCGGCATCGACCTGGCGCGCAAGACCACGGAGGAATGGCGCAAGGACCTGACCGAGACGATGAAAGACTTCGTCGGCGGCGCCGGCGAGTTCCACGCCGACCATATCGACGAAGCCGCCTGGGGATGGCTGACCGAGCGCATGAGCTATCTGCAAGGCGACCTGACGGACTCCGCCACCTACAGCCGGCTGGGCAAGCATCTGGAGGAGCTCGAGAAGACCGGGGGCACGACGGGCAACGCCCTGTTCTATCTCGCCGTCGCCGATCGGTTCTTCAGCGTCGTCGTTGCAGCCCTCGGAGCCGCCGGCCTCGTCACCGAACAGGACGACAGATGGCGACGGGTCGTCATCGAAAAGCCGTTCGGGCACGACGTCGCGTCGGCCAAGCAGCTCAATGCCAAGATCTTGAGCACGCTGCAGGAAGATCAGGTCTATCGCATGGACCACTTCCTCGGCAAGGAAACGGTCCAGAACATCATGGCCCTGCGGTTCGCCAACGGACTGTTCGAGCCGCTGTGGAATCGCCAGCATATCGACCATGTGCAGATCACCGCGGCCGAGACCGTGGGTGTCGAGCGACGGGGCAAGTTCTACGAGAGCACCGGCGCGCTGCGCGACATGGTGCCGAACCACGTCTTCCAACTGCTCGCGCTCACCGCCATGGAGCCGCCGATCTCGTTCGACGCCAATGCCGTGCGGGACAAGAAGGCGGAAGTCCTCCAGGCGATCCGCCCGCTCACCCCGCGGCGCGCGCAACGCGACGCCGTGCGTGGCCAATATGCGGCGGGCTTCGTCCTCGGCAAGCAGGTCCGGGCCTATCGCCAGGAACCCGACGTGGCGCCGGATTCGAACACCGAGACCTATGTCGCCTGCAAGCTGAAGATCGACAACTGGCGGTGGGCCGGCGTGCCCTTCTATCTGCGGACCGGCAAGTATCTCAAACGCCGGTGGACGGAGATCGCCATCCGCTTCCATCAGGCGCCGTACACCCTGTTCCGGGGCACGCATGTCGAGCGGATGAATCCCAACTGGATGATCCTGCGCATCCAGCCGGACGAGGGCATCGCGCTGCAGTTTGCCGCCAAGCATCCCGGATCGGCGATGACGCTGAGCAACGTGAATATGGATTTCGCCTACAAGTCCTATTTCAACATGGCCCCCAATACCGGCTACGAGACGCTTCTCTACGATTGCATGATCGGCGATGCGACGCTGTTCCAGCGCGCCGACGGCATCGAGGCGGGCTGGCAGGCGGTCCAGCCGATCCTGGATCTCTGGGCGAACAGTCCCCCGACGGACTTCCCCAACTATGTCGCAGGCAGCAGCGGCCCCACGGCGGCCGACGATCTGTTGGCGCGCGACGGCCACGCCTGGCGGCAACTCGACTGAACAGGCGAAGGGAGCTCGCGATGGCAAAGAACCGGAAGATTGCTCTCGTGCTGGCAGACGTCGACGGCACGCTCGTCACCGAGCAGAAGGAACTCACCAAGCGCGCCCAGGCCGCGGTGCAAAGCCTGCACGAGGCCGGGATTCGCTTTGCTATCACCAGCGGCCGGCCGCCACGAGGTATGGCCATGCTGCTGGATCCGCTCAAGCTCGACACCCCGATCGCGGGCTTCAACGGTGGGCTGTTCGTCAAACCCGACCTCTCGATCATCGAGCAGAAGACGCTGCCGGAGGATGTCGCCGCCCGCGCGATCGAGCTGATCCGCAGCCACGGACTCGATGCCTGGGTCTATCGCGGCAACGACTGGCTCATCGGCAAACGCGATGCTCCTCACGTCGACCGGGAAGCCTGGACAGTCAAATTCGAACCGAAGGTCGTAACCGACGTGGGCGAACAGCTCGACCAGATCGCCAAGATCGTCGGCGTCAGTGACGATTTCGACAAGGTGCAGCGCTGCGAGGCGGATGCCCAGGCGGCATTCGGAGATCGCGCGACCGCGAACAGGTCCCAGCCCTACTATCTCGATGTGACCCACAAGGACGCCAACAAGGGGGCGGTCGTGGAATTTCTTTCGCGCCACCTCGATGTTCCCGCTGCCGAGATCGCCACCCTCGGCGACCAGCCGAACGACGTGCTCATGTTCAAGCGCTCGGGCTTCAGCATCGCGATGGGCAACGCCTCCGATCAGGTCAAGCAGCAGGCCACCGAAACGACCGCCTCCTACAACGACGAAGGCTTTGCCAAGGCGATCGAACGCTTCATCCTGTGATGGGACTACCGAAATACTTGAGCTGATGGCTCGCCAGCCAGCGCCCGCTCGGCTAGCATCGTGCACAGCGATTGGGGATGGCACGCCCTGACGCTCGGGGGCGATCGGCATGGACGAACAGAAGGAAGCGGGAGCCGTCCCGACGGCGACCAAGCGACGGGCGCGCCGCATCCCGATCGTCTGGATCGTTCCGCTCATAACCGCGTTGATCGCCGGGTGGCTGGCCTGGGACACCTTCTCCAAGCGCGGCCCGACCATCACGATCGACTTCGAATCGGCCGGCGGCCTGCAGCCCGGGCAATCGCAGCTCAAGTTCAAGGACGTGACGATGGGGACGGTGAAATCGATCGCCGTCGCGCCCGATTTCTCCAAGGTGATCGTCACGGTCGAGACGACGCGCGAGGCCGAGCCGCTGCTCAGCGACAAGACGGTCTTCTGGGTGGTGAAGCCGCAGCTTTTCGCCGGCCGCATCTCCGGCCTCGATACGCTGCTTTCCGGCTCTTATATCGGCATGCTGCCGTCGACCGCGAAGGGCAAGCCGGAGCGCCACTTCGTCGGCAGCGACAATCCCCCTGTCCTGCCGGTGTCGGCTCCAGGCACCGTCTTCAAACTGGAAACCAGGCGCGTCGGTTCGATCAGCCTGGGTTCGCCGATCTTCTATCGCGACATCGAGGTCGGCACCGTCCTCGGCTGGGACCTCGGGCACATGGCGCGCGACGTCACGGTGCACGCTTTCGTGCGTGCGCCCTTCGACAAGTACGTGCATGAGGATTCGCTGTTCTGGAATGCGTCAGGCCTTTCGGTGAAGCTGGGACCGAACGGCATTCAGTTGCAAATGGAATCGGCCAAGGCGCTCTTGCTGGGCGGTATCGCCTTCGAGTCCAAGCCCGGCACCACGGCGCCCGTCGCTGCGGCGGACTACAGCTTTCCCCTCTATGCAAACCGTGACGCGGCCAAGACGGCTGGATTTGGCCGCCGTCTCCACTTTCTGTCCTATTTCGAGCACTCGGTGTCCGGTCTGGAGGTGGGCGCCGACGTCACGTTGCACGGGCTCAAGATCGGCGAGGTCACCGATGTCGGCCTCGTCTACGATCCGAAGATCGACCGCATCGTGGTGCCGGTTCACTACCAGGTCGAGGGCGAACGGATTGCCGGAGTCGCGGCAAGCGAAAAAGCAAACAACACGCCTCTCGGCGCGGTCGCAGCCGAGATGGTCAGGCGCGGCTTTCGCGCCACGCTGCAATCGTCGAACCTGATCACCGGCCAGAAGGTCGTCGCCATCGAATATGTGCCGGACGCGCCGCCGGCGGAACTCCGGCGCGAGGGCAACGACTTCGTCGTGCCGTCGACCGAGACCGGCGGCTTCGACGCCATCACCCAGTCCGCCACGGAGCTTTTGTCCAAGATCAACCGCATCGACTTCCAGGGAATCGGCAAGAGTCTCTCAGCGACGCTGAAAGGCGTCGACGACACGGTCAACGGACCACAGATGAAGAAGACGCTGGCCTCGCTCCAGGCGACGATGGCCGACCTGCAGGATGTTGTCCGCAAGCTCGATACCGACGCCTCGCCGGCTCTCGCCCGGCTGCCCGACATGGCGAACAAGCTCGACGAGACGCTTGCCCATGCCAACCGGCTGGTGGCCTCGTTGAACTCCACCTACGGCGGCGACTCCCGATTCAGCCGCGAGGTCGATCGGCTGCTGCCGCAGATCAACGAGATGACGCGGTCCTTCCGCGCCCTGGCCGACCTCCTGGCGCGCCATCCCGAGGCCCTGATCCGGGGCCGCACCAACACAGGCAAGGAATAAGCGGATGCCGCTCGCTCGCCGCCAGCTCGTCGGGTTCGCCCTGCCCGCCCTTGCCGCCGCCTGCGCATCGCCCGATCCGGCGCTCTACACCATCCCGATGAAACCGGGACCGGTGCTGCAGGGTGGTCCGAAGGTGGTGCAGCTGCGCGACATCGGGCTGGCGGGCTATCTCGACCGCCGCGAGATCGTGCGCTCCTCGCAGGCCTACAAGCTCGGGGTGCTGTCCAATGACTGGTGGGGCGAGAGCCTGGCGACGATGCTGAGCCGCGTGATCGTGCTCGGCCTGTCGCAGCGCCTGCCGGCGAGCCGCATCTATGCCGAGGGCGGCGCCATCTCGGCCGATCCCAACGCCGTGCTGGCGGTCAACATCCAGCGGCTCGATCCGGACCCCTCGGGCGAGCTCGAGCTGCTGGCCCAGGCGGCGGTCGAGTTCAACCGGCCGCAGCGCACCGCCGCGAGGAGCTTTCGCATTCTCAAGCAGCCGCCGACAGCCGACGTCGCGGGCCAGGTCGCCGCCACCAGCGATGCGGTCGCCGAGTTGACCGACGGCCTGGCGTCCCTGCTCCAGTCGTGACCCGGCCCGAACTGCGCGAGTGCATGGGCTGCGGCCTGTTCCAGGTCGTGCCCGAGCTCGGCCCCGACATGCGCGCGCACTGCCTGCGCTGCGGCACCCTGCTGCGCCGCACCCGCCGCGATCCGCTCGACCGCGGGCTCGCGCTTTATCTCGCCGCCCTCGTCCTCTATGTCATCGTGTGGACGGCGATGCTGATGAAGGTCTCGACCGCCGGCATCGTCCACGAGACGACGCTGATCTCCGGCCCCCTGGAGCTGGTGCGCCAGGGCCTGTGGCCGCTGGCGCTCGCCGTGGCCTTCACCACCGCCCTCGCGCCGCTCGGCAAGTTCGTCGGCGCCATCTACGTGCTGGCGGGACTGAAGCTCGCCACGCCGCCGCCGAACCTGCGCGGCGTCTTCCTGTTCGTCCGCAAGATCGGCATCTGGTCGATGCTGGAGGTGCTGCTGCTCGGCGTGTTCGTCGCCTATACCAAGCTGGGCGACCTGGTGCAGATGGATATCGGCCCCGCGGTCTATGCGCTGGGCCTGCTGACCGTGGTCGTCGTATGGGCCGATACCGTGCTCGAGCCCGATGCGGTGTGGGAGGCGATCGAGCGCAGCGGCCAGACCCATGCGCCGATCGCCGAACCGCGGCCGCTCGCCTTCCGGCCCGGCGCCATCGGCTGCGAGGCCTGTGGCCTGGTGAGCGTGCCGGCCGGCCGCCACGCCGACCACGATCACGACGCGCCCTGCCCACGCTGCGGCTCGGCGCTGCATGCGCGCAAGCCCAACAGCCTGAACCGGACCTGGGCGTTCGTGATCGCCGGCGCCATCCTCTACGTTCCCGCCAACTACTATCCCGTGCTGACCGTCATCCAGGCCGGCTCCGGGGCGCCCAGCACCATCCTGGGCGGCGTCGAGGAGCTGCTCGCCTCCCAGCTGTACCCGCTGGCGCTGCTCGTCTTCTTCGCCAGCATCCTGGTGCCGGTGTTCAAGCTGATCGGTCTCGCGCTCATGCTGGCGGCGACCATGCTGGTGAGCACCGAGGCGGGAGCGGCTGTCCTGCTGCCCCAGCGCACGCGACTCTATTATATCGTCGCCTGGATCGGCCGCTGGTCGATGGTCGACATCTTCATGGAATCGCTGCTGGGCGCCCTCGTGCAGTTCGGCACCGTCGCCACCATCGAGCCCGGCGTCGGCGCCGTCGCCTTCTGCGCCGTCGTCTTCGTCACCATCATCGCCGCCGAGGCGTTCGATCCCCGCCTGATGTGGGACGCCGCCGCCCGCAATGCGCATCGTCCGCTCCCGCTGCGGCGACCGTTCCCGGCAAAGGGGCTTTCGGCTCGGATATAGTCGGTGTCGGAACGAGGTCGAAGGAATTGCAGAGGGAAACTCGATGGCCATTCGCCGCCCGCTAGACGGAATGCTCGTGCTCGATCTGGGGCAGATCTACAACGGCCCCTATTGCGGGCTGCAGCTCGCCTTCATGGGCGCTCGCGTGCTGAAGATCGAGCCGCCGGAGGGCGACGTCGTCCGGCGTCGCAAGCGCGAAGTCGAGCCCTATCCGCTGGTCATGCTGAACTCCAACAAGGAGTCGGTGGTGCTCGACCTCAAGCAGCCGCGCGGCAGGGAGATCTTCCTCGCCCTGGTCGCCAGGGCCGACGTGCTGATCGAGAATTTCGCGGCGGGCGTCATGGATCGCCTGGAGTTGGGCTGGGACGTGCTGCACGAGCTCAACCCTCGCCTGGTCTACGGCGGTAGCTCGGGCTTCGGACTGGACGGTCCCTATCGCGATCTGGCCGCCATGGACGTGACCATCCAAGCGATGAGCGGCATCACCAACGCCACCGGCCATGCCGATGGGCCGCCGACCAAGGCGGGCGCCGCCGTCTGCGATTTCCTGGCGGGCATCCATCTTTGCGCCGGCATCCTGGGTGCGCTGGTGCAGCGCGAGCGCACGGGCCAGGGCCAGAGAGTCGAGGTCGCCATGCACGAGGCGGCCGCGATCTCGCTCGCCTCGGCGTTGGGCGCGGTGATGGATGGCGACGAGAACGTGCCCGATCGCACCGGCAACCGGCACCCTGCGCTCGCCATGGCGCCCTACAACACCTATCCCTGCAGCGACGGCTACGTCGCGATCTTCACCTCGGCCGAGCGTCATTGGCACTCGATGTGCCGGATGCTGGGTCGGCTCGAGCTGCTGGACAATCCGAACTATTCGACCACTCCCGGTCGCGCCAGGCACATGGCGGAAATCGACGATATCGTCGGAGCCTGGACGATCACGCGCAGCAAGGACGAGGTGCTGCGCCTGCTCAACGAGGCGCATGTGCCGTGCGCGCCAGTGAAGACGGCGCGCGAGGTGGCGCACGACCGCCATTTGGAGGCGCGCGGCTTCTGGGTGGATATCGACCATCCCAGACGCGGCCGCACGCGCGTGCCGATCTCGCCGATTCGCCTGCATGCCGGCGGCAAGTCGGAAATCCGCCGGCCCGCGCCCACCCTGGGACAGCACACCGAGGCCGTGCTCACCGAGCTGCTGGGAGTCACGGCCGCCGAGCTGGCGCGCCTGCGAAACGAGAAGGTCACCGTGCCGGTGACCGAGCGCTAATCATCCGTCATCCCGAGCGGAGCCGGGGGACTTCTTATCGACGATTTGCAATCTATCGTTGAGAGAAGATCTCTCCACTGGGCCTCCTCTGTCGTCCTGAGCGCAGCGAAGGACCTGACGGATGGACCCAACGACTCTGTTGCCGGCGCGAGATCCTTCGCTGCGCTCAGGATGACAAAAAAAGACGAGTCGGTCTCCAATGGAAGCCGGCATTAGGCTTTCGCAGGTTCCTTGCCGTAGTCGCCGTCACTCACGGGCTCGAGCCAGGTGGTGGCGCGGCCGTGGTCGTCGGTCTCCGACAGGGCGAGGTGGCACATCATCGTGTGCGGCGCCGCGCCGTGCCAGTGTCGCGCGTTCGGCGGGATGACGACGGTATCGCCGGGACGGATCTCCTGCACCGGTTCGCCTTCGAGCTGGTAGCGACCGACTCCGGACAGCACATAGAGGATCTGGCCGACGGCGTGCTTGTGCCAGTTGGTGCGCCCACCCGGCATGAAGGAAACGCGCGACGCCCTGAGCTTCGACGGACCTTCGGGCGCCCATACCGGATCGGACAAGACGTGGCCGACGAAATTGGCGGCATCCGCTTTCGTCGTCGGACGGGAAGCGGCGCGCATGATCCTTGGCTTCATGGTGTTTCCTCGCATTTTCGCGTTTCGCTTGGCAACCACGACCATACGTCTTGCAGGCAGCAACTGGAAAGCCGGCGATCGAGCGGCGTCGCTTTCGGCCAATCATCCGGGTAAGTTCGACCCGATGCCTTCGTCTTCACTGGCCCCACCCTGGCGCATCGGCGTCGATGTCGGCGGCACCTTCACCGACATGGTCCTTCGCGACAGCGCCGGCGCCGTGCACATCTTCAAGGCGCCGTCGGTGCCGGCCGATCCCAGCCAGGGCGTGCTGGGCGTCTTGCGGCTCGCGGCCCGGCAGCTCGACCTGCCGCTCACGGCCCTGCTGCGCGATTGCGCGCTGTTCGTGCACGGCTCGACCGTCGCCACCAACACGATCCTCGAGAAGAAGGGCGCCAGGGTCGGCATGCTGACGACCGACGGTTTTCGCGACAGCCTGGAGATCCGCCGCGGCATTCGCGAGAACCAGTGGGACCATCGCGCGCCCTTCCCGGAGGTGCTTGTGCCGCGCTACCTGCGCCAACCCGTGCGGGGCCGCATCGGAGCCGATGGCAAGGAGCTGACGCCGCTCGTGCCCGAGGACGTCGATGCCGCCGCCCGGCTGTTCGCCGACGAAGGCATCGAGTCGGTCGCGGTTTGCCTGTTCAACAGCTTCCTCGACGGCACGCACGAACAAATCGTCGGCAAGCGGCTCGCCGCGACGCCGGTCGGCAAATGGGTGTCGCTGTCGAGCGAAGTCATGCCGACAATGGGCGAGTACGAACGCGGCTCGACCGCTGTCGTGAACGCCTATGTGGCGCCGACGGTGACGGGCTATCTGCAGACGCTGGACGAGCAGCTCCGCCAGCTCGGCCTGCCGCGTTCCCTCCTGCTGCTCCAGAGCAACGGTGGCGCCGTTCCGGTCGACCAGATTGCCGCGCGTCCGGTGATGCTGGTCCTGTCGGGTCCTGCCGCCGGCGTCGGCGCGCTCAAAGGTTGCACGGACCGGGCCGAGGCCGCGAACCTGATCTCGGTCGAGATCGGCGGCACCAGTTGCGACGTCATGGTCATGGCCAAGGGCGAAGTGCCCGTGACGGACGCCTTGGTGATCGACGGCTATCACCTGACGACGCCGTCGGTGGAGATCCATACGGTCGGCGCGGGCGGCGGCACCATCGCGTGGGTCGACGGGGCGGGCCTGCTGCATGTCGGGCCGCAGGGCGCCGGCGCGCGACCGGGACCGGCCGCCTATGGTTTCGGCGGCGAGGATCCGACCGTGACCGATGCGCAGCTCGTGCTGGGCCGGCTGCGCCCGGGACCGCTGGCGGGCGGCGTCACGCTCGATGCACGCCTCGCTCGCCAAGCCATCGAGACCAGGCTCGCCAAGCCGCTCGGCCTCTCGGTCGAGGAAGCGGCCGTCGGCGTGATCCGCCTGCTCGAACAGAACCTGCTGCACGCCGTCGAGCGGCTCAGCATCGAACGCGGCCACGATCCGGCGGCCTTCACCTTGGTCGCGGCGGGCGGCGCCGGACCGATGCATGGCTGCGTGGTGGCGAGCGCGCTCGGTTGCCGCCGCGCCCTGCTGCCGCGCGCCGCCGGCGCCTACTGCGCCATGGGCATGCTGCAGTCCGACATCCGACAGGATTATCTCAAGGTGTTCCTCGCCGATCTCGACAAGGTCGAGCCGGCGGCGCTCGAACAGGCCTTCGCCGAGCTCGAAGCCCGCGCGGGTGCGTTCGCGCTTCGCGAGCGCGAAGTCGATCTCCGCTACGAGGGCCAGCAATGGCCGGTGCGCATCTCGTTCGAGAGCACCGACATCGCCGCCGCGCGCCGCACCTTCGAGGCCGAGCATCAGCGCCTGTACGGCCATATCCAGCCGGGCGGCCGCATCGACATCACGGCGCTGCGGGTGGTGGGCCGCGATCCGCTCGACTGGACGCCGCCCGCCGCGCGGCCGAGCCGTAGCGACAAACCCGAGCCGCGCGAGACGCGCAAGGTCTGGCTCGATCCGACGCACGGCTGGCGCGACGTGCCGATCTATGCCGGCGCGGACTTGACGCCGGGATGCACCCTCGATGGACCGTTGCTGATCGAGGAGAGCACCATGACGGCCTTCGTCGGTCCGCGCGACCGGCTCGAGGTCGATTCGCGCGACGACTTCCTCGTGCATATCGGAGCCCGCTCATGACGACCGAAGCGCTCGATCCCGTGACGCTCGCGCTGGTGCAGAGCCGGCTCGACCATATCTCGCTGCAGATGGGCTGGGTGATGACGCGCACCGCGCGCTCGCCGATCTTCAGCCAGAGCCACGATTTCTCCTGCTTCATCGCCGATGCGCACGGAACGCTGATCAGCCAGGCCGACGGCATCCCGATCCATACCGGCGGCGGCGGCTTTGCCGTGCGCGCCATCCTGCGCGACTTCAAGGACGCGATCGGGCCGGAGGATGTGTTTCTCCTGAACGACCCCTACACCGCCGGCGGCAATCACCTGCCGGACTGGGTGATCGCGCGGCCGGTCTTCGTCGCCGGCAAGCTGGTCGCCTTCGCCTGCAACCGCGCCCATCAGGCCGATATCGGCGGCGGCGCGGCCGGCACCTACAATTCCGCGGCCACGGAGATCTTCCACGAAGGCATCCGCCTGCCGGTGCTGAAGCTGATCGAAGGTGGCAAGACGCGCGCCGACCTGTGGCGCCTGCTTCTGTTGAACACGCGCCTGCCGGAGGCGCTCGAGGGCGATCTGCACGCGATGATCGGATCGACACGCATCGGCGCGGAGCGGCTCGCCCTCCTGGTCGAGGAGCTGGGCGTCGAGCGCGCCGGCGACTTCTTTGAGGGCGTGCTGGCGCATGCCGACCGCCGTTTCCAGGGATGCATCGACCGTCTGGCCGAGGGCGTCTGGCGTGCCGAGGAGCCCGTCGACAACGACTGCTTCGACCCGATCGACGGCCGCATCGCCGTCACGCTGACGGTCAGGAACCGTCGCCTCGTCGTCGACTTCACCGGCACCTCGCCGCAGGTCCGTGGCTTCAAGAACAGCTCGGTCGCCAACTCCACCTCGGCGGTCTACATGGCGCTCGCGTCCTTCTTCGAGCCCGACCTGCCCAAGAACGAAGGCGCCTTCCGCAGCGTCGAGATCCGCCTGCCCGAAGGCACGCTGGTCAACGCGCGTGCGCCCGCGCCGATGACCATGAACACCGTGTTCGTGGCGCACGAGATCGTGCACGTGATGTGGAAGGCGCTGGGCCAGGCCCTGCCCGAGCGCGC
>DATEID010000012.1:0-16035 GCA_035279245.1 Reyranella sp.
CGTTCCCGGCACGCTCTACTCCTACCTGCAATATTCGCAGGCGCAGGAAGCGGCCGCCGACCAGGCGGCCATCACCTACCTCGATCGCACCCATCAGTCCCCTCGGGGAACCGCACAGTTTCTGCGCATCCTCGAGCATCAGGAACGGCTGCAGATCGGCCGGCGCGATCCCTACCTGACGGACCATCCGCTCACACCCGATCGCATCGAGACCTTCGACCGTGCGGCGGCGCGCTCGCCCTACGCCAACGTTCCCGACTCGCCGCGATTCATCGAGATGCACGCGCGGATGGTGGCGAAGCTATACGGCTTCACTGCACCGGCGGCTGCCTTGCGGCGCTATCACGAGGGCGATCGCTCGGTGCCGGCGCGTTATGCTCGCGCCATCGCCCTCTATCGCACCGGCGCGCTGGGCTCGGCCTTGCTGACGATCGACGGACTGCTGAAGGAACATCCGGACGACCCGTACTTCCACGAGCTCAAGGGGCAGATGCTGTACGAGAACGGCCATGTCGCGGAGTCGGTGCCGGCCTATCGCAAGGCGGTCCAGCTTCTTCCCGGCGCCGGCATCCTGAAGGTCGAGCTCGCCACCGCCCTGCTCGGAACGAACAATCCGGCGAACGACCAGGAAGCCGTCCGCAATCTCGAGATCGCACGGCAAAGCGAAGGCGACAGCTTCGAATTTTGGCGGTTGATGTCGATCGGCTATGCGCGGCTGAACAACCATGGCATGACTTCATTGGCCAGGGCCGAGATGGCGATCCAGCGCGGCCAACCGCGCGAGGCCCAGGCACTTGCCGACAGCGCCATCCACGAACTGAAACCGGGTACGCCGGCCTGGCAGCGCGCGCAGGACATCAAGGCCTACATCGATTCCCGACCGAACCGCCGCTGACGGCGTCGATCCCGTTCTCTTCCCCAGGAGCTTTCAATGCGTGTCCCCCTCCTCCTTCTCAGCACCATCCTGATCGTGGTCGGTGGCCTCGTCGTCGGTCATGCGACGGCGCCCGTCGCCGTCACCGCCTCTTCGCCCGCAGTGGCCGACAATGCAACCGCCGGGCCGTCCAACCTGGATCGCAGCATTCACGACTATCTCGTGACCCATCCCGAGGTCCTCGTCGAGGCGATGCAGGCGCTCGAGCGCAAGCAGAACGTCGAGCGCGACACAGCCGTCCAGAAGGCCATCAAGGAGCACCGGAAGGAGCTGACGAGCGATCCCGACAGTCCCATCTCCGGCAATCCGAACGGCGATGTGACGATCGTCGAATTCAGCGACTACCAATGCCCCTACTGCAAGCGCTCCTTCCCGGCCGTCAAATCGGTCGTCGCGGCCGACGGAAAGGTGAAGCTGGTCCACAAGGATCTGCCGATCCTCGGCGAGGCTTCACGCATCGCCGCCCTGGCAGCACTTGCCTCGCGCAATCAGGACAAGCATGAAGCTTTCGACAACGCCCTGATGACGTTCAACGGCAAGCTCGACCTCGACCGGATCCTCGATATCGCCTCGTCGGTCGGCATCGATGTGACGCGCCTTCAGAAGGACATGGAGGACCCGAAGCTCGACGCCATCCTGAAGCGCAACCAGGCCCTTGCGCAGGCGCTCGACGTGCGCGGCACGCCGGCCTTCGTGATCGGCGACCAGTTCGTGCCGGGCGCCGTCGACGCCGATACGCTGAAGCAACTGATCGCCGAGGCGCGCAAAGGTTAGCGCGAGAGCGTCGCCGACAGCCCCAGCAACTGCACCAGGTCGGGACTGGCGACGCTGAGTCCGCTCGCCGTACCGAGACCGAGCGGCGGATCGGGCCTGGCTACGACCGCAAGCGTGCCGCCCTGCTCGATGAACCGGGCGGCCGTATCGAGCAGCTTCGTGAAGTCCTGGGTGATGAGGATATCCGGCGGCTGGTAGCCGCGGATGTCACTCGCGAGGTTGGCGCGTGCAACGGCGGCCGGTCGACCCGTCGCTGTCGTCAGGGCGCGGACCGAGCGTTCGATCGCGCCCTTGTCGACCATCATCAATTTCGCCGAGACCAGGGCAAGCGACGATCGTGGGAGCGCGGTCGCATCGCCGGTGTCGACCGCTCGCCAGAAGGCTTCGTCCGCACCCTCGAACTCGGCGGCCAGCTTCACTTCTCCCAGATCCGCGGCCGAGAGACTGCAGTCCGGGATGCCGAGCTCGCCTTTCGACCGTCGCTCCTCTCCGGTGCAATCGAGACTGAGCCGTAGCTCCGAAAGCCCCATCGCCTGCAGCAGGACGCGCAGCCTGACGGCCTCCCTATTTGCGCCGGGCTGTAAGATCAAATTCTCGATACGCAAGCGCGACTGGCTGGAATCGACCGTCTGCCGGCTCGTCTCGAAGGAGATGCTTTGCAGCGAGACACCGTTGCTCGACAGCAAAACGCCGCCGAAGCCGGTCGCGCTGGCGGAGCCGATCTCGATGCGACCGAGGGTCTGCGAGCGTCCCGCGAGCTGGGCAAGAGCGCGGCTCAGTTCAATCTCCCGCGCGCGTGCGTCGTCCACCTTGAGGGACGCCTCGGCGCCGCCCTTGGGGGTCGCCTCGATATCGGCCATGACGAGAGCGCCAATTCTGCCGCGGTCGACACCATGGAGAGCAGCGCTGCGGACGAAGACGGTATCGCTGCCCAAGGCCAGCACGCGGTGCACGTTTCGGGCCTCGGCATGCTTCAGCCTAAGGGCTGCGGCAATGCGTGCGGTCAGAATCGCCAGCCGACGGGGCCCGGTGGCATCGGCGTCATAGGCTGCCAGGTCGAGGCCGTCGACCACAAGGGAGCCGGCATTCCAGCTCGCGCCGGTCGAGGGATCGACGATGCGCGCATCCGTCAGCGCGAGATGGTCGGCGCGCAGCGGATCGCCGAGTTCGACGCCCGAGAACGGCGTGCGTCCCGCCAAAAGCGCGCCGAACGATTCGGCAATGCCGCTCGTCTCCCAGCGCCGGACCGTGAGGTCGCCGAACGCGCGGGATCGAAAGTCGGTCAGAATGACGCTGCGATCGATAAGCCCGACCGCGACCGTGCCGACCGAAGCCTGGCCATCCCGCTCGATCTCGGCCTTGATCCGGCTAGCCGCGTAGCGTTCTGCCAACGGCACGCCTGCCACGCCGACCCCGACGAGCACGGCGACGGCAACGACTGCAACCAACCCCTTCCTCACGGTTCGGCGTCGGGCTGCTTCGAAGGTTGGGCGGCATCGAACGCCGGCTGCTTCATGCAGTTGTCGAAGATGCGCTGCAGGGTCGGGTACTTCGCCATGTCGACCTTGAATCGCGTGGCGTTGAAAACCTGGGGCACTAGGCAGAGATCCGCCATCGTCGGCTGGTCGCCATGGCTGAAGGTGCCGGTGCATCGGTCGTTGGCCACCATGGCCTCGTAGGCCTCGAAGCCGGTCTCGATCCAGTGCCGCGACCAGGCGAAGGCCGCCTCTTCCGATTGGCCGAACTTCTCCCGGAGGTAGGCCATGACGCGCAGGTTCTGGATGGGATGGATATCCGCGGTAGGAATCAGCGCGAGCGACCGCACCCGTGCCCGCTCCACCGGATCCTTGGGCAGAAGCGGCGGCTCGGGATGCGTCTCTTCGAGATACTCGAGGATCGCCAGCGACTGGGTCAGCACCTCGCCCGAGTCGAGCACCAATGCCGGCACCAGTTTCTGGGGATTGATTGCCGCATAGTCTGGAGCCCGCTGCTCACCCTTGCGCAGATGGCGGAAGGCCTGGTCGACCGCGATGCCCTTGAGGTTGAGTGCAATCCGCACGCGAAACGCGGCGGACGAGCGAAAGTATCCGATGAGCTTCATGGCGCCTCCGCGCCCGAGCCTAGCATGGCTCAAGCGGGCGGTGTGTAGCGAACGACCCTCTGGTCGATGGCGCCGAAGATCGACTTCCCGTCGCGGGCGAGCATCTCGATGCGAATACGGTCGCCGAACTTCATGAAGGGCGTGCTGGGCTTGCCGGTGTCGATCGTTTCGCGCACGCGGCGCTCGGCGATGCAGGAGCAGCCGACCGATGGATCGCGGTTGGCGACCGTGCCCGAACCGATCACCGTGCCCGCCTCGAGATGCCGGGTGCGGGCGGCATGGGCGATCAACTGGCCGAAGTCGAAGGTAAGGTCGGTGGCCGCATTGGGATGACCGAACTCCTCGCCGTTGAGCGTCGAGATCAAGGGCAGGTCGAGCTTGACGCCGCTCCAGACGTCACCCAGCTCGTCGGGCGTCACTGCAACGGGGGCGAAGGCCGTCGCCGGCTTGCCATGGAAGAACCCGAAACCCTTGGCCAATTCGGTGACGATGACATTGCGCAAGGAGACGTCGTTCAGGATGGTCACGAGCTTGATGTGCTGGCGCGCCGCCCCTGGCGATATGCCCATCGGGACATCGTCGACGATGACGCCGATCTCGCCCTCGAAGTCGATGCCCCAGGCTTCGTCCTGCAGCTCGATGTCGTCGTTCGGACCGATGAAGGAATCGGAGCCGCCCTGGTACATCAGCGGATCGGTCCAGAAGGACGGCGGCATCTCGACGCCGCGCGCCTTGCGCACCAGCTCGACATGGACGACGTAAGCCGATCCGTCCGCCCACTGGTAGGCACGTGGCAGCGGCGCGGCGAGCGCCGTCGTATCGAGCTCGAATGAGCCCAACGCCTTGTTGTCATGCAACTGCTCCGCCAGCGTGGCAAGTTTGGGTGACACGACGGCCCACGCCTCGATCGCCTTCTGCAGGGTAGGCGCGATGCCCGTCGCGCGGACGGCCCGCGTCAGTTCGCGGTTGACGACGATCAGCGTGCCGTCGCGGCCGCCTTCCTTCAGGGTGCCGAGCTTCATTGCGGCAAACCTACTCCGCCGCCTGCTTGAAATCGGCCGGCCGCCAGGACGAAACGTACCCCTCGAACTCGACGCCCGCCGGCATGGCGGCGATGTCGACCGCATCACGCGTGTCGATCATGACCGCCACCTCATCGGTCTCGGTCTTGCCGCCCTTGGTCGCGGCGTTGAACGCCTTGGGATGCGGACCGTGAGTGAAGCCCGAGGGATGGACCGTCATCATCCCGGGATGGATGTTGTCGCGGCTGAAGAAGCTTCCCTTGTGGTAGAAGATGATCTCGTCGAAGTCGTCGTTGCTGTGGAAGAATGGCAGCCGCAGCGCCTCGGGGTCGCTCTCGAGCGGACGTGGCACGAAGGTGCAGACGACGAATCGACCGGCCAGGAAGGTCGTGTGCGCAGACGGCGGCAGATGGGCTCGATGGCTCATCAGCGGCCTGAGGTCGCGCCAGTTGATGCGCACCACGCTGAGATCGCCGTGCCACCCGACCGCATCCAACGGGTTGAACGGGAAGGTGACGGACGACAGCACGTTGCGCCGCTTCACCGACACGGTCCAGGTGCGCTCGTCCTGCTGTACCTTGAAGGCCTCGTCGATATGCGGCGTGTCGAGCATCGCCGGATCGAAGATCGCATGACGGCCGACCAACCCCTTCTCCGGCAGCGTGAAATGATCGTTCGTCGCCTCGATCATCAGCGAGGTCGTCGGCGCGGTCGGCGCCAGGCGCCACATCGTCCCGCGCGGGATCACGATGTAGTCGCCGTCGCGATATTCGAGATGGCCATAGTCGCAGAACAGGTCCCCCGCCCCTTCGTGCACGAACAGGAGCTGATCGCCGTCGCTGTTGCGGGCAAGCTCGCTCATCGCGTTCTCGAGCTTCCAGATCCGCATCTGCAGGTGCGGATTGCCCATCACCAGCTCGGCCTGCCACGGATTGGCATGAGGCTTGACGAGCTTGTTCATGTCGAGCGCACGTGGCCGGATCGGTCCCTCGAAGGCGACCCAGTCGGTCGGCTTGTGCTTGTGATGGAACTGCGCCGAGGGTCCGAAGAAGCCCTCCTTGCTGATCTCGCGCTCGTAGGTGCCATCGGGCAGGCGCACATGGGCCTGGCGCGACGCCGTGCCTTCGACCTGGCGCAGCGGAATCCAGTTTTTGGACATGGTTCCCTCCTTGGTTCGTTCTAGGCCTTCAGCACGCCGCGGCGGATCTGGTCGAGCTCGATCGACTCGAACAGCGCCCGGAAATTGCCCTCGCCGAATCCCTCGTTGCCGCGACGCTGGATGATCTCGAAAAAGATCGGCCCGATCACCGTCTGGGTGAAGATCTGCAGCAAGAGCCCGCCACCCTTGGTGGGTGCGCCGTCGATCAGGATGCGGTCGGCGGCCAGCCGGTCGAGATCCTCGCCGTGACCAGGCAGGCGCTGGTCCACCTGCTCGTAGTAGGTATCCGGGACGGTCTGGAACGGCACGCCCTTGGCGCGCAGCGCCTCGACCGTCCCGTAGATGTCGCCGGTGCCGAGCGCGATGTGCTGGATACCCTCGCCGTGATAGGCCGACAGATACTCCTGGATCTGCGACTTGTCGTCGGTGCTCTCGTTGATCGGGATGCGGATCTTGCCGCACGGGCTGGTCATGGCCTTCGATTTCAGGCCGGTGAGCTTGCCCTCAATGTCGAAATAGCGGATCTCACGGAAATTGAAGAGGCGTTCGTAGAACTCCGCCCACTCGTCCATCCGGCCGCGATGCACGTTGTGCGTCAGGTGATCGATATAGCTGATGCCGACACCCGCCGGATTGCGCTCCACGTCGGTCAGGAACTCGAAATCGACGTCGTAGATGCTGCCTTTCGGTCCGTAGCGATCGACAAGGTAGATCAGCGAATCGCCGATCCCCTTGATGGCGGGGATGTTGAGCTCCATCGGCCCGACCTTGTTCTCGACACCCCAGGCGCCGAGCGAAAGGGCGCGCTTGTAGGCCCGCGCGGCATTCTTCACGCGAAAGGCGATGGCGCAGACGCTGGGACCGTGAACGCGCGCGAAGCCCTGCGCAAAACTCTCCTTTTCGCCGTTCACGATGAAATTCACGTCGCCCTGGCGAAACAGCGAAACGTCCTTGGAGCGGTGCCTGGCGACGCGCACGAAGCCCATGCTCTCGAACAGGCGCCCCAGCGCCTCCGGATCGGGCGCGGTGTATTCGACGAATTCGAACCCGTCAGTTCCCATCGGATTCACGGGATCGGTCTCGAGATCGTTGGTGCTGGCCATGCCGTTCCTCCCGAATTGACCGAACGAGCAATTAGTTTCATATGTAACTATTATGGCGAAGCCCCCGCAAGCCCTGGAGCTGGAAAATTTCCTGCCCTATCGGCTCTCGGTCCTGGCGCAGCTCGTCAGCGAATCGCTGCACGACCTCTACGTCGGCCCCTTCAAGCTCACCGTCACGCAATGGCGGGTGATGGCGGCACTGGGCCGCTTCGCCCCGCTTACCGCCTCCGATGTGGGCCAGCGCATCGTCATGGACAAGGTGGCCGTGAGCCGGGCGGTGGCAGGCCTGATGAAGCGCGGCCTGGTCGAACGCGCGCCGGATCGCCACGACCGCCGGCGTGCCCGTCTCGAACTCTCCGCCCGCGGTCGCGCCATGCATGCGCGCATCGTCCCAATCGCGCTAAGCTACGAAAGGCGACTTTACGAAGCGCTCGACGAGGATGAACGCCGCCAGTTCGATTGGCTCGCCGGGCGCCTGTTCGCCCATGCCCGGACCCTGCGCGGAACACCGTAACTGTCCCCGGCCGGCATCCTTGTGGCCGAGTCTCGCCATGCTATAACGCCGCGACTGTAAGAATGGGGAGGCACGTTTGGCCGCCAGGGCCGCCCGACGCCAGCCGGCAGCGAAACCCGTGCTGGTGCTGAACGGGCCAAATCTGAACATGCTGGGCAAGCGGCAGCCGCAGATCTATGGCCGCGAGACCTTGGCCGACGTCGAGAAGATTTGCCGGGCCGAGGCGACGCGTCTTGGCCTGGCAGTGGAGTTTGCCCAAAGCAACCATGAAGGGGTCCTGGTCGACCTCATTCAGGCGGCACGCGAAAAGAACAGCGGCATCGTGATCAATGCCGGCGCCTACAGCCACACCTCCGTGGCCCTGCTGGACGCGCTGAACGCCGCCGAGGTGCCCGCCATCGAGGTGCATATCTCGAACATCTACAGGCGTGAAAGCTTTCGCCACCGCTCATATATAAGTCCGGCCGCCGTCGGCGTGATCGCCGGGCTCGGCAGTCACGGCTACCTCCTCGCCCTTCAGGCGCTGGCGCGTCTGCTCGGCCGCTGAAATCTTCCAGGAGCGCTCATTCATGGCCAAGTTCGAGATGGATACCGAGTTCGTCCGCAAGCTGGCGGAGATCCTTGAGGAAACCCATCTCGGCGAGATCGAGCTGGCCGATGGCGAGCGGCGCATCCGAGTGGCCCGCCCCCAGGTTACGATGGCGGCACCCGCACCTGTCGCCTTCGCCGCCGCGCCGGCGGGGCTTTCGGCCGGCCTTTCCGGCGGTCCGTCCTCCCTGACCAATGGAGCGGACCTCGGCGCCCACCCTGGCGCTGTGAAGTCACCGATGGTCGGCACCGCCTATCTGGCGCCGGAGCCGGACAAGCCCGTCTTCGTGAATGTCGGCGACAAGGTCACGGCTGGCCAGACGCTCCTGATCATCGAGGCCATGAAGACATTCAATCCGATCAAGGCTCCCAAGACCGGCACGGTGGCGCAGATCCTGATCGAGAATGCGCAGCCGGTGGAGTTCGGACAACCGCTGATGATCGTCGAGTAACGGCTCTCCGCCGCAATGTTCGAAAAGGTTCTGATCGCCAATCGCGGGGAGATCGCGCTCCGCATCCACCGCGCCTGCCGCGAGATGGGAATCCAGACCGTCGCCATCCATTCAACGGCTGACAGCGACGCAATGCATGTCCGGCTGGCCGATCAGTCGGTCTGCATCGGGCCGCCGCCGGCACGCGACAGCTATCTCAACATCCCGGCCATCCTCTCCGCGGCAACGATCACCGACGTCGATGCCATCCATCCGGGCTACGGCTTCCTGTCGGAGAATGCACGATTCGCGGAGGCCGTCGAAGCCAGCGGCTTCACCTTCATCGGGCCGACGCCCGAGCACATCACGATGATGGGCGACAAGATCGTCGCCAAGCAGACGGCGCAGGAACTCGGCCTGCCGCTGGTGCCGGGCTCGCCGGGACCGATCGGCTCGCTCGAGGAGATCGTGGCGCTGGGCGACAAGATCGGCTGGCCGGTGCTGATCAAGGCGGTCGCCGGCGGTGGCGGCCGCGGCATGAAGGTGGTGGAGAAGGCCGATGCCGCAGCCGAGGCCTATGGCCTTGCCAGGGCGGAGGCCAAGGCGGCGTTCAGCAACGACGCGGTCTATGTCGAGAAGTATCTCGGCCGCCCGCGCCACATCGAGATTCAGGTGCTGGGCGACGGCCACGGCAACGGCGTCCATCTCGGCGAGCGCGACTGCTCGCTGCAGCGCCGCCACCAAAAGGTACTGGAGGAAGCTCCGTCGCCGGCGCTCAATCCCGAGCAGCGCAACCGCATCGGCGAGCTTGCCGCGGCGGCGGTGCGCAAGCTCAAGTATCGCGGTGCCGGAACGATGGAATTCCTGTTCCAGGACGGCGAGTTCTACTTCATCGAGATGAATACGCGCCTGCAGGTCGAGCATCCCATCACCGAGGCCGTCACCGGCATCGATCTGGTGCGCGAGCAGATTCGCATTGCCGACGGCGCCCCACTTGGCCTGAAGCAAAGTGATATCGTCATCCAGGGCCACGCGATCGAATGCCGGGTCAATGCGGAGAATCCGGAAACTTTCGTGCCCTGTCCCGGCCGCGTCGTGGACTACCATCCGCCGGGCGGTCTCGGCGTGCGCGTCGATTCGGGGCTTTATGCAGGATACATGATGCCGCCCTACTACGATTCGATGGTGGCCAAGCTGATCGTGAGCGGGGCGACCCGCAACGAATGCCTGATGCGGCTGCGCCGGTCTCTCGAGGAGTTCGTCATCGGCGGAATCGAGACGACGATCCCGCTGCACCAGCGCATCATTCGCCAGCAGCAATTCATCGACGGCGACTACGACATCCACTGGCTGGAGAAGCTGGTCGGCCTCAAGAAATAGCGACGCCATGCTGGAGATCACGCCCGAGCTCCTGCTGCAGGCCTACCGGATCGGCGTCTTTCCCATGGGCGAGCGCCGCGACGATCCCAAGCTCTACTGGCTCGATCCGCGCCTGCGTGCCGTCCTGCCGCTCGATAACTTCCATCTGCCACGACGCCTCGCGCGCACCGTGCGCTCCGGTCATTTCGAAGTGACCGCCGACCGGGCTTTCGTCGACGTCGTGCGCGCCTGCGCCGAACCGCGACCGGGCCATCCGGAAAGCTGGATCAACGAACCGATCGTCAGGCTCTATGGCGAGCTGCACCGGCGGGGCCACGCGCACAGCGTCGAAGCCTGGCGCGAGGGCCAACTGGTGGGCGGCCTCTATGGAGTATCGGTCGGCGCAGCCTTCTTCGGCGAAAGCATGTTCAGCCGCGAACGCGATGCCTCCAAGGTCGCGCTGGTCCATCTCGTCGCCCGCCTGATCAAGGGCGGCTTTCGACTGCTCGATTGCCAGTTCATGACTGAGCATCTGCGCGGTTTCGGCGCCGTCGAGATCTTCCGCGACGCGTTCCGCGAGCGGCTGGCCGACGCAGTCGGCCACGATGCCGTCTTCTACGGCGACTTGGCGGGCGACGATCCCTGTTCCCTGGTGCAGGCGAGTACGCGCACGTCGTAGACACCGTCGTCCATTGCGGAGATCGATGGCGACGAGGCGAACATCCAGCCGGCGAACAGCTTCTGCTCGGGCTGGCCTGGCTTGTGATCAACGATCGTGAGATAGGCCGCGGCTTCCGGCGGCGCGTCGGGCGTATTGACCAGGCAATCGCCCACCGTGATGGCGAGCGTGCCGAAGGTGGTGGACTGGCCCACCGGCGCGATGAAGCGCCGGGTGCGGGCCGTCACCTTGTCGAGGCCCTGAAGCTCGGCCACCGGTCGGCCTGGACCATCCGGGATCGCGCGCAAGGTCGGGCTGTTGTCAAAAGAAGAAGACGGCGGCTGCTCGGAGGCAGCTTGCGTCGGCGACGTCTGGCCAACCGCTACACCGGCAAAAGCGGTCACGCCCATGGCGACGACCAACACGGCGAAGGCAGCCTGCGGACGCACGCTCAACCCTTCTTGCTGTGAGGGACGGCCAGTCCGTCGATGAGTTCGTGCAGCGCGGCCTTGATCTGCCCGGCATCGCATCCCATCAGGACCCCGTCCTCCAATGCATCGGCGCAAAGGGTTTCGATCTCCTGAATGTTCTGATTGAGGACTTTGATCTTTTCGAGGCACGAGACCGGCTTGCCGTCGGATTGCCGCCAGACCGGCGGCGTTTTCGGAAACCGCGCATTCATCGCTTCACTTCTTTCCCGTTCCGCCGAACATGAACTTGGCGATCAAGTCTGTCAGCGAGATGGCATCCTGAGTATTTGTGATCTCGCCTCCCGACGGCAAGGTCTTGGTGTCCGCGCCCGGCTCGAGCGCCAGAACCATGCCGCCAAGCAGCGACTCGCTCACGATCTTGGCGTTCGTATCGTCTGGAAGCTGAAGGCTGGAGGACACTGCCAAGTGGACCACCGCCTGGTATGTCTTGCTGTCGAGGTCGATGGCGGTCACGGTGCCGACCTTGACCCCGCTCAGCACCACATCCGCCCCGCGTTTCAACCCGTCGACCCGCCCGAACCGGGCGACGAGCTCGTAACCGCCGCCATCCGAGGGGCCCGACTTGGCGAAGGCGTAGAATACGAACACGGCAGCCACGACCAGCACAACGGCGCCCACGATCGTCTCGACGATATTGCGCCCCACGCCCTGCCTCCCCGCTGCCTTTCCTGATAACGCCAAAGGATCAGCCCGGACGCCAAGCCTCATAGGACGGCTTGGGCTTGTCGCCGGACGTCACGAGCGTGGAGCCGGGAGGGCGATAAGCGAGTGCCGTGCCGCTGAGATTGGGCTCGTGCTCCTTCTGCCATGGCTCTCGCGGCAAGCCGTTGGCCGGCGGCGGCGCATTGGTCGTGTGATGCAGCCAGCCATGCCAGTCAGGCGGAACGCGCGAAGCTTCGGCCTCGCCGTTGTAGATCACCCAGCGCTTGCGGCGACGTCCGGGAATTACGCGCCTGTCCTGGTAGTAGCGGTTGCCCTGGTCGTCGGTGCCAACCAGTTCGCCGCGCATTTTGGTGAACAGCCAAGTGCCGAACGTCATCAATCACTCTCTGGAAAAGGCTTCGCGCGCTTGTACGCGCGCGTCATCTGCCGCGCAACGCGACGTCTGTGGGTTCGAATAGACCGTTCGTCGTCATGCGAATCGCCACGTCTATCGACCGTGTTGCGCTCTTGCATCATCTAGTATCATCAACATACCAGTCTACAAAATATAGTTGCGCCCACAAGATTTTGTAATTTACTATCGTCGTGTGCCCATATCTGCGTGCTCAATTCAACCGACAGAGCACATCCCGCGATGGGACAAAGACGGGAAGCCGGCACGGGGGATCGTCGATGCGCTTTGAGCGCCGGAACACGCGAGCAGGAAAATCGCCATTCGATGGAGTGGCGTTTCGTGCTGCCGATTCCGAAATCCGCAATCCCGACGGCACGATCGTCTTCCAGCAGAAGGATATCGAGGTTCCGGCCGACTGGTCGCAGGTCGCGACCGATGTGCTGGCGCAGAAATACTTCCGACGCGCCGGCGTGGCGCGGTGTCTTGCGCGCGTCGCCGAGAACGACGTTCCGGAATGGCTCTGGCGCTCGGTCCCCGACGAAGCGGCACTCGCGGCGTTTCCCGCGGACCAGCGCTTCGGTGGCGAGAGTTCGGCACGGCAAGTCTTCCATCGCATGGCCGGCACCTGGACCTATTGGGGTTGGAAGGGCGGCTACTTCGACAGCGAGGAAGATGCGCAGAGCTTCCACGACGAGCTCTGCTTCATGCTGGCGGCGCAGATGTGCGCGCCCAACTCGCCGCAATGGTTCAACACCGGCCTGCACTGGGCCTACGGCATCGACGGCCCGGATCAGGGCCACTGGTTCGTCGATCATCGCGACGGGATCGCCTATCCGTCCACCTCGGCCTACGAGCGGCCGCAGCCTCATGCCTGCTTCATCCAGAGCGTCTCCGACGATCTCGTGAACGAGGGCGGCATCATGGATCTCTGGGTCCGCGAGGCGCGCCTCTTCAAGTACGGTTCCGGCACCGGTTCCAACTTCTCGAACGTGCGCGCAGCGGGCGAGAAGCTATCGGGCGGCGGCAGATCGTCCGGCCTCATGTCTTTCCTCAAGATCGGCGACCGCGCCGCCGGCGCCATCAAATCGGGCGGCACGACGCGACGCGCCGCCAAGATGGTCGTGGTCGACGTCGATCATCCCGACATCGAGGAATTCATCTCCTGGAAGATGCTCGAGGAGCAGAAAGTCGCCGTCCTGGTCGCCGGCTCACGTCTGGCCAATCGGCACCTCAATGCCGTGATGCAGGCCTGCTTTGACGGCAGTGCCGGCGGCGAGGCTGCCTTCGATCCCAAGCGTAATTCGTCTCTGCGCGCGGCGATCGTGGCCGCGCGTGCCGCCGAGATTCCGGAGAACTACATCCAGCGGGTGATCCAGTTCGCCCGCCAGGGCTATCGCCACCTGGAGTTTCCGACCTTCGACACCGATTGGGAGTCCGAGGCCTATGCGAGCGTCGCGGGCCAGAACGCCAACAATTCGGTCCGGATCACGGACGCCTTCCTTCGAGCGGTCGAGGCCGACCGCGAATGGGCGCTGACCGAGCGCGTCACCGGCAAGGCCGCGAAGACGGTGCCGGCCGCCGCGCTATGGGATCGCATCGCCGAAGCCGCTTGGCATTCGGCCGATCCGGGTGTGCAGTTCGACACGACGATCAACGATTGGCACACCTGTCCCCAGTCGGGACGCATCAATGCCTCCAATCCGTGTTCCGAGTACATGTTCCTCGACGACACGGCGTGCAACCTCGCATCGCTGAACCTGATAAGGTTCCGGTGCAGCGACGGCACGACCGACATCGCTGCGTTCGAGCATGCAACGCGTCTGTGGACCGTTGTCCTCGAGATCTCCGTGATGATGGCGCAGTACCCGTCGCGCCGCATCGCCGAGCTTTCCTATCGCTATCGCACGCTGGGCCTGGGCTACGCCAATCTCGGCGCACTGCTGATGGCCTCGGGATTGGGCTACGATTCGCCGACGGGTCGCGCCATCGCGGGCGCATTGACGGCGATCATGACGGGCACCGCCTACGCCACATCGGCGGAGATGGCGAAGCTGATGGGCGCCTTCCCCGGCTTCGCCGCCAACCGGTCGGCCATGCTGCGCGTTATCCGCAACCACCGGCGCGCCGCCTACGGCGACGTCGCAGGCTACGAAAGCCTGTCGACGGCTCCCGTCGCGCTGGATATCGCCAACTGCCCCGACGCCGATCTGGTGACGGCCGCCCAGCATGCCTGGGATCGTGCCTTGGCGCTTGGCGAGGAGCACGGCTTTCGCAACGCCCAGGTCTCTGTCATCGCGCCGACCGGCACGATCGGCCTGGTGATGGATTGCGACACGACGGGCATCGAGCCCGACTTCGCGCTGGTGAAGTTCAAGAAACTGGCCGGCGGAGGCTATTTCAAGATCATCAATCGTACGGTGCCGTTGGCGCTCGAGGCTCTCGGTTACGATGAGGCCGCGATCCGGCGCATCGTCGCCCACGCGGTCGGACATGGCACCCTGAAGTCGGCGCCCGCCGTCAATCACGAGACGCTGATCGCGCGCGGCTTCGATGCCGCGACCTTGGAGCGGATCGACAAGGCGCTGGCCACCGCCTTCGACATACGGTTCGCCTTCTCGCGCTACACGTTGGGCGACGACTTTTGCCGGTCGGTGCTGGGACTCGACGATGCGGCCCTTGCCGATCCGGGACTCGATCTGCTGACACGGCTCGGCTTTTCCGCGCACGACATCGCGGCGGCGAACGTTCACGCCTGCGGGACGATGTCGATCGAAGGCGCGCACGATCTCAAGAGCGAGCATCTCGCGATTTTCGATTGCGCAAATCCCTGTGGACGAGATGGCAAGCGCTGCTTGTCTGCTGAAAGCCACATACGCATGATGGCTGCAGCACAACCGTTCATCTCGGGCGCGATCTCGAAGACGATCAACATGCCGAACGCTGCAACGGTCGAGGATTGCCGCAGGGCCTACGAGATGTCGTGGAAGCTTGGCCTCAAGGCCAATGCGCTTTACCGCGACGGCTCGAAGCTGTCGCAGCCTCTCTCCAGCCTGGCGCTCGGCGAAGACAAGGCCGCCAACGACGGCCTGATCGAGTTGTCGCCCCTCGCACGTGCGCCGATCGTGGCCGAGCGCATCGTGGAGCGGATCGTCGAACGCGAGGTGCGCCGCGGCCGCGAGCGTCTGCCGCAGCGGCGGAAGGGGTACACCCAGAAAGCCATCGTCGGCGGCCACAAGGTCTATCTGCGTACCGGCGAATACGAGGACGGCCGGGTCGGCGAGATCTTCATCGACATGCACAAGGAAGGCGCGGCCTTCCGCAGCCTGATGAACAATTTCGCCATCGCGATCTCGATCGGCCTGCAATATGGCGTGCCGATCGAGGAATTCGTCGAGGCTTACACCTTCACGAGGTTCGAGCCGAGCGGCATCGTCGAAGGCAATGACGCCATCAAGATGTCGACTTCGCTGCTCGACTACATCTTTCGCGAGCTGGCGATCTCCTATCTCGGCCGCAACGACCTCGCGCATGTAGAGCATGCCGATCTTCGACCCGACGGCGTCGGCCGCGGCTTGGTCGAGGACGGACTGCCGGTCGACGGTACAGGCGCCGCACAAGCCGCCGCTGCCGCCGTCAGCCGAATCGCCAGTGTCGGCTACATGCGCAGCAACCTCCATACGTTGAACGGCCGGACGGCCGGCAATACCGCGATCGCCGATGAAGCGATCGCCGCCGGTCCCGCGCCCATCGGACTGACGGACGGCCCAGCCGTCGCTTCGGCGCACATCGCCCAGGCGGCCGTCGTCGGCGTCGCGACCGGAGGGGCATCCTCCTCATCCCGGAG
>DATEID010000013.1:0-22981 GCA_035279245.1 Reyranella sp.
TACAGGCGCAGATCCTCAACCTGCTGGCCGAGCTCCGGCGCGATCTCGGCCTCACCTATCTTTTCATCAGCCACAACCTCGCTGTCGTCGAGCATGTCGCGAGCGAAGTCGCGGTGATGTATCTCGGCCGCCTGGTCGAGCGCGCGCCGACCGAGCGGCTGTTCGCCCGACCGGAGCATCCCTACACCAAGGCGCTGCTGGCCTCGGTGCTGACGCCCGAGCCGGGCCTCGGCGTGCCCGATGTCGGGCTGGGCGACACCCTGCCCGATCCCGCCAACATCCCGTCCGGCTGCCGCTTCCATCCGCGCTGCCCGATCGCCGAACCGCGCTGCGCCACGGAGACGCCGCCCTTCAAGGCGCGGCCGGGCGGCGGGGTGGAGTGCCTGCTGGTGCCGTAAAGAGAGACGTCGGTTGCAGGAGATAGTGTCATCCCGAGCGTCGCGAGGGATCTTTTGCGGCGCCGACCAAAAGATCCCTCACTTCGTTCGGGATGACACGAATGGTCGTTCGCGATGACACAAAACGGATGCTCGGCGACTACGGATCACTTCCACTTGGCGAGGTAGAAGCGCGGCAGCTCGTCGGGGAAGGTCGGGAAGTCGAGCTCCTTCGAGAAGGCATAGGTGTTGACGTAGGTGTTGATCGGCAGCCAGTAGGCCTTCTCGGTCTCGATCTTGATCGCCTTGGAATAGGCGTCGAGCCGGTCCTCCTTGTCGGCGGTGGCGCCGCCGGCCGCCACCAGCTTCTCGAGCTCGGGGTCCCGTGAATAGTTGTCGGCGGCGTCCTTGCCGAACATCACCGGCAGGATCGCCGACACGTCGTTGATCGAGTAGCTGCCCCAGCTCCCCATGTAGAGCGGCGCCTCGCCGCGATGGGCCTTGTCGATCGCCGGCGCGACCTGGAGCTGGTTGATCTTGGCGCGGATGCCGACCGCCTGGAGATAGCTTTGGATGGCGGCCGGCCAGGAAGTGGGCTGGACGTAGGTCACCATCTCGACGTCGAAGCCGTTGGGATAGCCCGCCTCGGCCAGGAGCTCCTTGGCCTTCTTCGGATCGTAGTCGTATTTCACCGCTGCATTGGCGTCGCAGCCGAACTGGCTCGGAAAGCAGGGCGCGGGCGGCACGCGGCTGCCGCCCGTCACCAGCTTGTCGGCGAATTCCTGGCGATTGATGGCGTGGAAGATCGCTTGGCGCACCTTGAGCTTGGTCAGGGGATTGCCGGCGCCGGTGCGGCCGGCGGCGTCGATCGAAAGATAGCCGATACGCATCGATTCCTGCCGCACGGCCTGCAAGTAGGGCACCTTGTTGATGCTCGCGGTCTGGTCGGGATTGATGTTCCAGATCCAGTCGGTACGGCGCGCCAGCAGCTCCGTCACCTCGGTGGCAAGATCGGGCACGAAGCGCACATGCAGGGTCTTGATCGCCGGCTTGCCCTTGGGCGAACCCGTCCAGTAGTCCGCGAAGCGCTCGAAGACGACTTCCTTGCCCTGCTCGTTCTTGACGATCTTGTACGGCCCGGCGCCGACCGGCTTGGCCGCGAAGCCCTCGGGGCCGACTTTCTCGCGATAGGCCTTGGGATGGATGGGCGTCACCATGGCGAGGTATTCGAGCGCGGCCGGCGTCGGCCGGCTCATATGGATGCGCACCGCGAAGTCGCCGGTCTTCTCCGCCTTCTTGATCCAGGAATAGTTGCTGGGAGTCGCCACCTTGCTGGCCGGATCGGCCGCCATGTCGAGGGTGTAGACCACGTCGTCGGCCGAGAGCGCGCTGCCGTCATGGAACTTCACGCCCTGCCGAATCGTAAGATCGAGCGTGCTGGCGTCGGTAAACTTCCATTCCGTGGCGAGCGACGGCTTGATGTCGAAGGTCGCCGGATCGCGATGCACCAGCATGTCCCACGCCTCGTGCGCCAGGATGAGCCCGGTGCGCTGGCTGTTGAAGTACATGTCGACATTGGGCACGGCGTCCACGAACTGGATACGCAGCGTGTCGGCGGCCTTCTGGGCGCGGGCAACGGACGGAGCGACGGCGAGCGACGTGGCGGCGAGCATCGCCGAGCGGCGGGTAATCTTCACGAAGACCTCCTGTTGATCGGCGAGCCTAGGCTCGGCAGGCCGGATGAGGCAAGCTTTGCGCCAAAGGAAGAGGAGGATCGCATGACCGCCAAGCTGACCGGAAAGGCACGCAGCGATGCGCTTGCCGCGCTCGCGGGTTGGACGGAGGTCGCCGGCCGCGACGCCATCAAGAAGAGCTTCAAGTTCGCCGACTTCAACCAGGCCTGGGGCTTCATGACGCGCGTGGCGCTTGCCGCCGACAAGGCCGACCATCATCCCGAATGGTCGAACGTCTATAATCGCGTCGAGATCGTGCTCTCCACGCACGATGCCGGCGGCGTCAGCGAGAAGGACGTGGCGCTCGCCAGGTTCATCGACCAGGCGGCGGCTTGACGGCATCGGCCCAACCGTCGCACAGGGGCGTGATGTCTCGCCCGCTCCGCGCTGCAGCTTGCGAATGCGCCCGGCCCTCGACAGGGAACGTCAAGCTCGCGGTGCCTCCCGCGCTGATCGAACTTGCGCACGCTGTCCGGGCGGAGGCCAATGGAACGGCGGCGGTTGACGGTTAGTCTCGTACTGCCTGCCCGTTTTGGCTGTGCAACCACCATAGGACATTGGAGCTCGTCACCACTGAGGCTGACACTCGGGGCGGAAACTCGAGCGCGAATCTCCTCACCCTGAGGAGGCCGCGCAGCGATCGTCTCGAAGGGTGGGCAGCAGACAAGGTGCTCGCTACCACCCTTCGAGACGCCGTGCTCCGCATGGCTCCTCAGGGTGCGGTCTCGTCTTTGGCGAGTCCTCAGGTGCTGCGTCATGGCCAAATGATGGCGAAGCCGCCCTGGCGCTGCTGTTTCGCAAGATCGCTGTGGCAGATGTCCCACATAAAGGGCGGCAATGACGAGGGGGGAACAAGCCCGTCGTCGGCCCGTTCTAACCTCACGATGGAGGCCGCCATGGACAATGCGATCGGCACGCTCGACAAGTTCCACCTCGGCGTCAGCGCCGACGGCGAGAGCTGTGTGATGGTGTTCATCGACGAGGAACAGCGCACGATCAACTGTGTCGCCAACTATGCCGAGTTCAATGCGTTCATCTCGAGCCTCAACCATGCCGCAAACGAGATGGCGCGCCGGCGCAGCGTGCTCGGCGATGACGAAGCCAGCCCACGGTCGGACACGATGAACGTCGCCTCGGCGGCCTTCCAGTTGAACCAGGACGCCGGCTATATCGAAGGAGCACTGCTGGGCGACGCCGGCGAAGTGGTCGGCATCCGCATGTGCCCGGAAGTGGCATGCCAGCTCACACGGGCAATGCTGATGTCGGCGCCCGCGGCAAGCACCTGCTGACAAAAGGGCGCCTCCGGACCCGGAGGCGCCCTTCGCTTTGTCAGGATGTCAGGACGACTTCTTCTTCTGGTGGCGTGGATCGCCGGCCTTGCCCTTGGCTTCCGCCGCCTTCAAATCCGCTGCGTCGCCTGACTCCATGGCTTGCTTGGCATCCTGCGCCGCCTTGTCGACCTTGCCGCCCTTGATGAACCTGGCGGTCGCCTCGTCATAGGCCTTGGTGCCGCTATAGCTGCCCTCGCCCTCGACGCCGTCCTTGGATTTCGCCTTGTCCTGCATGGCTCGCTCCTCCGTTCGTTGCCTTGATAGAACGCGAGGTGACGGCCAAGGTTACGGACTCGAGGTTGCGAACTCAGTGCGGGCCGGCGCAGCGATGGACCTCGACCGTGACATGGCTGAGTTGCGGCACGTCATCGAGACGCGCCTTGTAATGCGTCACCGGTTCCGGCGCATGCGAGACCAGGGAGACAATGGCGCCGTGATGGCCGGGACCGAGACGCCATATGTGCAAGTCGGCGATGCGGTCGTCGCCGACTTCCAGGCGCCGGCGGATCGCATCGCCCAGCGCGCGGTTGGGCGCGGCGTCGATCAGGACCGCGCCGGCGTCGCGGATCAGGCCCCACGACCAGTGGGCGATCACGCAGGCGCCGACGATGCCGATCGCCGGATCGAGCCAGTTCCAGCCATAGAGGCTGGCCGCCAGCAGGCCGGCGATCGCCAGCACCGACGTCAGGGCATCGGCCATCACATGCCAGTAGGCCGCGCGCAGGTTGTGGTCGTGATGGTGATGATGAGTGTCGTGCTCATGATCGTCATGGTGGTCATGATCGTGCGCATGGCCATGGTCGTCGTGATGATGGTCCGCTCCCAGAAGCCATGCGCTCGCGAGATTGACGGCAAGGCCGACACTTGCGATCGCGATCGCCTCGCCGTAGTGGATCGTCACCGGCTCGAACAGCCGGCCCACCGATTCGTAGCCGATCAGGAGCGAGATCATGGCGAGCACGATCGCGCTCGAGAAGCCCGCCAGATCGCCGAGCTTGCCAGTGCCGAAGGCGAAGCGCGGGTCGCGCGCGTGGTTGCGCGCATAGCGATAGGCGAGCGCGGCGATGCCGAGCGCGCCGGCGTGTGTCGACATGTGCCAACCGTCGGCGAGCAGCGCCATCGAGCCGAACAGCGTGCCGCCCACGATCTCGGCCACCATCATGGCGGCGGTGAGACCCACCACCAGCCAGGTGCGCCGCTCGTTGCGGTCGTGCGCGGCGCCCAGGAACACATGGTCGTGGCGCCAGTCGGCAAGCGTATGGCTGTGCATGGCGATCGTCCTACTTCTGGAGATAGGGCTCGACCTTGCCCTTGAGCTTGACCGTGAGGGGATTGCCTCTGCGATCGACGGTCTTGCCGACCGCGACGCGAATCCACCCTTCGCTGACGCAGTATTCCTCGACGTTGGTCTTCTCCTGGCCGTCGAACTTGATGCCGATGCCCTTCTGCAAGAGGGCCTCGTCGTAGAACGGGCTGCCGGGATTGGTGGACAGGCGGTCGGGAAGCGTGTCGGTCATGCGCCGACTATAGCATGGCGCTCCCGCCTTCAAGGCAGCGGGCGAAAGACCCAGATTGCTGCAGGCTCCCGGAATGTTGCCCGCACCGCGACGAACAACCGATCGAGCTCGGGCACGAACAGCGAGGTGCGGGCGCCCGAGGCGGTCGGAACGTGGCCAAGACGCACATGCTGATCCGTCCGCCGCTCGAAGACGTCGACCACGCCCTCGCCGCAGCTCGCGTAGAGGCGGTGCCGCCTGCGGTCGACGAACAGATCGTCGGCATCGTCGCAGAGATCCAGGCTGCCCTTTACGCTGCCATCGCCCATCTCGAAGGCAACGAGCCGCGCCGGCCGACGATAGGCGACCAGCACCTGCCGTGCCTCGAGGTCGAGGGCCATCGGAAAGTTCGCTCGTGCATCGGGAAAGCGCCAGGTCGCGGCCTGTCGGCCTAAAGAAAGATCGACGGCCGCCACTTGATGCGCATCGGGCACGTTCACGAACACGCGGGCATTGTCGGGATCGAGCTGGAACGACTCGGGATGGGCCGCGAGTGCGATATCAGAGATCTTCGTCCGCTGCAGAGGGTCGATGACGGCGAGCGCGCCCTTGCCATGGCCGACGAAAATTCTGCCGCCCCGCGGATCGACGCGAACATTGTCCGCATCGTTGCCCAGGTCGATGCGCCCGATGGGGTGAAGGTCCCGACCTTGAAAGAGCCGCACCGAGCCATCGGCCGCATTGGCGACGTAGAGCGTGTCGGTCGTCGGCTCGTAGCCAACGCCTTGCGGCTCGCGCAGGCCGGTCAGGGTACGCTCGGTCTTGCCCGCGTCGAGGTCCACCACGCCGACGCTGTCGTTGCCGAGCTCGGCGACGAACAGCCGGTTGCGGCCGAGGTCGATCGCGAGATGATCGATTCGGCCGCTCACCTGCCCCAGCGGGATCTTCGCCTCCAGGGACAGAAACGAGGTCGGCGAGCCGGCCCAACTGCCGGAAGAGACGGCCAAGCTCGCCATCACGATCAGCGCGGCGATCCGTTTCACTTCACCATGACCCAGCTCGGATGCAGCAGCGGAAAGGCAATAAGGCCGACCGCAGCCGTCACGGCGATCAACAGCGGATTGCTGACCTTCCAGCGGAACAGCACCGCCAGCGAAAGCAGCCCGACCACGACCGTCAACCAGTCGCCGATGGCGATCTCGCCCAGCAGCACGCAAGCCCCGAGGATTGTGCCAATGGCCGCCGCATAGGCGCCCTTCACGAAGCCCTGGACGTTGGCATTGCCGCGGTGACGGGCGAGCATCGGCGCCGCAATCAACACGAGAAGGAAGGACGGCAGGAAAATGCCGATCGTCGACACCAGCGATCCCCAGAACCCGCCGACGAGATAGCCGACGAAGGTCGCCGTGATGACGACCGGACCGGGGCTGATCATGCCGATCGCGACGGCAATCAGGAACTGCCGCTCGTCGAGCCAGCCATATTGCTGGACCAGGCCCTGCTCGAGGAACGGCACGATCACCAGACCGCTGCCGAAGGTGAGCGCACCCGCCTTGAGGAAGAACAGCAGAAGCTTGGCGAGGACCGATGGGCTGGCGGCCGGCGCGAGCGGCAGCACCGCCGGCACACCCAATGGTACAAGGCTCATCAGTGTCGTCGCCGGCGGACGCTTGAACAGGCTCCCGTAGTACAAGATGCCGACGATGCCGGCGCCGATGAACAGCAGCGCCACCTCCGATTTCAGCAGGATCGTGGTCGCGAAGCAGACCGCCGCGATCGCCCATTGCAGCCAGTCCTCCATGCCGAGCCGTGCGAGACGCCAGCAGGAATGCAAGATCAGGGCGATCACCGCGGGACTTACACCATAGAAGATCGCCGTTACCGGCTGCAGATTGCCGAGACGGACATAGAGCGCGCCGAGCGCCGCCACGATCAGGAAGTTGGGCAGGATGAAGGCCCAGCCGCCGGCCCATGCGCCCCAGAAACCGCCGCGCAAATAGGAGATGTAAATGCCGACCTGGATCGCCAGCGGTCCCGGGAGCGACTGGCAGATCGCGATCGCCTCGCGCATCTGATCCTTATCCAGCCATTCGCGATCGGCCACCAGCTCGCGCTCCATCTGCCCGACCAGCGCCACCGGACCGCCAAAGCCCAGCACGCCCAGCCGCAGGAAATAGCGCACGAGCTCACGCAGCCGGCCCGGCGGGACTTGGGGCGCGGTCGTCATCAGGCTTCCTTCGCGTAGCGCTCGAACAACGCCGCGGCATTGCTCCAGCGGATGCCCTTCATGAAGACCTCGACGTATTCGCCGGCCTTGGCGCCGTGGTCCATGTGATAGGCATGTTCGTACATGTCGAGCGCCAGGATCGGCCGGCCGCCGGCGAGCGTCATGGTGTGATCGGCGGCCCAGGTATTGATCAAGCGCTTGTCGCGCGGCGAGTAGCTGAGCAACGCCCAGCCCGAGCCGCCGCCCAGCGCCTTGCCGGTGGCACCGAACTCGGTCTTCCAGCGGGCGAGCGAGCCGAAATCGCGATCGATTGCCTCGGCCAACGCGCCCGTCGGCTCGCCTTCGCCGTTCAAGCTGTCGAAATAGAGCTCGTGAAGGATCATGGAGTTGGCGGCGATCAGCTCCTCGCGCTTCAACCCGTTGACCACGAACACGGGCGCCGTCGCCATGTCGAGACCCGCGAGCTGCGCGGAAATTGCGTTGAGCCGCTTCACCGCGCCGCCATAGTTGTTCTCGTAGTGGCTCACCAGCAGCTTCTCGGAGAAGCCTTTCACTTTCGCCGGATCGAACGGCAGCTTCTTCGGCGTGTAGTCCATCCTCGGTGCTCCTGAAGTCGTCTGCGCCTGTACGGTCGAGGGCAAGGACGCCAAGGCTGCGGCGGTCACGACAGCAGTGGCGGTGCCGATCAGGTCGCGTCGCGTTTCCTGCGATGTCATGCGTTCCTCCTGTTCGATATCGGCTCGGCAGATCGAGCGCAGCCGCCCGATCGGTGACGTGGCGGTCTAGGCCTTCTTGCGGGCAGTCGGCGGCCAGTCGTGGCCCTCGTCGACGGCGTCGCGACACCACCGATAGAAGGAATCGTAGAGCGTCATGCCGGCCTCGAGCTGGGCGAGGTCGTCGGCATACATGCGCGAGAGACCGAGCGACGCCGCCAGCAGACCGGCCGATTCCGGCGCGAGCTCGGGCCGGCCCGTGTCGGCGCCGCGCACGATGACGGCCAGACGCTTCAAGGGCTCGGTCTCCAGCCCGAACTCCTCGAGCATGACGTCGAAGGTGCATTTGGGGCCGCGATGACTCCAGTGGACATCGGGGCGATCGATATCGAACGGCGTCGCGCCGAAGCGATCGGCGACGTCCATCACCTCCGACGGAGCCACGAACAGGAAAACGGCATCGGGGTCGACGAACCGGCGGATCAGCCAGGGGCAGGCTATGCGATCGACCTTCGGCCGCGAGCGCGTCACCCACACGGTACGGCCGCGCGCGTCGCGCTTGGGCAACTTGTCGGCCCGCACCATCGGCAGCTTCGCCGCCTGCCAGCTCACAATGCCGCCCTCGAGGATGTCGGCGGCGACGCCTTCATGGCGCAGCCAGGCCGCAACGCCGTGGCTGAGCTTCAGGCCCTTGGTGCATATCACCACAGTCGGCTTGCCGGCCGCGACGAACTCCGGTCCCCACGCGGCGACAGCATCCCAGGGACGGCGAACCGCGCCCGGAACGAGATGCGGATTGGCTGTGAAATCCTTTTCGGTGCAGACGTCGATCAGCGCCGGCGCATCGGGACGGCCGATCAGGCGCGAAAGTTTGTCGACGGAGATTGCGTTGGTCGATGGCATGGAGCAGCGTCCTTTCGAAGAGAAACAGGACGCGATGCTTCGGCTGCCGCCTCATGGGGAGATCGCGATCCCCATCGCTGTCCATTAACGGACCGATAGGGACCGGAGTCAAGCGGTCTCAAACGGTCAGGCCGCGAGGCTCGCCATCGCGGGCGGCGCCGCCAGCCAATGCGCGGCACGGATCCAGGCACTGCCGAGAATGTCCGCCCCAACGAAAAGACTCAGGTGGCCGCCGGGTTCGATGGCGGATTCGATGTCTTGCGCCTTCGTGCCGACCAAGCGCCGCACCGCCATGAGCTGCTCGGGCGGGGCGACCTTGTCGCCGTGCGCGGCCAGCAGGAAAAGCGGGTGGCAGACTTCGCCAAGATCGATCCGGCGCCCCAATGCGACGAACTGGCCCCGGGCCAGACGGTTTTCCTTGAACAGCCACAGCACGGACTGCCGATAGAAGGCGCCGGGCAGGTCGAGCGGCGAGTCCGACCACTTGTCGAACTGCTGGCGCAGCGCGGGCTGGCGATCCAGCTCGTCCGCAGGCACCTGCAGCGCCTCCAAGACCTCCTCGCTCTGCAAGGCAGGCTCCCACAGCTCGAGCGCCCGTCGGCCGAGCATGCGGCCATCGCCAAGACGCGTCAGCTCGTCGAACACGCCGAACGGCAGGTTCTGCGCGGCGATCGACAGGCGCGACATGCCGGCTTCGGTGTCGATGGGTGCGCCGGCCAGCACCAGCTTGCGCACCTTGCCGGGAAAACGTGCGGCATAGACCAGCGCCATCCAGCCACCCTGACAGAGCCCGACCAGGTCGACCGGAGAGCCGATCTCGTCGACCGCGACGTTGAGCTCGGCGATGTAGCCGTCGATGGTGAGAAGCCGCATGTCGGCTGTCGCCGAATGCCAGTCGGTAAGGAAGAGGCGGCCGCAGCCATGGTGGGACAGTGTCTCCATAAGGCTGTGGCCCGGCGCAAGATCGGCGATGGTGGCACAGTGCAGGGCGAAGGGCGCGCATACGACGACGGGGACGTCCTGCGCCGGCTCGACGGCCGAGAAGTCACGCAGTTTCATGGTCGGCAGCTCCAGCCGAACACGGTTCGGCGAGCACCAGTCGAGGCGGGGTGCCGACGGCGAATCTGGGGACGATGGGCTCAGGAGGCGTGCCATCTCGCCGGCCTGGGCAGCCAAGGCATCGCCCGCCGCAGCTGCCGCAATGAATGGCCAAACGAAGAAGTGTGGAGTGAAGAGAGTTCCTCCGGCGGTCTCGCGACCGTCGTTCCTGCGCTCGTTCATGTCGACCCCCTTTTTCCGGATGCGGGCAGACTGACGACGTGTTCGCGCTATCTAAGAAGCCTCGCCCCGTGCGCAAGGGAGAAGCTTGGAGAGGGGGATCGCGCCGCGTCCTTCCAAGTCGAGGCGCTCGATCCAAATACTCCGTCAGCTCGGCAGCGACAAGGAGAGAGATCGCTCCGACTGCTCCTTGTGCAAAGCCCGTGTGGCCAGGATCACTTGGGTGCCAGGCGGATCGCACCGTCGAGGCGGATGGTCTCGCCGTTCAGCATGTGGTTCTCGACGATGTGCATCGCGAGTTGGGCATATTCCTTCGGATCGCCCAGCCGGGCCGGGAACGGCACCTGGGCGCCCAAGCTCTTCTGCGCCTCGGCCGAGAGGCCCATCATCATCGGCGTCAGGAAAAGACCCGGGGCGATGGTGCAGACGCGGATGCCCAGGCTCGAAAGGTCGCGGGCGACCGGCAGCGTCATGCCGACCACACCTCCCTTCGAGGCCGAGTAGGCCGCCTGCCCGATCTGGCCGTCGAAGGCGGCGACGGACGCGGTGTTGATGATCACGCCGCGCTCGCCATCGTCCATCGGCTCGGCCTGGCTCATCGCCCACGAGGCAAGCCGGATGACGTTGAAGGTGCCGATCAGGTTGACCTGGATCACCTGGGTGAACATGCCGAGATCGTGCGGACCGCTCTTGGAGATGGTGCGCGCGGCGCGACCGATGCCGGCGCAGTTCACGGCGACGCGGGGCGCGCCCAGCTTCTCGACCACCGTCTTGACCGAGGCCTCCGTGTTGGCGGCGTCGGCGACGTTGGTCTTGACGTAAAGGCCGCCGATTTCCTTCGCCTTTTTCTCGCCCAGCTCGTCCTGCACATCGAAGATCGCGACCTTGGCGCCGGCCGCCGCCAGCGCCGATGCCGTGGCGCCGCCCAGTCCCGACGCACCGCCGGTGACGATCGCCGCTTGCCCCTTGACGTTCATTCCTGTCCTCCTTGGTTTCGCCGCTTTTAGCATGGTCGCGCCTCTTGCCAAGCGGCCAGCGAACGCCAACCTTTGGCCCCATGACCGACCTGATGCAGATCGAGAAGGACGAGAAGCGCGTCCGCGAAAGCTTTTGGCGCAAGGCGCGGCGCACGCTCGGCAAGGTGCCCTTCACGGAAGATGCGGTCGCCGCTTTCTACTGCGCGACCGATGCCGCGACTCCGCTGCCGATTCGCGCCACGCTGTTCGGCGCGCTCGCCTACTTCGTGCTGCCGTTCGACGTCATTCCCGACTTCATCGCCGGCCTCGGCTACAGTGACGATGCGGCCGTCCTCCTGGCCGCCATCACGGCCGCCAGTACGCATATAACCGACACACACCGGCAAAAGGCGAAGGCCTGGCTGCTCAAGGAGCAGGGCGCGGCGCCGTAATAGCCCGCGCCGCAGTACGCCGCTCGCGCATGAGCTGGCTCTCGCGATAGGCGATGTAGAGCGCCGAGCCAATCACGATCGACGCGCCGACATAGGTCCAGATCACCGGCATCTCGCCCCAGATGAGCCAGCCGACGAACACCGCGAAGGGCAGGCGCAGATAGTCGAACGGCGCCACCGCCGACATCTCGCCGGCAGCGAAGGCCTGGACCCAGAAATACTGACCGAGCGTCGCGGTGACCGACACGCCCACGGCAAGCAGCCAGCCGTAGGCCGACGGCCAGCGCCAGAACCAGATCGCCGGCAGGGCGAGCAGCAGTGTCGAGAAGATCGCGAACTGGGTCAGGATCATGATCGGCGGCTCGGTGTCGGACAGCCGGCGCACCAGCAGGATCGAGACGCCGACCGCGAGCGCATTCAGGATCGCCACGATCGCGCCGGGCTGGAGGCTGCCGCTGCCCGGTTGCGCCATCACCAGCACGCCGATGAAGCCGATGACGGTCGCGCTCCATCGCCGCCAACGCACCCTCTCGCGCAGCACGGCGGCCGCGAGCACGACCGAGAACAGCGGCTGGGAAAAGGCGAGCGCCGTCGCGTCGGCCAACGGCAGCATCGACACGGCATAGAAGCCCAGCACCATCGAGACGGTGCCCATGAAGGTGCGCCAGAAATGACCATGAATGCGCTCGCTGCGCCACGGCTGTACGCGGCCGGTCAGCATCATCGGCGCCAGCAGCAGCACGGAGAAGAAGGCGCGGAAGAACGCGGTCTGCACGCCCTCGATCTCGGCCGAAAGCAGGCGGATCATCGCCCCGTTGGTCGTGAAGATGAAGCCGCCGCTTACCAGCCACAGCGCCCCCTGCACGTTGGGCGGCAGCCGCCTGAACTGCGTCAGCATGGTGCTATCGCAGCTCCTCTTCTGTCATCCTGAGCGCAGCGAAGGATCCAGCGCTGGCAACGGAGTCGTTGATCGCGCCCCTAGGTCCTTCGCTGCGCTCAGGACGACAGCAACCCGGGCTCATGTCAAATTTTCCGCTCGCGACCGGCCCAGTAGGTGGCGCGCAAGTCCTTCTTCAGCACCTTGCCGACGGGGCTGCGCGGAAGGGTGGCGACGAAATCCACCGATTTCGGCGCCTTCACCCCGCCGAGCTTCTCCCGGGCGAGCGCGATCAGCTCCGCCGCCTCGGCCTTCGCGCCGGGCTTCAGCTCGACCACCGCCTTCACCGCCTCGCCCCACTTTTCGTCCGGCACGCCGATCACGGCGCAGTCCTGCACGGCGGGATGGCTCCACAGCACCTGCTCGACCTCGCTCGGGAAGACGTTGAAGCCGCCGGAGATGATCATGTCCTTCTTGCGATCGACAATGTAGACGAACCCGTCCTCGTCGATCACGCCGATGTCGCCGGTATGGTGCCAGCCGAAGGTCGAGACCTCCGCCGTCGCCTGCGGATTCTTGTAGTAGCCCTTCATCACCAGCCCGCCGCGCACCACGATCTCGCCGCGCTCGCCACGCGGCAACAGACGACCGTCGTCGTCCATCACCTCGACGCGCATCAGCGGCGTGGCCTTGCCGCAGCTCGCCAACCGATGCCGCTTGTTGCCTTCGAGCGCCTCGATATGATCGCGCGGCGAAAAGAAGGTACAGATCATCGCCGCCTCGGCCTGGCCGTAAGTCTGGGTCAGCACCGGGCCGAACACCTCGATCGCCTCGACGAGCTTGTCGACCGACATGGGTGCGGAGGCATAGACCAGATTCCGGAGCGAGCTGTAGTCGTATTTGCCGATGTCGGGATGGGCCAGCAGGATGTAGATCAGGGTGGGCGGCATGTAGATATGCGTGACCCGGTGCTTCTCGATCGCGGCCAGGATCGCTCCCGGATCGGACGTCCCCATGAAGATGTTGGTGCCGCCGTAAGGCAGCAGCGGAAACGAGCAGACGCCCGCGGCATGGGTCATCGGCGCCACCATCAGATGCACCGGCGGCGCCTCGATCGGCATGCAGGCCCAGAAGATCGAGTTCAGCGTCTCGATCGCGCGATTGGTGATCTGCACGCCCTTGGGCCGGCCTGTCGTGCCGCCGGAGCTGATCAGGATGGCCACTTCGTCCGGCACATCGGGCAAATCCGGCGCCACCGGCTCGAAGCGAACGAGCCAGCGCTCGAACGCCGGATCGTCGATACAAATGAAGGTCCCGATCCTGGGGCAGGCCTCGCGAATGCGCGCCACATAGCTCTCGAAGCTCGAGTGATAGAACAGGACCTCGACGTCGGTATTGTCGAGGATGAACAGGTTCTCCTCGATCGCATTGCGCGCATTGACCGGCGCCCAGATGAGGCCCGCCCGCACGATGCCCATCAGGGCGGCGTAGGCCATGGCGTGATTGGGGCTGTAGACCGCGGCCTTGGCGCCCGGCGCAAGGCCCGCCTTCAGAAGGCCGTTGGCGATGCGGTGTGTCGTCTCGCGCACCTCGGCATAGGTCCAGCCGCGCGTGCCGTCGTGCAGGCAATGCCGCTCGGGAAAGAGATCGGCACCGCGGTCGAAATAGTCGATCAGGCGCATGTCAGTCTCCAGCCGGCCCGGCCGCGTCGCCTGCTCCGAGCGGCCGCTGCATCAGGACGCTGTCGAGCCAGCGGCCGAACTTGAAGCCGATGCTCTTGAGCGTCCCGACCATCTCGAAGCCGCAGGCGGCATGGAGCCGGATCGACGGCGTCTGCGCCGAATCGCCGATCACCGCCACCATCTGGCGTTTGCCGAGCGCCGTGCACTGCTCGATCAGCGCCGGGAGCAACGCTTTGCCGACGCCCTGCCCCACCGCGTCCTTGTCGATATAGATCGAATCCTCGACCGAGAACTTGTAGGCCGGCCGCGGCCGCCAATTGCCGGCATAGGCATAGCCCAGCACGCGACCTGCGCGTTCGGCCACGAGGTAGGGCAGGCCGAGATCGAGGACCGCGGCCCGACGGCGCTTCATCTCGGCAAGGTCGGGCGGCACGACCTCGAACGAGGCGGTCCCGTGCAAGACGTGATGGCTATAGATCTCCGCGCAGCGCGCCACATCGGCCTCGGTCGAGGCCCGCACGATCAGACTGCTCACCTGGTTCTTTCCCCGCGCCGGTCCATGCCGACGTTATAGCGCGTCAGTTGCGGTTGCCGTTGAGAATTTGCCCGGCATCGGGACCGTCGTATTTGAAGAGCGAATCGGCGAGCTGCACGCCGGTCTGAACCTGCGTCAGCGCCACATCGACCTTGTTGCCGCGATTGTCGACGATCGACCAGCCGCGCAGCGTCATGGGATTTTCCGCAAAGCGGACGATCACCTTGCCCTCCTGCGGCTTGCGCGTCTGCACGATGGTCGCCTCGATCAGCCCGTCGGCATTTCGGTTCAGCGATTGCACCGTGAGATCGCCGGAAAGCTTCAGCGGCTCCTTGACCAAGAAGGAGGCCGCCGTCCAGCCGATCGGCCATTGGCCAAAATCGTGCGTGGCGGGGTCCCACATCGTCACCTGCGTACCGTCGGCCACGATCTTGAGTTGGGAGGGCGGATCGTACTGGAAGCGCATGCGACCGGGACGGCGGACATAGAGCGTGCCCTGCAGGATCGAGCCGTTGGGATTGCTCTGCACGAAGCGCGCCTCGAGCGTGCGGATCGAGTTGATGTAATTTTCGATCTCGGGAACACCGACCTGCGCCTGGGCGCCGGGTCCGACGGAAACCAAAACGAGGAAGGCCAGCAGGCCGGCAAGGATGGAACGCATCGGCCGGATATGACGGGCGATTGGGGCGGATTCAAGCACAGGGCGCCCCTTCCCAGGCACGTGAACGCGCGTTTACCATGGCGGCAATCATCGCGAGGAATGCCCATGCACGTCGGACTGGCCGCCGTCTTCCAGAACACCGGCCGCAAGATTTCGGACCGGCAGGTCTATCTCAACGAGCTCGCCCTGGCGGACATGGCCGAGCCGCTGGGCTTCGAATCGATCTGGTCGGTCGAGCACCATTTCACCGACTACACGATGTGCCCGGACGTGGTGCAGTTCCTGTCCTACATGGCCGGCCGTACCCGCAACGTCCGGCTCGGCTCCATGGTGGTGGTGCTGCCGTGGCACGATCCGATGCGGGTGGCCGAGCAGATCTCCATGCTCGACCATCTCTCGGGCGGCCGGATGATCCTCGGGCTGGGTCGCGGCGCCGGCAAGGTCGAGTTCGACGGTTTCCGCCTCGACATGGGCGACAGTCGCGAGATGTTCGTCGAGCACGGCGAGGCGCTCCTGAAGGGCCTCGAGACCGGCGTGATGGAATACCAGGGCAAGCGCTATCGCCAACCGCCCGCCGCCATCCGCCCCGCGCCCTTCAAGTCGTTCCGCGGCCGCACCTACGCCGCGGCCGTCAGCCCCGAGAGCGCCCGCATCATGGCGCGGCTCGGCGTCGGGCTCCTGATCATCCCGCAGAAGCCGTGGCGCGAGGTCGAGAAGGAGCTTGCCGAGTACAACACGCTCTATCGCGAGATCAACGGGTGCGATGCGCCGCAGCCCATCTCGGCCGGCTGGACCTTCGTCGACGAAAGCGCGGAACGGGCGCGCGAGATGGCGGTGAAATACATCGGCGGCTACTACCGCACCGTGCTCGACCACTATCAGTTCGCCGGCGAGCATATGAAGAACCAGCGCGGCTACGAGTACTACGCCAAGATGAACGAGAAGCTCGCCGTCTACGGCGACCAGAAGGCCATCGAGTTCTTCGCCGACCTGCAGGTCTACGGCACGCCCGAGCAGGCGTACGACAAGATCATGGCGATCCATCGCCAGACCGGGAATTCGGCTTATGTCGGGGTCTTCTCCTACGCCGGCATGCCGCACGAGGAGGCCGCCCGCAACGTCCGGCTGTTCGCGCGCACGGTGATGCCCGAGCTCAAGAAGTTCGATGCCGGCGGCCCGATCGACCGGTCGGCGCTCCTGCCCGACCATCGGCTCGCGATCGCGGCGGAGTGAGATCGTACACCGGGCGCGGCCTGCCCTCCTGAACTGAAGGCCGGCGTTATGCCCGGCCGTCCGAGCCGCGGACCAGGTGCCTTACGATACCTGCTTCTTCTCGGCGAGGCGGATCGTCGGCTGATAGTAATCGCCGTACTTGAAGCTCCAGCCGCTGTCGCGATTGTACTTGCGGTACTTCCCGAGATCGACACGGTTGAGCATCGTCACCGCCACCGCCTCGCCATTGGCACGCCGCATGCGATTGACGGCATCCAGCACCATCGACCGCCTCGTCCGCCCCCATCGGATGACATGCAGCACGACGTCGGCAAAGCGGGCGAGCACCGCGGCGTCGGCCACCACCATGACCGGCGGGCTGTCGACAACGATGGCGTCGAACTGCGTGCGCGCCGCCTGGAGGAACGTGCCGAACTGCGGCGAGAGGAACACCTGCTGCGCATTCTCGTGCCCGTCCCCGCCACGTATGACATAGAAGTTGTCGGCGACCGCCGTGGCCGCCTGGCAGCCCTCGCCGTCGGCAAGGATCGCCGCCAAATCCCGTGAATGGGAGATTGCGTCCAGATAGCCGCCGACCTGAGGCCGGCGCAGATCGGCATCGATCAGCAGCGTTCGCGAGCCACGGGCGGCCAGGGCAGTCGCCAAGGCGACGCTGGAAACCGTCTTGCCTTCCTCGGGCAGGGCGGAGGTCACCACGACGACGCGGCCTTCCTTGTTGGCCTTGAGCCCGGCCGCGCCATCCATGGCAATGCAGACCGATCGCACTGCCTCCCGGAACAGCCGGGTATCCTGGCTGGAAAGGTCGCCGCCGATCGTCCGGCGCAGCGCATGGCCCATGTCGGGCAGGATGCCGAGGCAGGCGAGGCCCGTGGCCTCCTCCAGTTGCGGTGGCGTGCGAAAGCTCTTGTCGGCGAGCTCCAGCAGCGCTGCGATGGCCGCCCCCAAGGCCGCGCCTAGCAGCAGCCCGGCGGCAATCACGATCGGGACATTGGGCCACGAGCGCAACGGCTGCGGCGTGGCGGAGGCAACGATGCGCGCATCGGGATAGACGCCGTGCAGAAGCGCGGAGGTTTCGACGTAGCGCTTCTCCAGCGCGGAATAGAAGGTCCTGCGCGCATCGGCCCGACGTTCGAGGTTGGCGAGCTGGAACTGCAGGCGGGAGACCTGCCCGACATCCTTGCGCAGCGACTCGACCTTCGCCGACAGCTCTTCCTCGCGGGCCCGGGCGAACTGGACGTCCGACCCCAGGCTCGCCACGATCTTCTTCACCTCGTCGTTGATCGTTCCGCGGATATGCGCCAACTCGTTGTCGGCAGCCTTCAGGTCGGGATACAGCACGCCGAGCCGACTCTGTAGACTCGCCCGCCGCGCCACCGCGCGCGTTTCCTCTACGCGCAGCTGCTCGATCAGCCGCGAGGACAGGACCTCCGGGACGGCATAGATGTCGTTTGCCGCCACCAGTTTCTTGGCCGCGGCCAGCCGCGTTTCCGCCGCGATCCGCGCTTCCGTGGCGGAGGCCAGCAGGGCGTTGATCTGGTTGAGCTGCTGGGCCGCCGCCACCGAGCTTCCGGGCACCAGCTCGATGATCTCGTTGTGCCGGGCCCGGAACTGCTCGACCGCCTTCTCGGCCTCGCGAAGCTGCTCGCCGGCGGTATCGAGCTGGGACTTGGCCCACTCGTTCGCCTTCGCCGTGATCGCCGTCTTGGCGTCGATCTGGCTGGCCAGATACTGCTCGGCAAAGGCGTTGGCGATCTTGGCCGCCTTTTCCGCGCTCGAGGCCGAGAAGCCGATGGTGACGATGTAGGAGCGTCCGTCGGCATCGACCGAGAGGTGCCGCTTCACCTGCTTGGTCGTCAGGGCGAGTTGATCCTCGCCCGACACGTCCTGCACGACTCCCAGGGAGAGAAGGACACTCCTCACATCGGCCGCCAACTCGTTCCCCAGGATATCGACCAGCCGCGAGTGCCGCGGCGGCTTGAACTCCGGGTCCTCGATCAGATCCAACGCCTTCACCACCCGCTCGGCGATCGCTTCGGAGCGAAGGACCTCTACCTGGGTGCGGATGGCGATCGGGTCGCCCTCTCGCGGACCACTCACCACGCTGTCGAAGTTGGAATATTTGCTGTGGGTATCGAGCTGGACCAGGGCGGTCGCGCTATATTGCGGCTTGGCGTAGGCGAGATAGAAGGCCGCCGCTCCCAGGCCGGCAACCGCAAAAGCCGCGATCAGCCAGAGACGGCGGCCCATCATGGCGAATGCGGACTTGACCCGCTGCTCGTGCCACTTCGCCGCCGCGTCGTACGGCACGGCGTTCGTCGTAGTGCGACTGACCAATGCGAAGCTTCGCCGTTCGCTCATCGCCGTCCCCTAAAAGCCTCGGCCGGGCGCCCAAGCCGTCCACGATCCCGACCCGGCTGGGACTGGGAGCGGCGCTCGAGCGGATCCAAGCTTACAGGCGCTCTCAGGGTACGGAGGCGGCCGGGGCGGAACAATCTGCCGCCGCGTGATCTATAGGATTACTCCTTTGGCGGAAGGCTCGAGGCGTCGGCTAAGGCCTCGCTCGGATCGACACAAACCGTAATCAAACGTGAAGAATGTCGGTGGCTCCAACGCTGTAAAAAGGAGGCGAAGAACCTGCAATCGCAAACAAGAGGCTGCATGCCAGACATTGGCATTACCCCCGGAGGATTGCTGAGCGGCAAGCGTGGCCTGATCATGGGCGTTGCCAACGAACGGTCGCTGGCCTGGGGCATCGCGCGGACCGCCGCAGCGCACGGCGCGCAGTTGGCGCTCTCCTATCCCAACGAGGCGGTCGGACGGCGGGTCAGGACCCTGGCGCCGGCCCTCGGTCCGGTCGAGCTTCTCCAATGCGACGTCGGCTGCGACGACGATCTCGACCGGATGGCCGCCGAGCTGTCGCGGCTCTGGCCCGACCAGCCGATCGATTTCGTGGTCCATGCGGTCTCCTATTCGGACAAGACCGAGCTCGTCGGCCCCTACCTGCGGACCAGCCGGCGAAACTTCGCTCTCGCGCTCGATCTTTCCTGCTACAGCTTCACCGCGGTGGCCCAGCGCATCGCACCGCTCATGCGCCACGGCGGCAGCCTTCTGACGCTGACCTATCTGGGGTCCGAACGCGTCGTGCCGCATTACAACGTCATGGGGGTGGCCAAGGCGGCGCTGGAAGCGAGCGTTCGCTACCTCGCCGTCGATCTCGGCCGACAGAACATCCGCGTCAATGCGATCTCGGCAGGAGCGGTCAAGACGCTGGCCTCGAGCGGCATCTCGGGAATGAGGCATCTCATCAAATGGGCCGAGGTCAACGCACCGCTGAGACGCAACACGACGATCGACGATGTCGGGCGGGCGGCGCTCAGCCTGATCAGCGACCTCGGCCAGGGCATCACCGGCGAGATCGTGCATGTCGACAACGGCTACAACATCGTCGGCATGGTGGCGATCGACGAGGCGCTGCGCAGCGCCCCCGTCCTCGTCGAGATCGGCCAGCAGTTGGAACGCCAGAAGGAAGCGGCGGCACAGGCGGTCCGCAAGGTTGATGAGCCCCTGCATCAAGAGCAGGAGTGGAGCCCCGAGACGAGCCGCGAGAAGTCATTCAGCTCGAAGAGCTAATGGCGGATCGACTCCACGCGCGTCACGCCGGATCGGCGAACAGTCACTCCATTCTACCCGAGCACTGGGCAGCTTTGGGATATCCGGCGGCCCAGCCGGGCCCGCCCGATCGACGGCGGTGAACATCTGGGCGGCCCGGGCATTCTCTCCCGTGATTTCCAGCATCTGACCGCCACCCTTGCCATACTGGAAACCATGCACCGTTCCACGGGGTACGTGCACCAGCGTGCCGGGCAGGCAGAGGTGGGTCTGTCCGTCGCAAAGGAACTGGATCTCGCCGCTCAGCACATAGAACGCTTCGTCCCAGTCGTGGCTGTGTGCCGGGGGGCCCGTGCCCTCGTCGCCCGCTGCAGCGTGATCCCATAGCTTTGTGTCGCGGCGTTGGAGGCCAGCACGGTCACTTGCGTGCCGATCACGTTGAGCGCGCGCGCCTGTCGATCGGGTGTCAGAACGAAGTAGGGAGCCTTCATGGCACTGCCTCCTGCGGGCTCCTATCGTGCGCTCGATTCAGACGCATCGCCAGCGTCGACAATGGTTTCATTGTGTCCCCGCGGACTGGCGAAAAACGGGCGGCGTCAATAACTAACGTGCTGCTCGAAGCGGTTCCCATCGAGTTTGCCTAAGCGGCTCGAACCCCACATCGGTTAAACCGAGAGCGAAAGGCAATCCTGTTCCTTCGTCGATCACATTCATCAGTTCGCCCGTCGCGGAGTACAGCCGGCTAGCAAGTGAACAGCCGCTCTCCAAGACTTCAGTCGGCCGACCACCTTTGCTCAAAGTCGACCAGCTGCAGCACGGTCGCGGCCTGGAGCTTCTTCTTTATTTCCGCTCCTCCTGGCATCATCGGCAGCATGCTGAAGTAATTTCGAATCGCTCCGTTTATGCCAGCCAAGCAGCTCTTCGACTTGACCCAGTTCTGAGGGCTAAAGACTCTATTTGCCGGCTGCGGTTCATTGGCGGCCGCTTCAAGTGCCATGTTCACGCTAATGCCAGCAATCTTAACAACTTCCTCGGTCATCCCTGCATTGCTGGCAGCCGCGTACGATTTGCTTGGGCTGGGCACCATGTCCGACTGGTTTGAAATCGAGAAGCACATCGCAACCGCGTAAAGGTGATGGTAGGGTGCATACGCCCGCATCGCGAGGAGCGTTTCGTTCAGGTTAAGTGGGTTAGCCGGAACCCACGCCTCCAAAACCAAATTCATCCATTTGGTTAATCCCGCTACATCTTCGGGTGGATAATCCTTATTCTTGAACAAGGTGTCGAAATACTTGTCGAAAATCTTCGTTTCGCCGTAAGACAGGTTGGGACGCTGTGAGTGCCAGGCAATCAAGTTCTTCGCAAAAGTCGAAAGCTCGACAACGAGCGTTTTGTCTTTATCGGGCGGCGCGCTCTCTCCGCGCTTCGTGATGAAATATCCGGACGGATACTTAAGCTCATAAGCCTTCTTAATCGCAAGGACACGCTTATCGTTGCTGCGAAGGTCACGGGCCTTTACTGCACTCTGTGAGTTTGTGCTGATTGATATCTTGTCTGCGCGAACTCTCTGAGGGATTTCGTAGAATCGGAAGAGGATAAAGGCGTCGACACTCTTCTTTACGGTTTCGCTGCATGTCAGGATGGTGTTCAAAGACTGGCAGCCATTGACAACACTCAGTCCCCACAGAGACAGGGTATCGCCGTCTAATTGCATCTTGTCGCAAAGCGCAGTGACGCCATTGTGGAAGAAGAAGAAGTCCGACCGGCTATCGCCAAGTATCGTGCTACGTATGCCCTTGTTGACAGCGTTGTTGGTTCCGAGGCTCTGACGCACATTCTTCTGAAATAGTGTGCCATCCTTGATGCCCGGCAACTTCACGCACTCACCCAGCGGTATCGCGGCAACTACAACCGGAGTGCCAGCTATTTCGTGATACATGTATTTGCTGCCACTTAGGCTCAGCTTATAGTTGATTCGAGGGTTGTCGGCCTCGATCGCGTAGTCGTATCGACGTCGAAGTTCTTCGTTGTCGATGGCCGTGATCGTCGCATCGAAGCCATCGTTTTCGCTCAGCTTTGCTAGGGTCTGTACCTAATCGCCGCGACGTGATTCATTGTGCTCGGTGGTGAGTATGGAGCAAGTGAGTGCGAGCGGGTTTGTTTTGGCTGAACGACAAGCAGTGGCGGCGTATCGAGCCCCATCTTCCGAGGAACTTGCCGGGTCCGGCGCGGGATGACGACCGGCGTATCATCAGCGGCATCATCCATATGCTGCAATCGGGAGGCCGCTGGCGCGACTGCCCGCGCGAGTACGGTCCCTACACGACGATCTACAATCGCTTCAATCGCTGGGCCAAGAAAGACCGATGGCGGGCGATCTTCGAAGCTCTGGCAAGGCCAGGCAAAGGCGCCGCCGTCCTGTCTCTGGACTCCACTTCGGTCAAGGCTCATCGCTGTGCCTCTGGTGGAAAAGGGGGGACCCCGATCAGGCCATCGGCCGCTCGCGTGGCGGGCGGACGACTAAAATCCATGGCCTGAGCGATCCGTTCTGCCGGCCAGTCGTTCTTCACCTCAGCGCCGGTCAAAGAGCTGACATCGCCGTCGCACCCGACGTGCTCGCACTTGCACCGGCCATGTCCGTCCTTATCGGCGACAAAGGATACGACGGCGATGAGCTGCGCGCCGCCATCATCGAGCGCGGCGCAAAGCCCGTCATCCCCAACAAATCCAACCGGGTCGTCCTTCATCCCTTCAACAAGCGCCTCTACAAGGGCCGAAACGTTATCGAACGCTGTTTCTGCCGGCTCAAAGACTTCCGTCGCATCGCAACTCGCTACGACAAGCTCGCACGAAATTTCCTTGCCGCTGTCCAACTCGCTGCTGCTGTCGCATACTGGCTCAATTGAGTCTGGACCCTA
>DATEID010000014.1:0-5535 GCA_035279245.1 Reyranella sp.
GCTATGGCGACCGCCGAGAAGATCGCCGGCATGTCTCTTCCGGCGACGATGGTGGCGAAGGAAGCCGTCAATCGTGCCTTCGAGACGACCTTGGCCGAAGGCGTGCGCTTCGAGCGTCGAACCTTCCACGCGACCTTCGCGTTCGAGGATCGCAAGGAAGGCATGAACGCCTTCGCCGACAAGCGCAAGGCGGCCTGGAAACATCGCTAAATCACGGCTTTCTGGCCGCTTGACCGAGTGCGATGCGGCTCGTATAAGCGCGCCCTTCCGAGCTACGAGGATCAGATGGCGAATCACAAGTCGGCCGAGAAGCGCGCCCGTCAGACCAAGCGCCGCACCGCCGCGAACTCCGCGCGCCGCAGCCGCGTGCGCGGCTCGATCAAGAAGGTCGAGCAGGCGATCAAGGCCGGCGACAAGAAAGGCGCAGCGGAAGCGCTGCGTGCTGCACAGCCGGAGATTCAGCGCGGAGCAACTTCGCGTGTCATCGCCAAGAACGCCGCCGCTCGCCGCATCTCGCGTCTCAATGCGCGCATCAAGGCCATGAGTTGATGGACAGCGACAGAGCCCAATGAGAGAACCGAAGCGCCGCTCCAACGAGCGGCGTTTTTCTTTTCCAGGAATCGCGCGGAAATTTTTTTTGATCGTTCGGACGAAGATTGCTTGGTCGTCGATTCGACGAACGACATACGATTCGCCTTTATCGTCCCGTGCGTGAGTGCGAGCGCTAGATGTTGGGCGGCGTCATGCTTCGTACTCGACGGGGAATCGAATCGAAAAGCAATGTCAATCGAGTCGGACGAGGAAGAGGTTGAATAGCGGGTGGCGTTGCTCGAGCGAATCGTTTGCGCACTCGACACGGTCTGCTAAGAGTCGATGCATCGCGACGGGGCGTGGGGCGCTCATACGCGAGCCAGGCGAAGACGGGGGGCTTCCTCTTCGCCAGAACGACGAACGAGGGAGAGTTGCGCGGCGCATCGGCAGGGCGACATCCATCATAGAGACGCCTTCGATGGCGTCTCCATCCGGATCTCTTCGTCGCTTCCGTCTCGCCGTGCATTTCGTTGGTCGTCGGCTCGTGAGTGCCTCGCTCGTCAATGAAGAGCGGGGGCTATGACGAAGGACAACAAGATCGTCGACACATACGAGGTGTCTCCCGCGACCGGCTATGCCGGTGACGTGGCGCCGCAGACGGCGTGGAAAATACTGGACGAGAACGAGGGCGCGGTGCTGGTCGATGTGCGCACCCGCGCCGAGTGGAATTACGTCGGTCTTCCCGACCTTTCATCTGCCGGCAAGAAACCGGCGCTGCTGGAGTGGCAAGTCTTCCCCAGCATGCAACCGAATCCGGAGTTCGTGGCGGCTCTCTCCGGAGCCGTGACGGACAAGGATACTCCGCTTCTTTTCCTGTGCCGGAGCGGAGTCCGCTCGGCCGCGGCGGCGAAAGCGATGACCGCGGCCGGCTACAGCACTTGTCTTAATGTGGTGGACGGCTTCGAGGGGCCGCTGGACGCGCAAGCCAAGCGCGGCACGGCGGGAGGCTGGAAAGCGGCAGGACTTCCGTGGAGACAGACTTGACCCGATTTCAATCACCTATCGCCGACAACGACGCGGCCTACAATCAAACGAATGTTGCGGGGAGTGGCATGGACGAGGGCAGCCGCAAGGAGCTGACCGCGCAATGGACGCGCGTCTGCGACAGGCTGCGCAAGGAGATTGGCGACAAGGCCTTCAAGACGTGGTTCGGCGAGGTCGAGCTCGGCGAGCTGAAGGCCGGCAAGCTGCGGCTCTACGCGCCGACGCGCTTCGTGCGCGACTGGGTGAGCCGCCACTACGGCGACCGCGTGCTGGCCTATTGGCAGTCCGTCATGCCCGAGGTGGCGAGCGTCGAGGTGAACCTCGTGCCGCCGCCGGCGCCCCGCCGCGCCAACGACATCATCGCCATGCCGCCGGTGCCGGCGCCGCAATCGAGCTTCCAGCAGCCGATGCCGCGGCTGGGCCCTTCGATCGGGCGCGGGGTCGACGATGCCTTCCAGGGTCCGGAAGCGCGCTACACGTTCGCCAACTTCGTGGTCGGCAAGCCCAACGAGTTCGCTTATGCCGCGGCCCGCAACATCGCCGAACAGGATCGGCCGCAGCCCGAACGCAACCCGCTCTATATTTTCGGCGGCGTGGGGCTCGGCAAGACCCACCTGATGCATGCCATCTGGCATACCATCCGCGAGCGCGATCCTAAGCAGCGCGTGCTCTACCTCACCGCCGAAAGCTTCGTGAACCGCTTCATCCAGGCGCTGCGCACCAAGAATACCAATCAGTTCAAGGAGCTGTTCCGCAACGTCGACGTACTGATGGTCGACGACGTGCAGTTCATCTGCGGCAAGGAGGCGAGCCAGGACGAATTCTTTTTCACCTTCAACTCGCTGGTGGAGCAGAACAAGCAGATCGTGCTGTCGTCGGAGAAGCCGCCGTCGGAATTGCAGGATATCGAGGAGCGCATGCGCTCGCGGTTGGGCAGCGGCCTGGTCGCGGACATCCACTCCTCGACCTATGAGCTGAGACTGTCGATCTTGCAGACCAAGGCCGAATCGGCGCGCGTGCCGGTACCGACCGCGGTTCTGGAGTTTCTCGCCCACAAGATCAGCACGAACATACGCGAGCTCGAGGGCGCCCTGAACCGCGTCGTCGCGCATAGCCAGCTCATCGGCCGCGAGATCACCGTCGAGATGGCGCAGGACGTGCTGCACGATCTCCTGCGCCAGGCCGACCGCAAGGTGACCGTGGACGAAATCCAGCAGCGGGTCGCGGCGCATTACAATATCAAGCTCGCCGAAATGAGCTCGCCGCGCCGCGCCCGATCGGTCGCCCGACCGCGCCAGGTGGCGATGTACCTCGCCAAGCAGCTCACGACCTTGAGCCTGCCGCAGATCGGCAAGCGTTTCGGCAACCGCGACCACACGACAGTCATGCACGCCGTCCGCAAGATCGAGGAGCTGAAGATCTCCGATCTCTCGATTGCCGAGGACGTCGAGATGCTCAAGCGACAGTTGCAGGGTTGAGGTTCTCCTGCCGACACCTTGAAGACGGGGCCGCAAAGGCCCCGTTTTTATTGCCGCCACGAGGCCCTAAACGCCTCATATTGCGGGCGAAATCGCTTTCGGCCGGCCGCCTCCGTGGTATACTTTTCAACCATCTTGCCGGCGCTTTCCTGGCGCCGGCGCGGTGGGCCCAAAAGATCTCCAATCGGCCCTGATTACAGCGACCCAACCATGAAATTGACGATCGAGCGGGCGGCCCTTCTCAAGGCCTTGGCCCATGTCCAGAGTGTCGTCGAGCGTCGGAATACGATCCCCATCCTGTCGAACGTGCTGATCACCGCCCAGAAGGGCCGGCTGAGCCTCGCCGCCACCGACATGGACCTCGCCATCACCGAGGCGGTGGATGCCAGCGCCGCCAAGACCGGCTCGACAACGGCACCGGCGCATACGCTCTACGAGATCGTCCGCAAGCTGCCAGACGGGGCGCAGGTCGAGCTGGAGACGGCAAGCGACGGCAACAGCCTCGTGATCCGCGCCGGCCGCTCCCGCTTTACCCTGCAGTGCCTGCCGCCAGCCGACTTCCCGGCCATGAGCGAAGGCGATCTGCCGCATCGCTTCCAGCTTCCGGCGACCGACCTGAAGGGCATCATCGATCGCACGCGCTTTGCCATCTCCAACGAGGAGACGCGCTACTACCTGAACGGCATCTATTTCCATGCGGCCAAGGCCGCCGGCACCGAGGTGCTGCGCGGCGTCGCGACGGACGGCCACCGACTCGCCCGGGTCGAGGTGCCGCTGCCCAAGGGCGCTGGCGACATTCCAGGCGTCATCGTGCCGCGCAAGACCGTCGGCGAGGTGCGCAAGCTTCTCGACGAGAGTGACGGCTCGGTCGATGTCGAGCTTTCGGACACCCGCATCCGCTTCGCCAGCGGCGGCGTCACGCTGGTGAGCAAGCTGATCGACGGCACCTTCCCCGACTACGAGCGCGTGATCCCGACCGGCAACGACAAGGTCCTGAACGTGCCGTGCAAGGAGTTCGCCAACGCCGTCGACCGCGTCTCGACGATCTCGACCGAGAAGTCGCGGGCCATCAAGCTCGCCGTCGGCAAGGGCGTCGTCACGCTCTCCGCCACCAGCCCGGACGCCGGCAGCGCCACCGAGGAGATCGAGGTCGACTACGCCGACGCCAGTCTCGAGATCGGCTTCAACTCCCGTTATCTGCTCGACATCACCGAGCAGATCGCGGGCGCCGAGGCGCGCTTCCTGATGGCCGACGCGGGCTCGCCCACCTTGGTACGCGACGGTGCCGACGAAAGCGCGCTCTACGTCCTCATGCCGATGCGGGTATGACGCCGCCGGCCGTCAACGCCCTCGCCGACACACCCGACGCCGTATCAGGCGCAGCGCCGGCCCTTCTGGCTGTGCGCCAGGTCCGGCTGACCGATTTCCGAAACTACCGCCAGCTCCGCCTCGACTGCGGGCCCGAACCGGTCGTGCTGATCGGCGCCAACGGCGCGGGCAAGACCAACCTTCTGGAGGCGCTTTCCTTCCTCGTTCCGGGGCGCGGCCTGCGTCGGGCGCGACTCGATGAGCTCGCGCGCCGGTCGCGCGGGCAGGAACCCGCCGCCTCGAACTGGGCCGTAGCCGCCACGCTCGACACACCGGAGGGCCGGCTGGCCGTGGGAACCGGGGTGGAACCCCCTCGGGCCGACGGCGGCCTTGGCCGGCGATTGGTGCGGATCGACGGTCGCCCGGCTGCAAGTCAGACGGCGCTCGGCCTGCATGTGGCGGCGGTCTGGCTGACACCGCAGCAGGACCGTCTGTTTCTCGACGGACCGGCCGAAAGGCGGCGCTTCCTCGACCGCCTCGTGACCGCCCTTCATCCCGAGCATGCGGCCGACGTCGCCGCCTACGACAACGCGATGCGCCAGCGCGGCCGCCTTCTGGGCGAGGGCAATCGCGATCCGCACTGGTTCACCGTGCTCGAGGACACGATGGCCCGGCATGGCGTGGCCCTGGCTGCGGCGCGCGCCGACACGGTCCAGCGGCTCGATGCGGCCGCGCGGCTGGGCGTCGGACCGTTTCCGCGCGCATCGCTCGCCATGGTCGGCGAGATCGACAGCTGGATCGCCTCGATGCCGGCCATCGACGCCGAAGATCGGATGCGTGCCGAATTGGCCGCAGGCCGCTTGCGCGATGCCGCGGCAGGCACCACATCTTGTGGGCCGCATCGCAGCGATCTCAGCGTTCGCCATCTCGATCTCGACTTGCCGGCCGCCGAAGGCTCCACCGGGCAGCAGAAGGCCCTGCTGGTGTCGATCGCGCTGGCGCATGCCCGGCTGGTGGCGCTGGCACGCGGCCGACCGCCGCTGTTGTTGCTGGACGAGATCGCTGCACACCTCGACGCGGAGCGCCGCGCCGCCCTGTCCGACGAGATCGTGGCGCTGGGCGCACAGAGCTGGATGACCGGCACGGACGCCGGACTTTTCGAGCCGCTGGCCGG
>DATEID010000015.1:0-3287 GCA_035279245.1 Reyranella sp.
AGGCCTTTCTCGATCTGCTGCGCAAGACGCGACCGCGCCAGCCGTTGAACGGCGTGATCGTTGCTATCGCACTCAGCGATATCGCGGCTGCGACGGCTGACGAACGGATCGCCCACGCGCGGGCGATCCGTCGACGCATCAAGGAGCTGGAGGACCGTCTGGGCATTCGCCTGCCCGTCTATGCGCTCTTCACCAAGGCCGATCTGATTGCCGGATTCACCGAGTTCTTCGACGATCTCGGTCGTGAGAGGCGCGACCAGGTGTGGGGCGTCACCTTTCCGCTCGTCAAGTCGGGGCCGGGTCCGGTGGCGGACTTTCCGGCCGAGCTGCAGCTCCTTGTCGACCGGCTCAACGACCGCCTGTTCGATCGGTTGCAGGCCGAGCAAAGCCCTGATCGCCGTGCCTTGATCGCCGGATTTCCGACACAGATCGCGAGCCTCGCCCAGCCGCTGCAGGCCTTTCTGTCGGAAGCTTTCGGCGGCTCCCGGCTCGATCCTGCGCCGCTGCTGCGGGGCGTTTATTTCGCTTCCGGCACCCAGGAGGGAACGCCGATCGACCGGCTGACCGGCGTCATGGCGCGTGCCTTCGGCCTCGACCAGCGGCGCGCGGCGAGTCTCAAGCCGCAGCAGGGCCGCAGCTATTTTCTCGGCCAGCTCGTCTCGCGGGTGATCCTGGGCGAGGCCATGTTGGTGAGCGAGCCGCCCGCCGCGCGGATGCGGCGGCTCGTCCTGCGCGCCGCCTCCTTTGCCGCCGTCGCTCTGGCGACACTCGGCGTCGCGGGGTGGCTCGTCGCCGGCCGGTCGGCGGGCGACCGCGAGATTGCCGCCATGTCGTCCGCCCTGGCGGCCTATGAGAACGTCGCAAAGGGGGCGCCCCTCGACCCCGTCAACGATTCCGATCTGCCGCGCCTGCTGCCCCTGCTGGATGCTGCCCGCAATCTCGAGAAGGTCGCTGGCGGCGGTGATGGCTTTCTGTCGAGTTTCGATCTTTCGCAAACCGCCAAGCTGCGCTCGGGCGCACAGGCGGTCTATCGGCACGCCCTGGGCTACGCGTTGCTGCCGCGCCTCATCTGGAGGCTGGAGGCCCAGATGCGCGGCAACTTCACCCGTCCCGACTTTCTCTACGAGGCCACCCGGATCTACCTGATGCTGGGCGGGCAGGGGCCGCTGGACCGGTCCCTGGTGAAGGAGTGGATGACATACGACTGGAAGGCCGCCTATTCGGGTGCCTTCAATGCCGCTGTGCTGACCGGGCTCGGCGCCCATCTCGAGGCGCTGCTCGCGCACCCTTTGCCGCCGGTGAAGCTGGACGATGCGCTCGTCGCACAGGCGCGGACAACATTCAGCCGGGTTCCGCTGGCTGCCCGGGTCTACTCGCGCATCAAGCCTTCCGCCGCCGCGCAAGCGCTGCCGTCCTGGAAGCCGAGCGACATACTGGGGCCGGCGGGCCTGCATGTCTTTGTCCGCGCTTCCGGCCGGAAGATGACGGACGGCATCCCCGGCTTCCTGACCGTCGACGGGTTCCACAAGGTGCTGCTGCCCGCCTTGCCGGCGGCGACGCGCGAGGTTCTGGGCGAAAGCTGGGTGATTGGAGGCGGATCGTCCGTCAATCTCGACGAGGCTCAGCAACGGGCGCTCGCCAACGCCGTGGTCGCGCTCTATGTGGCGGACTACGCCAAGGCATGGGACGAGATGCTGCAGGACCTCGAGGTCGTGCCGATGCGCAGCCTGCCCCAGGCGGCGCAGGATCTTTACATACTGGCGTCGCCGCAATCGCCCATGAAGGAGTTGCTCGTCGCCATTGCGCGCCAGCTCACCCTGTCGGAACCCATGAAGCTCGCCAATGCCGCCGCGGTCGCGGCTGACGTGGCGGCGAAGGAAAAGGCGGCTGTCGCGGCCACGACCACGAGCACGCCGGCGCTAATCTCCTCGCTGTTCGGCAGCCAGCACGGCGCAACGCCTGCGCTGCCGCCGGGCCATGAAATCGACGAACGCTACAAGCAACTGCGCGATCTGGTGACGCCCAGCGGCGGCGCACCGATCGACCAGGTGCTGAAGCTTCTCAACGACTTGCAGCAGCAGCTCGCGAAGATGGCGGCGACGCCTCTTGGCAGCGCTCCGCCGGCCGGCACCGCCGTCGGCAACGATCCGTCGCTGGCGCTGCGAGCCGAGGCCCAGCGCCAGCCCCAGCCGCTTGCCCGTTGGTTGTTGGCCATGGCCGAATCGAGCACTGCATTGCGCGGCGGCGGAGCGCGCCAGCAGGTGGCGGCGGCCTACAATGGCGCCGGAGGGCCGGCGGCGCTCTGTCCACTCGCGGTCAATGGGCGCTTCCCCTTCGTGCCGGGCAGCTCGCTCGAGACGCCGTTGGACGACTTTGCCAAGCTGTTCGCGCCGGGCGGTCTGATCGACGGCTTCTTCAACACCCAGCTGCGACCCTATGTCGATACGACCGGCACCACCTGGAAGCCGCGCTCCGTCGAAGGCGTGCAGGCGCCGGTGTCGGCTGCCGACCTCGCCCAGTTCCAGCGCGCCGCCGTGATCCGCGACCTGTTCTTTGCGCCCAATTCCACGACGATCGCCGTCCGCTTCGACATAACACCGATCGCTCTGGACCCCGGTGCGTCGCAGGTCAGCCTGGACTTCGACGGCACGTCGGTCACCTATGCGCACGGGCCCTCGCGGTCGACGCAAATCACCTGGCCGGGACCGAACCGCATCCAGAACGTGCGGCTGGTCTTCGATCCGCCGCCGGCCGGCGAAACCGGCGTGTTGTCGGAGACCGGACCGTGGGCGATGTTCCGACTCTTTGCCCGCGGCACGCTTCACCAGGCCGACTCCCCCGAGCGCTATACGTTGACTTTCGTGCTCGGCAACCGATCGGCGAGTTTCGAGCTGCGTGCCGCCTCAGTTCTCAATCCGTTCGCTCCGGGCGTCCTGCAAAGTTTCCGCTGTCCTTCGGTGCACGATTAGGCGCGGAGATGCCGGCCGCGCTTCCTCCCGGCGCAAATGTCGGCCTTTTCGGCAAGCTGCCGGCGCGCGGCGACTTTGTGCGGGAGGATCTGCCTCGCGATTTCACCGATCTCTGGGATGCCTGGTGGCAACGCGGTCTTGCCGAAACGCAGCGCCGGTTTCGGGACGAATGGCGTGCCGCCTGGCTCGAGGCGCCAGTCTGGCGCTTCCTGCTGCCGCCCGGGCTGTGCGGTCGGAACGCCGTGCTGGGTCTCTGGATGCCGAGTGTGGACAAGGCCGGACGGTACTCTCCACTGACGATCGCTGCCGTGGCGCCCG
>DATEID010000016.1:0-9824 GCA_035279245.1 Reyranella sp.
GTGGATCAATGTCGGCGAGGTGGGTCAGATCCATCTGTTCGGCGGCGCGCAGCCCTCGCCGGCTGCCAAAGGACCCGGTCAGGATCCAACCCTGCCTCACGTCGCGCTAGCCGTTGCCGACATCATCGAGACCCGCGCCGAACTCGACCGCCTGGGCGTGCCCTATTGGCAGATCGAAGGGCTTACCAACCCCGACTCCCTGCAAGTCTTCCTCAACGACCCATGCGGCAACATGGTCGAGCTGCACCAGATCGACAAATGCAACTGCCGGGCGAGCAATCGCGCCAAGACCTGAAATTCAGTGGACGAGACCCACGGTCTGATTGGCGGCAGGAGACGCGCAGCGACGCACGGCCTGAATGGCCGCGCGGCCGCCTCCGGCTTCCAGATCGACCACGGCCTCGCCGTCAAACCCATCGGCCATGCCGCGATGGTCAGCGAGGAGATTGAGACGCACGGTCATCGTCCGACCTTTCGCCATCTCGTCGACGAGGCCGTCCGACAGCGCGGCGAAACCCTCCACCTGCCGGTCGGCCAGCACGGCATACTGGTCACCGAACAGGAGACTCACCGGGAAGATACGGCCATCGATTGCGATCTCCGCCCCCGGCTGAGTCGTCAGGTCCGCCGGCGTCGCACCCCTGGGCAACAACGGACCATCATCGGTGAGGTAAAGCTGGAGCTGCAGGACGTTGCGATCGCCCGCTTTCTCGCATGCCAGCACGACGCTCACGACATTGAGGTTGGTCGCCGACGGCGCCACGGCCGCGTAGTGCGAGAGTGGGGCATCCGGCTCGACTTGCCACGCCATGACCTTGGCTTCGGAGGTTGCGGGTGCCTCGGCCTGCGCTGACCCAGCGGAAAGACAAGCGGCCGCCGCCAGAGCGCACAAAGTGGCCGGGAGGACATGCCGACTCCCTTGCCTGACGATCTCCATGACGGGCCCCTCTCTCGTCCCGACGCCGGCGAAATGCTGCCGGACTGGCGACGATCGGCGGCGCAAATGGCGCCTTCCCTAGAGATGGTTCTTCGTCGCAGCTCTCGCAAGGCCTTTTTCGGGATGGACTCCGGCCTCGGCAAAGGCATTCTGCGCCGCGCTTCGCCTCCCTGTCCGTCCCCAGAGGGAACTCGTGTGACGTTCTCGATCGCCCTCCTCGTCGTCGCCCTCGGGCTCGTATTGCTCGCCTGGATCCTGAGACAGCGCCGGCCGTGGGCGTTCGTCTGCGTCAACCTGGCCGCGGTGGTCGGCGCCTTGACGCTGTTCGAGTTCTATCTCGAACAGCAGCAGGTCGAGGGCGACGGCACACGCCTAGAAGGGTCGATTACCGACGGCTTTACCCATCGGGACGACGTGTTGGGATATGCGCCCAAGGCGAACGCCCACGTCACAGCACGCAAGCTCTACGGCAATTCACCGATCTACGACGTCGTCTACACGACCAATGCGAATGGTCTGCGGGTCACGGCGGCTCCGGCGGCTGCCGCAAAGAAGTGCATCGTCTTTTTCGGCGATTCCATCACCTTCGGCGAAGGAGTGGGCGACACGCGGAATTTCCCCTACCTGGTATCGCAGAAGGTGGCCGACCGTTACGTCACGTACAATTTCGGCTTCAGCGGTTACGGCGCGCACCAGATGCTGGCGGCGCTGCAGTCCGGTCGGGTCGGCCAGACCGTGCAGTGCACGCCGAAATATTTCATTTACCTCGGCATTCCCGATCATGCCGCCCGTGCCGCCGGCCTCGATCCATGGGACGCGCACGGTCCGCGCTTCCGGCTCCTGCCGGATGGAACGGTCGTGCAGCAGGGCCATTTCGACGACCCCGACCCCCGGACGGGCGGCTGGCTCGCCGCCTGGGCAGGCAAGGCGCTGGCGAGCTCGGTCATCTGGCAGAAGTTCTTTGGCCGTCCCTACCGGATCGATGCGCAGGACATCGCCCTGCTGGACGGCATCGTCCGCCAGTCGGCCCGCGTTGCACAGGAGCGCTTTCCCGGCAGCGTGTTCGACATGGTGCTGTGGAATGGCGGCAACGACGATGAGGTAAGACGGATCGAGCAGGGGCTGGCGGGGAGCGATGTTCGTGTGAGCCACATGACGGACGCGGTGCCGGACTTCTATGACCAATCGGATCGATACATCCTCAGCACCCACGACCGGCATCCCAATACGACCTGGCACCGGATGATGGCGGACTACATTTCTCGCCATTTGCTGAAGGAGCCGGCAACCTCGCCGGCGACGACGCGATGAGGCCGGGCTGTCAGAGGTCGGGTGCCTGCGATGGCGACGGCTCGTCGTCCTCCTCGTCGGCGGCGATGATCTCGGCCACGCGCGCCGCCACGCTGCTCACCGGATGCCCGTCCTTGGCCAGGACGTCATGATCGCCGGCGACACACATGGCCGCCTGCTCCAGATCCTCGACCGTCGGGTTGAGCACCAGGATATCGATGATCTTTGGATCCTCGAGCGAGCCGAGGATGCGGTGGAAATCGGCCCGAGTGGCAGGCTGCTGGCTGGCGGTGGGAAAGGCGGACGGCTTGCTGGACATGGTCGCCTCCCTCGAAAGGCGGCTAGATACGTCGACCGGCAGCGATTCTTGGCCGATGACCTCTCCGTTCAAGCTCAAATTTTTGTCTCGACGCCGCCGCCCGAACGCCGGCACTGGCGTTCCTATAGGCCATGACACCCTCCCCGAACCCCCAAGAGCCCTCCTGGCCCGCAGGAACCGTTTTCACGGTCGGGCATTCGACATTGCCGATCGAGCGTTTCGTGGGGCTGCTGCGGACATACGGTGTCGAGCGCCTGGTCGATATCCGTACGATGCCGCGTTCGCGCCGCAATCCACAATTCAACGGCGATGCGCTTGGGCCTTCGCTACGTCGGGAAGGCATCGACTATCAGGCGCTGCCGGCGCTGGGCGGGTTGCGCCGTCCGCGCAAGGATTCGCCGAACATGGGCTGGCGCAACGACAGCTTCCGCGGCTACGCCGATTATATGCAGACCGCCGGATTCCAGGCCGGCCTCGAGACGTTGCTGCATCTTGCAGCCGACAAGCGGGTCGCCATCATGTGTGCCGAAGCGGTGCCCTGGCGCTGCCATCGTTCGCTGGTCGCGGATGCGCTGGGCGTCCGCGGCGTTCCCGTGGTCGAGATCCTGTCAGAAACGAGCTGGCGTCCGCACACACTGACGCGCTTCGCGCAGGTTCATGGCGAAACCATCACCTATCCGCCCGAACAGCCGCAGCTCCTGTGACGCTTATGACGCCTTCTTGAGCGGCCGCTCGTCGGCGATGACGACATCGCGGCTCAGATTGTCGAACTGCTCGTCCATCCGCCGATAGTCGATGGTGAGTTCCTGGCCGACGGGAATGTCCCTCAGCGCAAAGTAGGAGACCTCGCCGTCGTCCGATTGCAGATTGGGTGAGGTCGAGTGGTTCATGTACCAGCCGGCCGACATGCGCAGGAAGTCGACCGGCACCCAATAGCCGCCGGCGCTTCGGATGCCGTAACGCTTGTAGAGGTCCTTGTAGCGCGAAGAATGGGCTTCCCGCAGCGTCACCCACTTGCTGTCCTCGGTGTCCCATACCCGCACGAACTCGCCCTTCCTGATGGCGATGTCGGCGAAGCAGCCTATGCCGTCGATCTTCGAAGGACGAAGATGGACGAGCGCTTTACTCCACTTCCGCTTACACATGGAACGCAATTCTGGGCACGATGAGGACACGAGCTTTTGCCGTGCTTCATTGTGGATTGCAACGTCATGTATCGCTGGAGTCAGTCGCCCCTAATCGTGGCCGCCTGACCGCAACCGGAGCTGCAGCCCCGAGCCGACTTGGCGACGAAGTAATCCTCGCTCGTTTCCGCGATCCTCGTCCGCTCGATCGATGCCGCCTGGATTTGTCGCACCAGGCCTTGGCCAATGACGTTCCAGTCGAAACAGTCGGTCGACAAGGCGTAGGCCACCTGCTGCTGCTCGTCGAGGCTCGCTGTGTCGTCGATCATGTCGACAACGCCGCGTGCGAGATCGCCATGGCTTTTGAACAGGCGAATACCACGACCGTCGGTGAGCGGCGTCCCCGGAACGGCGCCGTTCATGGCAAAGATGGGCAGTCGATTGAAGATATAGTCCAAGGACTTCAGCTTGAACCCGCCCAGCACATCCGGCACCAGCGCGATGCGCGCTTCGGCCATATAGGGACGTACGTCGGACACCGTGCCGACGACTTCGACCGAAGGAAAGCGCTTGCGCAGGGCCGCAACGTGCGAACTTTCAGTGCGGCCCACGATCTGCAAGCCGATGCCGTTGGCGGCGAACAGTGGCGCGGCCGTCGACAGGAAAGCGTCGAGGCTCAGACGCTTCGCCGGCCAATCGAAGCTGCCGACCACGATAGCGCGTCGAGGCAGTCGCGAGTCGATCGTGCGGGCCGACACGCGGGCGCCGGCATAGCCGGGCGACACGAAGACGACGGGCCGGCCGGGCGAGAGGGCGGCGAGCGCCCGGCAATCCTCCGGCGAGTCGGCCGTCACCAGATCGGCGGTCCGCAGCAGCCGCCGTTCCAGCCAGCGGGTCTTTGCCACGTCGGCAAGACGGACGGCGCGTCGCCAGCCCTTCTGTGCCTTGGCGACCGCGCATGCGGCCGCGGTTTCGTCGTTCTGGGCGAGATAGGCGATCTTGGTCCGCGGATGACGGCGGCGATAGCGCAGAATATGGGGCAGCGCCCAACCGACATTGATGCTGTCCAACACCACCGCATCCCAGCGCCCGGTCGCCAGATGCTTGGCCAGTGCGGCCTGCATATCCGGTACGCGTGTCCGCTGGGAGAACGCCGGAAAGGGCGAAGCGGTGCGCGCCCACCGGTTCAACGGACGGTCCGCCGCCAATTGCCAGTCGATATTGCCCTCGCGTCGGCGATGGGTGCAATCCGGCTGCCGGCTGAGACCAAGGACACTCAATTCGACGCCGGCCCTGGCGACCGCGCGGATCAGCCCACCGGAATAGATGAACTGGCCGTTGGTTTGCGGATCGGGATCGCAAAGCGTGAGCCACAGATAAGCCAAGGTATCCCCTCTGAATGCAATCCGAAGTACCTCAGTCGGACTGCGAATGGCTGTGATCAGCCCGTGTTGGCTGTGTGACCGAATTTGGCTGTGTGGACAGATCTTGGTCCCCCTACCGCGAAGCGGAGCTTGCAAGAGACCATGCGCTAAAATGGGATCGACGGCGTGCTAGCCTTCGATAACCAACCTGATTGGAGGAACACGTGGCAGCAGGTCCGCGGGGCCGTGTCGGCGGCAAGGTCGCCCTCGTGACGGGCGCCGCCGCAGGCATCGGACGAGCGGTTGCGTTGCGCCTCGCCGAGGAAGGCGCGGCGTTGATTTTGGTCGACATCGATGCAGACGGCCTTGCTGAGACCGAGCGGATGATCGGGAGGGCGGGTGGATCGGCAACCGCCCCTCCCATGGCGATCACCGCCGATGTGACGGACGAGACCGCGGTAAAGACGCTGTTCGCCGCGGCGCTCGCCAGGCATGGCCGGATCGACATCCTGGTGAACGATGTGGGCGGCGGAACGTCGGGCCGGATCTGGGAAGCGAAGGCCGAGGATTGGGACCATGTGATCCGCCTGAACCTGCGCTCGGCCTTCTTGTGCACGCGCGAGGCGGCCGCCCATATGCGCGAGCGCCGTTCGGGCCGGATCGTCAATCTATCGTCGGGCGCGCGCGAAGGAACGCCATGGGCCGCCTACTATAGCGGGAATTCGGCTTACTCGGCGGCAAAGGCCGGAATCCATGGCTTCACGCGCGGCGTCGCCCTGGAGCTCGCCGAGTACGGCGTGACGGTGAACGCCGTGGCGCCAGGCCCAATCGAGACCGAGCGCACCGGGCCTGGATTCCGCAAGATCGAGCACCTGGAATATGGGCCCGTCCGCGCGACGCCGCTGCGCCGGATCGGCGTGCCGCAGGACGTCGCCAACGCCGTGCTCTACCTTGCTTCCGACGAAGCGAACTACATCACGGGCACCACCTTGCCGGTCGCGGGAGGACGCTAGCCATGGATACGACGAGCGGAATCGAGAGCGCCCTCGACCGGGAGATCGCCGACCTCAAGGCACACGCCGCGGACTATAACGCCCGCCATCGGGTTATCGAGACGTGCCGGTGGCCGAAAGGCGTGCGGGTTGCCGTGAACTTCACGGCGGATTTCGACGCCATGCTCCTGCGCCGCGTCCTGAACGAGCCGCCCATGCAGCTCGCCAAGGGCGAGTTCGGCGGCCGCGTCGGCATCTGGCGCCTGATCGAGCTGTTCGACAGTCATGACGTGAAGGCCACGATCTTCACGCCGGGGCGGATCTGCGAACTCTATCCTCAGGCGGTAAAGGCGGCCTCGCAAAGCGGCCACGAGATCGCCGACCATATGTGGGAGCACCAGGTCCCGAAGGATCCCGCACTGGAACGCGATCATCTGCGCAAGACCGTTGCCGCGATCGAGAAGCTGACGGGACAGCGACCGGTCGGCACGCGCAGCTCGCATACGCGCGAGCTGCTGCTCGACGAAGGCTATATCTACACCTCCGAGGATTCGCTCGACCACCGGCCAAACTACACCAGCGGTCCCGACGGTACGCGGCCCCTGCTCAACCTGCCCTTCCACTTTGCCATCGACGACGCGATGTTCTTCAGTTTCGCATGGCTCAACAGCGAGAACAGCGCGCAGCGCATGATGGATCCGGACTATGTCGAGGAGATCTGGTGGCAGGCCTTCCAGCAGCAATATCGGCAGGGTGGCTACCTCAATATCTGCATGCATCCCTTCGTGTCGGGTCGCGCGCTGCGCATCGCCATGCTCGATCGGCTGATCTCGCGCATGAAGGCGCTGCCCGGCGTGTGGTTCCCGACCTGCGAGCAGGTGGCGCGTCATATCCTGGCCGTGCATCCGGCCGGCTGACCAGGGAGGACGCACCATGCCGTGGAAGGACCGCTACACGATCAGCGACGAACGAACCCTCGTCGATTCCGAGGTGAGATGGCCGGACGGCAAGCGCTGCTGCTTTCGCATCGTCGTCGATCTCAGCCCGGCCTGCGGGCCCGAAGGCATCAAGGGTGGCGACCTCACGACTCCCGAGGCCTTTTACGGCATGCATGGCGGCCTGTCGGCGGTCATGGCCGTGCTTCGTAATCATCGCCTGAAGGTCACTTTCGCCGTCCCGGCGGTGGTGGCGGAGATCCATGCGGCAACGATCCGTGCGCTGGCCGGCGAAGGCCACGAGATCGCAGCGCATGGCTTCAAGCACGAAGACGTGAGCCTGCTGGCGAAAGACGAAGAGCAGGCGCGCCTCCGGCGGACCACCGCCATCCTGGCCAAGGTCACGGGCCAGCGTCCCGAAGGCTGGTTCTCCCTGCCGCGGCAAGGCGACAAGTTTGCCGGTGGCGCCGTGAGCGCTGACACGATCGACCTGCTGATCGAAGAGGGCTACGACTACTTCGGCAATGGACTTGCCGATGACGTGCCGCATTGGTGGGTGTCCGACTTCGCCAGCCGCCGTGCGATCCTGACGCTGCCTTACTACTATCACTTCGACGACCAGTTCTTTTTGCTGTTCCCGAGGAAGGGTACCGGACTCGAGAACCCCGCCATTCTCTTCCGCAATTGGAAGGCCGAGCTCGATGCGCAATACAAGCGGGGCCGGCAGTTCGCGATGGTCCTGCATCCACATGCGATCGCCTGGCCGAACAGGCTGAACATGCTGGAGCAGTTCCTCGACCATGTGCGTAGCCTGCCGGACCTGTGGAATGCTACAAGCGCCGAGTGCGCGCGGCACTGGTCGACGACCTTCCCTGCCGCGACCCATCTCAAGCTCGAGCCGAGCATCTGGCGCGATTATCCCGGCAGCTTGAGCTGACCGACCCCGAAAACGCATTTCGAGTTGCGGTCTCGGCGCGATGCAGGCCGCACTGTGGAAATTCGGCTCGCATCGGACTTTCCTTCTGTGTCCGCCGAAGACACGTTGGCCTGCGTCCAAGACGAGAAGGGATCATCGGTGAAGACAAACAGGCGTAACTTCGTGCGAGGTGTGTCGGCGCTGGCGGTGCTCGGCGGCATCAAGACGGCATCGGCCGAGAAGAAATACTCCGACGGCGCAAGCGATACGGAAATCCGGATCGGCCATACCGGACCCTACAGCGGCCCCGCTTCCAGCTACGGCGTCATCGGCAAGAGCATCGAAGCCTATTGGAAGATGGTGAACGACAAGGGCGGCATCAACGGCAGGAAGGTGACGTTCATCACCTACGACGACGGCTACTCGCCGCCCAAGACGGTCGAGATGACCCGCAAGCTCGTGGAGCAGGACAAGGTCCTCTGCATCTTCAATCCGCTCGGCACGCCCACCAGCACGGCGGTGCACAAGTACATGAACCGCAAGAAAGTGCCGCATCTCTTCATCGGCGCCGGCGCGACCAAGTGGGGCGATCCCGAGCACTTCCCGTGGACCATCGGCTGGCAGCCCGACTACCAGACCGAGGCCGGCATCTACGCCAAGCATGCGCTTGCCGAGCACAAGGGCGAGAAGATCTGCATGCTCTGGCAGAACGACGATGCCGGCAAGGACTATGCCGAAGGCTTCCTCAAGGGCCTGGGCAAGGAGAACGAGAAGCTGGTCGTCGCGTCGGTGAGCTACGAGCCGACCGATGCCACGGTCGACTCGCAGATCATCCAGCTCAAGAACTCGGGCGCCACCGTGCTGTTCAGCCACGTGATCCCCAAGCAGGCGGCGCAGGCGATCCGCAAGGCGGCGGAACTCGGCTGGAAGCACACGCACTATCTCGCCAACGTCTCGGCGTCGGTCGGCGCGGTGATGAAGCCGGCAGGCTTCGAGAACTGCCAGGGCATCATCAGCTCGGCCTATCTCAAGGACCCGACCGATCCGCAGTGGGCCAGCGCCCCCGACTTCGTGCAATGGAAGGAATGGATGGAGAAATATCAGCCGGCCGCCAACCAGGCCGATCAGTTCAACGTCTATGCCTACGCCGTCTCGGCGACGATGCACGAGATGCTGAAGGAGTGCGGCGACGAGCTGACGCGGGAGAATCTGATGAAGCACGTGGCCAGCATGAAGGACCTCGAGATCCCCCTGCTGCTGCCCAGCATCAAGCTCAACACCAGCGCGACGGACTACTACCCCATCCAGTCCATGCGCCTGCAGCGCTTCAAGGGCGAAGGCTGGGAACTGTTCGGCGACATCATCTCGAGCGAGCACGCGTAGGATCGACCGCCGGTCTCAATCGCCCACCAGCGGCATGAATTCCGCTGCAAAGCGCTGCAGGCTTTCGATGCTTTGGGCGATGGACTGGCCGCGGAAGTCGAAGACGAGCTCGTGCACGCCGATCTCGGCGAACGAGCGGATGTCTCCGGCAATCTCCTCGGGCGTACCGGAGAAGCTGCGCCGGCTGCCGTCGCGATCGGGCACGGCGGCGTCGTAGAGCGGCGCCTTGTAGGAGATGGTGAGCGCGGAGAAGTCCCGTCCCTCCTCTTCGGTCATCCGCTCCAGCGTCCGGAGATGCATCCGCATCTCGTCGGGCGGCAGCGGCGAGGCGGCCACCGCGCCCACCGGATGCCAGCCATCGCCGTGGCGGGCAGTCCGGCGCAAGGCGGCGCGCGAATGACCGCCGACCCAGATCGGCGGGTGCGGCTTCTGCAGCGGAAACGGTTCGGCCCGGATATCGGCGAAGCTGTAGAACTTGCCGTCGAAGCTCGCCGGCGATTGCGTCCAGAGCCGCTTGAAGATCGTCAGCCATTCGTCTGCCACGGCGCCACGACGCTCGAAGTC
>DATEID010000017.1:0-2144 GCA_035279245.1 Reyranella sp.
CTTGCGCGGGCTTCGGCCCGAATCTGATTGGAGAGAGAATGTCGGAGGATTTCAGGGCGCGCGCCCGGCTCGTGCCGAAGGGCAACCGATACGAGGATTTCGAGATCGGCCGGGTCTTCAAGCATCACTGGGGGCGGACGATCACCGAAACGGAAAGCACGCTCTTCTCGACGCTGACGCTCCACTTCAATCCGCACTACTTCAATGCCGCCTATGCGCGGGCCCATGGCCATCCCGGCCTGGTGGCCAATCCACTGCTGGTCTTCACGACCGTGTTCGGCATGACGGTCGAGGACTTGAGCGAAGGCGGCGGCCCGTTCCTGGGCGTGAACGAGCTCACCTATCACCAGCCGGTCTATCCAGGCGATTCGCTCAGGGCCGAATCGGAGGTCCTCGACCGCCGCCTGTCGGACTCGCACAAGGGCTTCGGCATCGTGACCTGGCATACCAAAGGCTTCAATCAGCGCGAGGAACTCGCTATCGACTTCAAGCGCACCAACCTCGTCCGCCAGAGGAATTCACAGTAATGCCGTACATCACCGAAGAGCGCCGCATGATCCAGGAGCAGGCGCGCGAGTTCACGCTGAACGAAGTGCTGCCGGTCGCCAACAAGCTCGACCCGGAGAAGGGCGACATTCCGATGGACCTGCGCGACAAGATGGCGGAGCTCGGTTATTTCGGCATCCTGATCCCGGAGCAATATGGCGGCCTGGGGCTCGGCTGCTTCGAATATTGCCTCGTCACCGAGGAACTGTCGCGCGGCTGGATGAGCGTCGCCTCACTGATCGCACGCGGCAATCTCCTGATCGGCTCGCACATGATGAGCGAGGAGCAACGCGGCCGCTACCTGCCGCGCATGGCCAAGGGCGAGTTCCTCGGCGCCTTCTCGATGTCGGAGCCCAACGCAGGGTCGGACATCGCCAACATCTCCTGCCGCGCCAAGAAGGATGGCGGCAGCTATCTCATCAGCGGCAACAAGTACTGGTGCACCTTCGCCGACGGCGCCGACTTCCTGATCATCATCGCCCGCACCTCGGACGCACCGGCGGGCAAGCGGCACCTCGGTCTATCGATGTTCTTCGTCGAGAAGAAGCGCGGCGAGCTACCGCCGGGCTGCAGCGGCGCGCCGATCCCCAAGATCGGCTATTTCGGCTGGAAGACCTGGGAACTGGCTTTCGACAACTTCCGTGTGGATGCCTCGGCCATGATAGGCGAGGAAGGCAAGGCGTTTTACTATGCGACGTCAGGCCTCGAGACGGCACGCGCCCACACGGCGGCCCGCGCTATCGGACTCGCCCAGGGCGCGCTCGACGATTCGATCCAGTATGCCAACGATCGCCGGCAGTTCGGTCGCTCGATCGCCGAGTTTCAGGCGATCCGCTTCAAGATTGCCGAGATGGCGACGCAGATCGAGGCCGCGCGGCAGCTCAACTACTTCGTCTGCGAACAGATCGACACCGGCCAGCGCTGCGACAAGGAGGCGTCGATGGCCAAGCTCTTCGCTTCGGAGATGGCGGAGCGCGTCTGCAGCGAGGGCCTGCAGATCCATGGCGGTGCGGGCTACACGACCTTGCACGCGGTCGAGCGTCACTGGCGCGATGCGCGCCTCACGAAGATCTTCGAGGGCACGTCGGAGATCCAGAAGCGCATCATTTCGGACCGTCTGCTGGGCCGGGGAAAGAACTGATGGAAGAAGTGATGAAGGTCTCCGCCCTCACCGGCCGTGACAACTACTTCGAGGACTTCAAGGTCGGCGACGTGATGAAGCACGCCCGCGGCAAGACGATCGAACCGCTGGAGCAGGTCTGGATCACCAACGTCACCATGAACACCGCCGAAGGCCACTTCAACGAGCACCTGATGAAGTCCAGCAACTGGGGCCGGCGGCTGGGCTTCGGTGGCGTGACGATCTCGATGTGCATCGGCCTCGCCGCCGAAGATACGGCCGAGAACGCGTTGAGAGAACTCGGTATGGACAAGATCCGGCTGAGGGGACCCGTCCATCACGGCGACACGCTTTATTGCTACAGCGAGGTCCTGGAGAAGAAGGACGCCGACCAGCCCGATGCGGGCATCGTGCGATTCAGGCACTACGGCGTGAACCAGGACGACAAGCACGTCTTCGAGGGCGAGCGCTGGGTGCT
>DATEID010000018.1:0-5289 GCA_035279245.1 Reyranella sp.
ACAAGCTCGCCCTGCTGCCGTCCGGCGTGGTGCGCCGGGGCAAGCTTTCCATCATCGGCAACGGCGTGGTGGTAGATCCCTGGCATTTCCTCGAGGAAGTGAAGAAGGTCACCGAGCAGGGCCTGTCGGTCACGCCGGACAACCTCAAGATCGCCAACCATGCCGTGCTGATCCTGCCGCTGCACCGCGACCTCGATGGCTGGCGCGAGGACGTGCCCGGCACCATCAAGATCGGCACCACGCGCCGCGGCATCGGCCCGGCCTACGAGGACAAGGTCGGCCGCCGCGCCATCCGCGTCGGCGACCTCGCCGAGCCGGGCGAGCTGAAGCACAAGGTCGACACACTGCTGGCGCATCACAATGCGCTGCGCCAGGGGCTCGGCCGGCAGACCATCAATCCCGAGCAACTCCTTTCCGATCTGCTGGAGCTCGCGCCCAAGATCCTGCCGTTCGCCGAGGATGTGTGGGAGCGGCTCGACACGCTGCGCGCCTCGGGCAAGCGCATCCTGTTCGAGGGCGCGCAGGCCACCATGCTCGACATCGACCACGGCACCTATCCCTTCGTCACCTCGTCCAACACGGTGGCGGCGCAGGCGATGATCGGCTCGGGCATGGGCAACGGTGCGGTGGGCTATGTGCTGGGCATCGCCAAGGCCTACACCACGCGTGTCGGCGACGGCCCCTTCCCGACCGAGCTCAGGGACGAGATCGGCCAGCTTCTGGGCGATCGCGGCAACGAGTTCGGCACCAACACCGGCCGGCGCCGGCGCTGCGGCTGGTTCGACGCGGTGATGGTGCGCCAGGCGGTGAAGCTGAACGGCATCGACGGCATCGCGCTCACCAAGCTCGACGTGCTGGACGGGCTGAAGGAGATCAATGTCTGCGTCGGCTACGAGCTCGACGGCGAGCGGATCGAGCGCTTCCCCTTCACCATGGGCGCGCAGGCGAGGCTCGAGCCGGTCTGGGAGACTTTCGAGGGCTGGCAGGAAAACACCCGGGGCGCACGCGCCTATGCCGAGCTGCCGGCGACCTGCATCAAGTACGTGCGCCGCATCGAGGAGCTGGTCGGCTGCCCGGTGGCGCTGCTCAGCACCAGCCCGCAGCGCGAGGACACGATCCTGATGACCGATCCTTTTAGAGACTGACAGGAGCCAAGGTGCTTGGACACCAGCCCGTCCGAGCCCATGTGTAGGCCGCCATGGACACTTCCCTTTCCCTATCGCCGGTTCCGGGCCGCCTCGTGGGCGCCCTCGACAACAGCTACGCGCGCCTGCCCGAGCGCTTCTACGTGCGCCTGCCGCCGGTGCCGGTGGCCGCGCCGCGATTGGTCAAGCTGAATGTCCCGCTCGCGCGGCAGCTCGGGCTCGATCCCGACGCACTGGCCTCCACGGAAGGTGTCGAGATCCTGGCCGGGAATCGGCTGGCGGAGGGCTCCGACCCGATCGCGCTCGCCTATGCCGGCCACCAGTTCGGCAACTTCGTCCCGCAGCTCGGCGACGGCCGGGCCGTGCTGCTGGGCGAGGTGATCGACCGTGACGGACGCCGCCGCGACATCCAGCTCAAGGGCTCGGGACCGACCCCGTTCTCGCGCCGCGGCGACGGCCGCGCCGCGATGGGTCCGGTGCTGCGCGAGTACATCGTCAGCGAGGCGATGGCCGCGCTCGGCATCCCGACCACGCGCTCGCTCGCAGCGGTGGCCACGGGCGAGCAGATCGCGCGCGAGACGATGCTGCCCGGCGCGGTGCTGACTCGCGTCGCTTCGAGCCACGTCCGCGTCGGCACGTTCCAGTTCTTCGCCGCACGGGGCGATGTCGAGGCGTTGAAGCTTCTCGCCGACCACGTGATCGACCGTCACTATCCCGAGGCGCGCGAGGCCGGCCAGCCCTATCGCCGCCTGTTCGAATGCGTGATCGACCGTCAGGCCGCCCTGGTGGCGCAATGGCTCGGCGTCGGCTTCATCCATGGCGTGATGAACACCGACAACGTGTCGATCGCCGGCGAGACGATCGACTACGGCCCTTGTGCCTTCATGGACGCCCATCATCCCGAGACGGTGTTCAGCTCGATCGATCAGTTCGGCCGGTATGCCTACGGCAAGCAGCCCCAGATCGCCGGCTGGAACCTGGCACGGCTGGGCGAGGCGCTGCTGCCGCTGTTCTCGGACGATACCGACGCCGCACTGGCGCAGGCCAACGAATCGCTCGGCCGCTACGGCGAACGCTTCGCCGCCGCCTACCAGGCCGTGATGCGTCGCAAGCTCGGCCTTTCCAGCGTCCAGGAGGAGGATGCCGCGCTCGGCCGGGCATTCCTCGAGCTCCTGGCCGACAACGGCATCGACCATACGCTGGCCTTCCGGCATCTCGGCGATGCGGCAGCCGGCGACGAGACGGGGCTGCGCAGCCTGTTCGACGAGCCGGCGATGCTCGAACCCTGGATCGCGCGCTGGCGCGGCCGCCTGGCCGCCGAGCCCCGGGACGGCACCGTCCGGCGCGCGGCGATGCACGAGACCAACCCGATCTACATCCCGCGCAATCATCGCGTCGAGGCCGCGCTCGCGGCCGCCGTGGAACGGCAGGACTTCGGGCCGTTCGAGGAATTGCTCACCGTCCTCGCCCGGCCGTTCGAGGCACGGCCGCAATATGCGGCTTATGCCGAACCGCCCGCCGAGGATCAGCGGGTCTATCGAACCTTCTGCGGCACCTGACGGCGGATCGACCGTCTCTTTACGCGAACGCGCGCCCCGCCTGCGCGACACGCCGCTCGAAACGTGCGAGGTCGCTGGCGGGATGGATGAGGATCATCGAGATCACGCCGCCGGCGACGATGAGCAGGCCCGCGTACATGAATCCGTCCCTGAAGCCCTGGGCCGGATCGAGTCCGACATCCACGATATGCCCCATCAGCCACGGCGCCACGAGGCCCGCGGTGCTGAACAGCGCATTGCTGATGCCGAGCATGGCGCCGCGCTGGCGCAACGGGCTGATTTCGCCGATCAACGGCGGTCCCAGCGCATAGACGACGCTGCAGACGGCGAACGACACCATGACGAGGGGAATCTGCTCGATCCTGTCGGAGGACTGCGAAAGCAGCATCATTGCGATTCCCGAAAGTGTCACGCAGCCGGTCGCAATGAGCCCGCGCGACACGCGGCTCGACACGCCGCGCAGGCGCAGCTTCTCCGAGATGAAGCCGATGGTGGGCGACAGCACGACCTGCAGCATCGGCGGCAGCACGAGAATCCAGCCGGTCGTGGTCGGCGAATAGCCGCCCGCCTTGATCAGGAACGACGGCAGCCAGACCACCGCCAGCGCCAGCGCCCAGTAGGCGGCGAAGCCCGCCAGCTCGACGCCGATGAAGGTCCGCGACGTGAGCAATGTCGAATAGGGCACGTGCTCCAGGCCGGCGCCACCCGCTTCCGCCCGATCCGCATCGAGAGGCCCTTCCTTGCCGACCACCAGCCAGGCCGCCACCCACAGAAACCCGATCACCCCGAGAAAGCCGAAGGCGGCGTGCCAGCTGTAGGTGAGGATGATCCAGGTCAGCAACGGCGTCGCGAGACCGACGCCGATGGCGGCGCCGACGGAGCAGAAGCTCGTCGGAAAGGCACGCCGGTCGTTCGGAAACCATTTGTAGACGGCATGCAGGGCCACCGGATAGGCCGGCCCTTCGCTGGCGCCGAGAACGATGCGGCTCGCCACGAGAACCCACAGCGGCACCACCGCCAGCATCGGCATCAAGGTCAGCGCCCAGACGAAAGCCATCACCGCGAGGACGATCCGCGTCGCGACCCGGTTGACGATGAAGCCCACGAGGGCGGCGGAAATCGAGAACAGCAGGAAGAAGGCGCTGCCGATCTCGCCGAACTGCTCGTTGGTGAGATGGAGGTCCCTCATGATCGGACCCGCCGCGAGGCCCACCACGGCCTTGTCGGCGAAGTTGACCATCATGAACACGACCACCATCGCCACGATGGCCCATGCCCGGCCGGTCGCCCGCATCGGCCCGCTCGTATTTTCCATTGCGTTCCTCCCCTCCCCGCTGTCGTCGTTCCCTGTTCTCTCGAGGACTACGAGCCCGGCGTCCGTCCCCGGCGCTCGCGCGGCTCGATCGCCGGCTCCGCTTCGTCGATCAGCGCGCGGATGCTGGCGGCGAGCGCGCGAATCCGCGGCCCGATCTCGGACTCGAGCTGGCCGGGCTGCAGACGAAACGCCGGAATGCCGCAGTTGATGGAGAAGCATTGCCGCGAGTCGCGCGCCCGGAACAGCGGCGCGGCAACCGCGTGGATGGACGCCAGATACTCGCCGAAGCAGGTGCAGAAGCCGCGCTCCGCGCAGTCGCGGAGGCCGGCGCGATACTTGTCGCGCCATGCCGCCCACTGCTCGGCATTCTCCGCCTTCATGCGCTCCTCCAGGAGCGCCGCCTCGTCGCCGGACAACAGCGTTGCAGCCGCGCGGCCCATCGCGGTCATCGCCACAGGGATCGGCAGGCCGATGTCGGGGACGTGCGGGCCGACATCTCCCGACCGCGCGGTTTCGACATAGATCGTCACGGTCCTGTCGAGCAGGCCGATCGAGACGGTCCCCCGCACGCTTTGCGCCAGCTCCTGCATCAGCGGCCGCGCGGCCTGCCGGAACGGCATGCCGGCAAGGATCGGACGAACCATCCGCAAGGCACGGGCGCCGAGCCGGTACTTCGCGGCATCCCGGTCGTAGTGCAGGTAGCCCCGCTCGGTGAGCGTGTGCGTCAACCGGGCCACGGTCGGCCGCGGGATTCCGGTCCGCAGGGAAAGCTCCATGTTGCCCAGTATGGCCGGGCCGGACTCGAAGGCTTCCAGCACCAGCAACCCCTTCGCGAGAGTCGTTGCGAAGGCCGCGTCGCCGGCACTCTCCGCCAGCATCGCTTCCGCGGACAAGGGTGGAACAGGAGCCGGCTTGCGCCGAATGGCAGAAGGCATGCCCGTTTAATTGGCCTTAATGCATCTATCTGTCCATCTCTTTTCTCAAATTGGACCATCCTGTCCACTATCTGGACAACGGCGCCGACCATTGTCAGCTGCCGCTATCCGTCTGGCGCCGCACTTCGTCGGTGAGTTCAGAAGAGTCTTCGGCCGCTCAATGGATCGCGGCGTACATGATCTTGTCCTCGGTCGCCTCGGCGGCGTCGAACTCGGCGACGATGCGGCCCAGCCGCGCGACCAAAATGCGGTCGGAGATGGCGAGCACCTCGGGCAGGTAAGAGGAGATCACGACCACCGCCTTGCCCTCCTCTGCGAGCCGGCGGATCTGGGCG
>DATEID010000019.1:0-10147 GCA_035279245.1 Reyranella sp.
GATCGCGTTGTTCATGACGGTCGGCTTGCCGAACAGCCCCTTGTGCGCCGGCAAGGGCGGCTTGGCGCGCACCTGGCCGCGCTTGCCTTCGAGGCTGTCGAGCAGAGAGGTCTCCTCGCCGCACACATAGGCGCCCGCGCCGACCCGCACCTCGACTTCGAACTTCGCCTCCGCGCCCAACAGGCCGCCGGCCTCGGCGAGCAGGATCGCGCGCTCCATGATCCGCACCGCATCGGGATATTCGGAGCGGATATAGACGTAGCCCTTGGTCGCGCCGACGGCGAAGCCCGCGATCGCCATGCCTTCGATCAGCAGGAAGGGATCGCCTTCCATGATCATGCGGTCGGCATAGGTGCCGGAATCGCCCTCGTCGGCATTGCAGACGACGTATTTGCGGTCGGCCAGCGTGTCGGCGACGGTCTTCCACTTGATGCCGGTCGGGAAGCCGGCGCCGCCGCGGCCGCGCAGGCCCGACTTGGTCACCTGCTCGATCGTCTTCGCCGCCCCGAGACTCCTGGCGCGTTCCAGGCCCCGTCCGCCGCCATGGCCGCGATAGTCGGCCAGCGACAGCGGATCGGTGATGCCACAACGCGCGAAGGTGACGCGCGTCTGGCGTTTCAGGAAGGGAAGGTCCTCCGGGCGACCGAGATGGAGGCGATGACCGACATTGAAGTCACCGGCGACAAGCTCCGGCACATCCTGCGGCGCGACCGGACCGAAGGCGATGCGACCGCGGGACGTCTCCACCTCGATCATCGGCTCCAGCCAGAAAAGGCCACGCGAGCCGGTGCGCACGACCTGGATGCCACGCCCCAAGCGCCTGGCCTCCGCCTCTATTGTCGCGGCGACGCGGTCGGCACCGACGGCGCGGGCCGCCGCATCGCGCGGCACGAAAAGGCGCGCGGTCATCGACCGACCTCGCGCGCGATCTCGTCGATCGCGGCCCGATCGAGCCGCGCCCGCGGCTCATCGTCGAGCATCGCCGACGGCGCACAAGCGCAAAGGCCGAGGCAATAGGCGGCTTCGACCGTCACGGCGCCGTCCGGCGTCGTCTCGCCCCAGCCGATGCCGAAGCGCTTCAGCACCTGAGCCGCGACCGCCTCGCCCTCCATCGACTGGCATGCTTCGGCGCGGCAAAGCTTCAATATATGGCGGCCGGCCGGCCGGGCACGAAAGTCATGATAGAACGACACCACGCCGTGGACCTCGGCGCGCGTGAGGTTCAGCGCCTCCGCGATCAGCCGGACCGCCTCCACCGGCACGCAACCGAACGTCGCCTGGATGTCATGCAGGATCGGCAGCAACGGGCCTTCGCGGCCATCGTGGCGTCGAACGATCTCCAGCGCCTTCGTTTCGTTCCACGCGGAGTGCATCGGCCTCTCCGTCCCCAAGATGGTTGTTGTTGCTTGGCCGCAACCGGCGGCGTCGACTGCCCAACAATGAAGTCCTGGACGGTGGCTCTCAATAAAGCCGTTCGATGCTGCAATAGAACAATTCTATCGATTTGGAAGAATACCTCACTACTAGACTATAGTCGAACACAAGATCTGGTTTTGGCTCATCCCTACGTCTAGCTATTGTGCCAACGTCTTTGCGAGCGCTCGCGCTTCGGTGACCAGGGCGGAAACTAGGGTCGTCGTCGGCTCTCGTGGCGGCACGACCAGCCCGATCTGGTGAATGGCCTCCGGCTCGACAATGCGAATGGAGCGCAATCGTTCCGTCAGCCCCAGCGTCTCGGCCAGTTTCTCCGGCATGACGCTCGCCCAACGGCCGGTCCGGACATGGGAGAACAGGACGATCATGGAGTTCGATTCGAGCGTCGGCTCGGCCGCTCCGCCGGCCAAATGCAACAGCCGATCGATGATACGCCGGTTCTGCATATCCGGCGTCAGAAGGCAAAGCGGGATCCGGGCGACCTCCGCCCAGGTGACGCGATCGTGGTTGCCGAGCGGGCTGTCGGCCGAGGTGAGCAGACGATACTGCTCGTTGTAGAGCGGCACGGCCCGCATGCGGCCGAGCGGCTCGTTGTCGATATAGGTGACGCCGGCATCGACCTCGAGATTGTCGAGCATCGACAGCACCTCGATGGAGGTGCGCGACAGGATGGTGAACTTCACATTGGGATGGCGCGCGCGATAGGGTGTGGTGAGCGCCGGCACCATCGCGAGCGCCGTGGGGATCGCGGCGATCCTGAGATGGCCGACGAGTCCCTTCTTCAGCGTCTGCACCTCCTGACGCATGGCGCGGGCATCGGCGACGATGCCGCGTGCCCAGTCGAGCACCCGTTCGCCTTCGGCGGTGAAGCCCAGGAAGCGCGAGGTGCGCTGCACCAGCATGACGCCGAGCGTATCCTCGAGCTGCTTGATGCCGGCCGAGAAGGTCGGCTGCGTTACGCCGCATTGCTCGGCCGCGCGTCCGAAATTGCGTTCGCGGGCGAGCGCCAGAAGATATTCGAGCTTGTCGATCATCTGCCGCCCTAGAGGCGCAGGGTGAGCTGCGGCGGCGCCGCCTCGACGCGCATCGCCATGTTCGACAGCGACACGCCCAGCAGACGCACCTTCTTCTCGAGCGGAAAGATCGTGCGCACGAGCTCGACGCTCGCCCGTTCGAGCTCGACCCGGCTGGCGACCGGCTGGGCCAGGGTGCGGCTGCGCGTGACGATCTGGAAGTCGGCATACTTGATCTTCACCGTCACCGTGCGGCCGGCGATGCCGGTGCGCTCGCAGTAGCGCCAGACATCCTCCAGCACCGACAGCACGCCCTCCTCGATATCGATCGGCCGGCCGAGATCCTGCTGGAAGGTCGTCTCCGAGCCGACCGACTTGCGCGGCCGGTCCGGCACGACGCGGCGGTCGTCCTGTCCGCGCGCGATGGCATGATAGTAGGCGCCCGCCTTGCCGAAATATTGCTGCAGGAACTCGAGCGACTGCGCCTTGAGGTCGGCGCCGGTATGGATGCCGAGACGCTTCATCTTGGCCTCCGTCGCGGGACCGACGCCGTGGAACTTGCCGACCGGCAGGCCTTCCACGAAGGCCTGGCCCTTCTCGGGCCGGATCACGAACTGACCGTTGGGCTTGCGATGGTCGGAGGCGAGCTTGGCCAGGAACTTGTTGTAGGAGATGCCGGCCGAGGCGGTGAGGCCGGTCTCCTCCAGGATGCGACTCCTGATCTCGCGCGCGATCTCCGAGGCGAGCGGCATGTTCTTGAGATTGGTCGTGACGTCGAGATAGGCCTCGTCGAGCGACAGCGGCTCCACGAGCGGCGTGTATTCGAGGAAGATCGCCCTGATCTGCTGCGAGACCTGCTTGTAGATCTCGAACCGCGGCTTCACGAACAGAAGCTCGGGGCAGAGCCGACGCGCGGTCGACGAGGGCATCGCCGAGCGCACCCCGAAGCGGCGCGCCTCGTAGCTCGCCGCCATCACCACGCCGCGCTCGCGGCTGCCGCCCACGGCGACCGGCTTGCCGCGCAGATCGGGGTCGTCGCGCTGCTCCACGGAGGCATAGAACGCATCCATATCGAGATGGATGATCTTGCGGATTTCCGCCTCGGCCATGACGGCGGAGCCTACGACCTTCACTGCGGCTGCTCCAAGCCTTTCGGCGCTTGCAAGGACGCGGCCGCCGTCCCACAACATCGCTGCCCTGTCCACACAAAGGCTCGCGATGCCTGCGCCGACCCAAAACGAGATCCGCATCCTCACGCCGTCGGGCATGCTGGGCTACGGCTTTCCGATCGATCACTTCAAGCGCGGGCTGGCGCTGGAGCCGCATGCGATCACGATCGACTCGGGCTCGACCGATTCGGGGCCGCAGAAGCTCGGGCTCGGCGAGATGACCTGCAGTCGCGAGGCGTACCTCAAGGACCTGGAGGTGCTGCTCGGGGCACAGCACGACGCCCGCGTGCCGCTCCTGATCTCGTCGGCGGGCGGCGACGGCAGCAATCTCCATGTCGACGCCTTTCGCGACATGATCGCCGAGATCGCCGGCAGACGCGGCTGGCGGTTCAGGCTGGCCACCATCCATGCCGACATCGACAAGGATCACATATGCCGCGAGCTGAAGGCCGGCCGCGTCGAGCCGCTCGGCCCGGTGCCGCCGCTCGATCCGCGCGAGGTCGAGGCGGCGACCGTCGTAGTGGCGCAGATGGGCGCCGAGCCCTTCATCAAGGCGCTCGACGAGGATCGCGGTCTCGATGTGATCGTGGGCGGCCGGGCGTACGACCCCGCGCCGACCGCGGCGATGGCGATTCGCGCCGGGTTCGATCCGGCGCTGGCCTGGCACATGGGCAAGATCATGGAATGCGGCGCGCTCTGCGCCGAGCCCGTGGGATACAGCATCATGGGCTATCTGCGACGCGACCATTTCGAGATCGAGCCGCTCAACCCGGCGGAGCGCTGCACCACCGCCTCGGTCGCGGCCCATACGCTCTACGAGAAGTCGCATCCCTTCCTTCTCGCCGGTCCGGGCGGGACGCTCGATCTCTCGAACTGCACGTACGAGCAGGTGAGCGAGCGACGCGTGCGGGTGTCGGGCAGCCGCTTCGATCCGGGTCCGCGCTACACGGTGAAGCTCGAGGGCGCCAGGACGGCCGGCTGGCGCAGCATCTTCATCGCCGGCGCGCGCGACCCGATCTTCATCGGCCAGATCGATTCGATCCTCGACAAGACGATCGCGGCCACGCGCACCTATTTCGCCGAGGTGCCGCCGGAGACCTATCGCATCATCCCGCATGTCTACGGCAAGAACGGCGTCATGGGCGACCTCGAACCGGTGAAGACGCCGGCGCACGAGCTTTGCCTCATCGTCGAGGTGGCGGCGGCGACGCAGAAGCTCGCCACCGCGATCTGCGGCAAGCTGCGCACCGGGCTGATGCATGCGCCCTACCCCGGCCGCATCGCCACCGCGGGCAACCTCGCCTCGCCGTTCACGCCGCTCGAGATCCCGCTGGGCCAGGCCTGCGCCTTCAACGTCTATCACCTGATGACGGTCGACAGCCCCACCGCGCTGTTCCCGATCCGCTACGAGGAGGTCGCATGACCGCGGTCCCAACGCCGCTGCGCGATATCGCCAAGGTGGTGCGCAGCAAGAATGCCGGTCCGTTCGAGATCACTCTCGACATCATCTTCAAGTCGAAGGAGGACTACGAGGCGGTGAAAAGGAGCGGCGTCATCACCAAGGAGCTGGTTTCCGAGCTCTACAATGTGCCGACGCAGGCGATCGTCACCTTCGGCTTCTTCGATCTCGTCAATGCCGTGAAGATCACCCTGCCGCGCCCGCGTGTGCAGGGCGGCATCGGCGAGACCGACATGCACGCCGCCCAGCAGCACGTCCCCTTGCAGGAGATCCGCATCCCCTGGCCAGTGGCCTGCAGCTCATAGGAGCGCGGCGGCGGCCTGGGCAGCCCGGTAAGGCGGTATCATCCGAGCGAAGCGAGCGAGGGATCCTTCGCGGCGTCCACCAAAGATCCCTCGCTACGCTCGGGATGACACGGCATTGGTCGCACGCTTCAATGACCTCTAAAATGGCCACCAGCCCTTCTTGACGGGCGAGGGCTTGGGCAGGGTGGCGGGCATTGCCGGCATCAGCTTGGGCAGATCGCTGTCGCGCCAGCCGCCGCCCAGCGCGGTCACCAGCGTGGCGCTGGTGCTGAAGCGGTTGAGCCGGATGTTGATCAGGGTCTGCTGGGCACTGAGCGCCGTGGTCTGCGCGGTGATCACCGTGGTGTAGGCCACCGTGCCGGCGCGATATTGGTTGAGCGACAATTGCTCGGCCTCGCGCGCGGCGGCGACGGCGCGCCGCTGGATCGCCTCCTGCTCGGCGAAGTAGCGCTGCTGCGCCAAAGCATCCTCGACCTGCTGGAAGGCGGTCAGCACGGTCTGGCGGTAGGTCGCCACCGTCCTGTCGTAGTTGGCGCGCGCGCCCTCGACCTGCGCGGCGCGCGACCCGCCGTCGATCAGCGTGCCGGCGAGCTGCGGCCCCAGCGACCAGACCGACGAGCCGATCTGCAGCAGGCTGCCGATCACCGTGCTGAAGAAGTTGATGCTGGCGTTGAAGGTGAAGTCCGGATAGTAGGCCGCCTGCGCCACGCCGATCTGCGCATTCGCCGCCTGCATCTGGCGCTCGGTCGAGGCGATGTCCGGACGGCGCTCCAGCAGCGCCGAGGGCGTTCCCGCCTCGAGCGTGGGCACCGTGCCGGGCGCCGGCGCCGTCCCGATCGAAAGCTCGGCCGGCATCTTGCCGACCAGCGCCGCGATGGCGTGCTCGAACTGGGCCCGGTTGGCGCCCTCGGCCGTGTACAGCGCGCGGGTCTGCTCGAGCAGCGTCTGGGCCTGCGCGAGGTCGAGTCGCGAGGCGGTGCCGGCGTTCATCTGGTTGCGCACGATATCGAGCGATCGCTGGTAGGCCGCGATCGACTGGCGATAGAGCGCGCTCCGTTCGTCGGAGATGCGCAGCGAGAAATAGGCGATCGCCAGGCTCGACTCGATCGACAAACGGGCCGAGGCGAGGTCGGCCGCGCTCGCCTGCGCCGCGGCCGCATCGCTTTCGATCGTGCGCCGGATGCGGCCCCATACGTCGGCCTCCCAGGTCACGGTGCCGCCCAGGGAATATTGGCCGACGGATCCGTGGCTCGTGCCCGTGACGAGACCTGTCCCGGTGCTCACCACGGTGCCGCCTCTGCTGCCACTGGCGCTGGTCTGCTGAACGGCGGTGGAATAGCCGACCGTCGGATAGAGCGACGACTGGCTCTGGCGGATCAGCGCCACGGCCTGGCGATAGGCCGCCTCGTTCTCCTTCAGCGTCTGGTTGGAGACGTCGATCTCGGCCATCAGCCGGTCGAGCGCCGGATCGGCGTAGATGGTCCACCATGGCCCGCGATCGACGGTATCGCGCGGCAGGGCCGGACGGAAGGTGACGCCGTTCACCTCGGTGACGGCCGCTTCTTTATAGGCGGGCGTCGGATCGCTTGCCGGCGGCGGCCGCCGGTAGTCGGGACCGACCATGCAACCTGAGAGCGACAGCAGGACGACGATAGCGGCAGTCCGATTCATGCACGCGCCTCGAGCCCGCCCATGGTGCGTGCCAGCCGGCTGTAGGGATCGCGGTCGCGCCGGCGGAAGCGGTCGAGATAGAGGTAGATCACCGGTGTCGTGTAAAGCGTCAGGACCTGGCTGACCAGCAGGCCGCCGATGATGGAGAGGCCGAGCGGCCGGCGCAGCTCCGCGCCGTCGCCGAAGTTGAGGGCGAGCGGCAACGCGCCCAGCATGGCCGCCATCGTGGTCATCAGGATCGGCCGCAGGCGCAGCAGGCAGGCCTGGTAGATCGCGTCGCGCGCCTCGAGATTCTGGTGGCGTTCGCGATCGAGCGCGACGTCGATCATCATGATGGCGTTCTTCTTGACGATCCCGATCAGCAGCAGGACGCCGATCATGGCGATGATGCTGAGCTCGACCTTGAACAGCAGGAGCGCCAGCAGCGCGCCGATGCCGGCCGACGGCAGGGTCGAGAGGATGGTCAGCGGATGGATGTAGCTCTCGTAGAGGATGCCCAGCACGATGTAGATCGCCGCGAGCGCCGCCAGGATGACGATGACTTGGGTGTCGAGCGATTGCTGGAAGGCGCGGGCCGTGCCCTGGAACGAGCCGTGGATCGTCGCCGGCACGCCGATCTCGCGCATGGTCGCGTTCACGTAGGCGACGGCGTCGCTCAATGTCTTGTCGGGAGCGAGGTTGAACGAGATCGTCGTGGCGACGAACAGGCCCTGATGGTTGACGCCGAGCGGCGTGGTGCCGAAATCGTAGTTCGTGACGGCCGACAGCGGGATCATGGTCTCGGGCGACGTGCTGACCGCCGCTCCGGTCGAGGCCGAGCCGCGGCCGCTCACCGCGATCTGGTTGGTGAGCTGGTTGCGCACCGCCTGGCTGGGGTCGAGCGCCGTCGCGGCGTTGGTCAGCTGCGTCACCGAGCCGGTATTGCCCGAGGTCGTCGTCAGCGTCGGCAGGGCCGACACGATGGCCTGCGTGGCCTGCGCGCCGCTGATCGCGCCGCCCGAGGTGCTGACATAGAGCTCGTCGAGTGTCCTCGGATTCTGCCAGTACTGCGGCGCCACCTCCATCACCACATGATACTGGTTGAGCGGATTGTAGATGGTCGAGACCTGGCGCTGCCCGAACGCGTCGTAGAGCGTCGCCGAGATCGCGCTGGTGTTGACGCCGAGCCGGCTCGCCGCATCGCGGTCGATCGCGACATTGACCTGCAAGCCGTGCTGCTGCTGGTCGGAATCGATGTCGGTGACGACCGAGCTGTCGCGCTGCAGGGCGGTCACCAGCCTGGGGCCCCAGTCGTAGAGATCGGCCAGCGAATCGGACTGCAGCGTGAACTGGTACTGCGAGTTGCTCTGTCGGCCGCCGACGCGGATATCCTGCACCGCGCGCATGAAGAGGCTGGCGCCCGGCACCTGCGCCAGGCGCGTCCTGAGCCGCGCGATCACCTGGTCGGCCGAGGCGTCGCGCTCGGACAGCGGCTTGAGCTGGGCGAACAGGAAGCCCGAATTGGTCTGGTAGCCGCCGGTGAAGCCCACGACGTTGGCGACCGCCGGGTCGGCGCGCACGATGGCCATGAACTGGCGGAATTTCCGGCGCATCGACTGGAAGGAAATGCTCTGGTCGCCGCGCATGCCGCCGATGATCCGGCCGGTGTCCTGCTGCGGGAAGAAGCCCTTCGGCACCTCGATATAGAGGAAGACGTTGAGGACGACCGTGCCGAGGAAGACCAGGATGGTGGCGCGCGGATGGCGCAACACGACGGCGAGCGTGCGGCCGTAGAAGGCCTGGATGCCGGCGAACAGGCGTTCGCCGGTGCGGGCGAGCCAGCCCGGCCGGGTCTCGGCCTCGGCATACGAGGGCCGCAGCACGTAGGCGCACATCATCGGCGTGGTGGTGAGCGACACCACCATGGAGATCATGATGGCGATCGTGAGCGTCACGGCGAACTCGCGGAACAGCCGGCCGACGATGCCGCCCATCAGCAGGATGGGGATGAACACCGCGACCAGCGACAGGCTCATCGAGATCACGGTGAAGGACACCTCGCGCGCGCCCTGGAGCGCCGCCTGGCGCCGCGGCATGCCGTTCTCGATGTGGCGCGAGATGTTCTCCAGCACGATGATCGCGTCGTCGACGACGAAGCCCGCCGAGATGGTGAGCGCCATCAGCGAGAGATTGTTGAGGCTGAACCCCATCAGGTACATGACGCCGAACGTGCCGACCAGCGACACCGGCACGGCGACCGAGGGCACGAGGCCGGCGCGCACCGAGCGCAGGAAGGCGAAGGTCACCAGCACCACCAGGATGACGCTGAGCGTCAGCGCCTGCTCGACCTCCTGGAGCGACGCCCGGATCGTGATGGTGCGATCGCTCGCCAGCATCACGTCGATCTCGGGGGGCAGCGCCGCCTGCAATTCGGGCAGCACCGCCTTCACCTCGTCGACGGTCTGGATGATGTTGGCGTTGGGCTGGAGATAGATGATCACCAACACCGAGCGGCGGCCGTTCGCCTGCCCCTCGTTGCGGAGATCCTCGACCGAGTCCACCACGTCGGCCACGTCCTTCAGCCGCACCGGGGCGTTGTTGCGCCAGGCGATGACGAGGTTGCGGTAGTCGTCCGCCACGCGCGACTGGTCGTTGGTGTAGAGCTGATAGCGCCGGTCGCCGGCCTCGATCGCGCCCTTGGGGGCATTGGCGTTGGCGGCGGCGAGTCCGGCGCGGACGCTCTCCAGGCCGATCCGGTATTTCGACAGCGCATTGGGATTGAGCTCGACGCGCACCGCGGGCAGCGAGCTGCCGCCCAGCGTCACCTGGCCGACGCCGGTGATCTGGCTCAGCCGCTGCTGCAGGACGTTCGATGCGGCATCGTAGAGCTGGCCCTGCGACATGGTCTCCGAGGTGAGGGCCAGGATCACCGCCGGCGCATCCGCCGGGTTGATCTTGCGGTAGCTCGGCGGGCTCGGCAGGTTCGCCGGCAACTGGCCCGTGGCGGCGTTGATCGCCGATTGCACGTCCTGGGCGGCGGCATCGATGTTGCGGTCCAGGTCGAATTGCAGGGTGACGGAGGTCTGGCCGAGGCTGCTGCTGGAGGTCATCTGCGAG
>DATEID010000020.1:0-5266 GCA_035279245.1 Reyranella sp.
GGCCTGGTCACGACCTACAGGCCGAAGGATTGGACCGAGCCCGATCCCGATCTCGGCTTTCGCCCTCGCCCCGATTCCAAGGTGGCCGTCACCGCGACCTACGATGCGCGGACCGTGTTCGACGTCACCTACACCATCACCGCGCACGGCACGCGGATCACACCATCCGCGCCGCCGGGCGCCGATACCTACCTCTTCATCGGCGATTCCTTCATGTTCGGCCACGGCCTCGCCGACGAGCAGACGCTGCCGGCGCAGTTCGCCCGAGCCGCCGGCTTCACGGTGCGCGCCGTCAACTTCTCGGCCCCTTCCTATGCGCCCAACCAATTCGTGCGCCTTCTCGAGTCGGGCCATCTGGATTGGTTGAGAGGGCAGCCGGTCAAGACGGTTGTGAGCTGGATCATCCCGCCCCATCTCGCGCGCGTCACCGGCGACGAGCCATGGCTGGGCGCCTCGCCGCGCTACGTTCTCGAAGACGGCGTGCCGCGCTTCACCGGCTCGTTCGATCACTATCGCTGGACGCATCCGCTCTCGGGATTGCGGCACTTCGCCGACGATCAGTTCCCGTTCGTCGCCGCGATCGGCCTGCGCCAGCGCCAGGAGCGGCAGGCGGAGCTGTTCACCGCCCTGATGATGCGCCTGCAGCAGCTTGCGCGGGAGAAGTTCGGTGCACCGCTGCTGGTGCTCTACTCCTGGCCCGACGAACGATCGCCGCCAGACTCCGACGGCCGAACGGCGGCCCAGCCGATGCTGGTCTCGGTCCTGAAGGGGCTGCGCCAGCGCGGCCTGCGCCTGATGGCGGTCAACGATCTGATGAGCGGCCGGCCGTCGGCGGAGGTCGCGATCCCGCACGACGGGCATCCCACCGCCTTCGCCGACGGGCTGCTCGCAGCGGAGCTCGAGAAGCGCCTCGTCGGCCCGTGAGCGACACGTTGTGAGTGATTCGAGGTCCACGACACTCCAGATCGAGCGCGAGGCCAATGGCGTCGTGCTGCTGTCAACAAGCCGCCCCCTTGCCTCCGACTATCCGCTGGTGATCGACGATTTTCGGGACGCCGCCGAGCGACGACCGCACGCTTCCTGTCTCGGCGGACGCATCGATCATGCCGAAGCCTGGGCGCGCAGCGCTGCGATCGCCTCGTGGCTGATCGCGCAGGGCTTCGGGCCCGACAGCGCGCCGGCAGTGATCCTGCCGGGCGACAGCGTCGAACAGGCGCTGTTCCTGCTCGGCGCGCAGCGGGCTGGCCTCGCCGTTGCGTCGTTCGCCTGCGAGACACTGACCGCGGAACCGGTCCAGTTCGACGAGGCGCTGGACGTCGTTCAGTCGGCGCTGGTCTTCGCGCAGGAGTCCGCCAGTTGCTCCGCGATGCTCGATCGAGCCGCCGCACGCGGCACGTGCATCGTGACGGTGGACGGCCGGCGTGGCGTGACCTACGGCGCGCTCGCCAACTGCTCGATCGACGCCGCCGTGGCCGAGCGGCGGCTGCACATCGGTAAGGAGACAATCGCACGACTCCGGCTGGTGCGGGATTCGACGGGGATGTTGAAGGCCGCCGTGAACACGCACAGCAATCTCGCTGCGGCTGCCGCGATGATGCGGAGCGTGGCGGGATCCGTCGAAGAGCGAGAGCGTGTGTGCTGGGGCATGGCGGAGACCGCCGGCGTCGGCTTCGTGTGCGGTCTGCCGCTGCCAGGTCTTCGCGCCAAGCTCGTGCCGATCGGCGGCGGCTACGCGCTTCGGCTGAAGGGGCCCAACGTTACACCGGGCTATTATCGGAATGCCGAGGCCACGCGCGCCGCTTTCGACGAGGAAGATTTCTTCGAGACCGGCCATACGGTGCGCTGGATCGATCCGGCAAAGCCGGACAAGGGCCTCGCTTTCGACGGCGGTGCTTCTTCCGTGTTGCAATCGGCCTGACACTTCGTCTGCAACCGTTGTTGTTTACAGCCCGCGACCGCCAAGGGATGGTTGTGCTCCGGGTCGTGAACCCGCGGATGGAGAGGAGACGACAGATGACGAAGTCGATGCTGGTCATGGCCTCTGCCCTAGCGTGCGTTCTGGTCGCGTCGGCGTATGCACAGACGGCAACTGCGCCGAGCTCCTCGCCCCCGATGTCCGCGTCGTGCAAGGCGCAGGCCACGGACAAGAAGCTGGCCGGTGCCGCACTCACGAGCTTCATGAAGAAGTGCGAGAGCGATGCCACCAAGGCATGCGATACGGCAGCCGCCGACAAGAAGCTTGCCGGGGCCGCCAAGACGAGCTTCACGAAGAAATGCGTGAGCACCGCCGTCGGCAGCTGAGCGTTCCTAGACGAAGCTTGGGCGCGTCCGCAGTGTCTCGCGGTCGAAGCCCGAGACCTTCCTGTAGCGGTCGAGGATCGCCTGCAGCTCGGCCGTCGAGATCACGTCCTCGATGCGCTCGAACGGACGGCCGCCGGAGCGATGCCATACCTCGCGCAGGATCGAATCGGGCGGATTGGTGCGGTTGGTCAGTACCACCTGGGCAGTCGCCGGGTTGCGCACCGCCTCGTACTGCACCAGGGCCTCGGGGATCGCGCCGAGCTTCTTGATCTCTCCGGTGAGGCACCGCGCGTCGATAATGGCCTGGCTCGCGCCGTTGGAGCCGCGCGGATACATCGGATGGGCGGCATCGCCCAGCAGCGAGACGCGGCCGAAGCTCCAGCGCTCGAGCGGATCGCGATCGACCATCGGGTATTCGAGAATCTCCTCGGTGCTTTCGATCATGCCCGTGATGTCGAGCCAATCGTGGCAGAGGCCGGCGAAGGCCGGCATCATGTCCTCGAGCCGCCCGCGGCCCGTCCAATCCTGCCGCACCGCCTGCGGCCGCTCGAGCTCGGCCACCCAGTTGATCAGCGGTCGGCCGCCGGTCTCGGGCGTGCCGCGGCGGATCGGATAGATCACCGTCTTGCCGATCGACAGCCAGCCCGTGGAGACCATGATGTCGCCGCCCAGGAAGGCGGGCCAGGGCGTGGCGCCGCGCCACATGTTTACCCCGGAATAGCGGGGCGGACCCTCGTCGGGATAGAACTGGCGGCGCACGACGGAGTGGATGCCGTCGGCGCCGATGGCCAGCCGCCCGCGATGCGCTGCGCCGTTCTCGCAATGAAGCATGACGCCGCGTCCGTCCTGCTCGAAGCGGAGACAGCGGTGGCCGAGCTGCACCGCGTCGTCGCCCAGTCTTTCTCGCACGGCGTCGAACAGCACTTCGTGCAGATCGGCGCGATGAATGGAGAGCTGCGCCCAATCGTAGCCCGCGAAGCGCCCGCGCGGCTCCTTGTGGATGAACTGGCCGTGACGGCTGTAGTAGCGAAGTTCGCGCGTCTCGATCGCGCGTGCCGCAAGCTCGTCGGCCAAACCCAGCTCCGAAAGCTCGCGCATGGCATGCGGCAGCAGATTGATGCCGACGCCCAGCGGCAGCACCTGCGGCGCCGCCTCGATCACGCGGCAGGAGATGCCGGCCTGGTGGAGGCTGAGCGCCAGGACCAGCCCGCCGATTCCGCCGCCCACGATCAGGACATCGGGCAGGACATCGGACGAGGAGTCGTTCATTCGGGCTTGATCCCGCGCTTGGCGATGACCTCGGCCCAACGGTCTCGGTCGCGCTTCACGATCTCGGCGAGCTCGGCCGGGCTCGAGGTGGCCGGGGTGAGCCCCTGCTTGCCGAAGGCCTCGCGGGCCTCGTCCGAGTCGAGGATGCCCGCAAGCTCCTTGTCCAGGCGCGCCACGATCTCCGGCGGCGTGTCCTTGGGCGCAAACAGGCCGTACCACATGTCGACATCGGCGCCGTTCAACCCCTGCTCGATCAGGGTCGGCACGTCGGGCAGCAGCGGATGGCGTTTGGCGCTACCGACCGCGAGCGCCTTCAGCTTGCCGCTCTTGATGTAGGTCGCGGCGACGTGGACCGGCAGGAACATGTAGGGGATCTGGCCGCCCAGCAGGTCCTGCACCGCACCGGCGGAGCCCTTGTAAGGCACGTGCACGAGCTCGATCGCGCTCTCGGTCTCGACCAGCGCCATGGAAAGGTGATGCGGCGTGCCGACCCCGGGACTGCCATAGTAGATCGTGCGCGGCGCCGCCCGCGCGGCGGCGATGAACTCGGCCAGCGTGTCGGGCGCCTGATCGGGATGCGCCACCAGCACCAGCGATCCCCAGGCAGTAAGGCCGATTGGCGCAAAGTCGGTCACGGGATCGTAGGGCAGGTTCTTGTAGAGGCTGGGGTTCATCACCAGCGTGTTCACCTGCGACATGATCGTGTAGCCGTCCGGCTTGGCGCGCGCCACGACCTGGCTGCCGATATTGCCCGACGCGCCCGGCAAGTTCTCGACCACCACCGGCTGGCCGAGCCGCGCCGCCAGCCGATCGCCCACGAAGCGGGCGATCATGTCGGGACCGCCCGCAGGCGTGTAGGGCACGATCAGGCGGATCGGTTGATCCGGCCACGCGAAGGCGGTTCCCACCGCGAAGGGCCAAAGCCATAGGCTGGCCAGAAGGGAAACAAACGGACGACGTCGCATGACGCTCATTGAAGCAAAGGCGAGGCTGATAGTCGATACAACCTACACGTGCTTTACACGCGTTCTCTACGTTCTATGAGGCGATTATATACTTGACAAAGTAAACCCCAAACCCTAGATTGGCGGTCAGAGGGAATGACCATGGCCGATCTCACCAATCAGATCTTCAAGGACGAGGACAAAGCCCGCGCCTATCTGGAAGCCCAGCGTTGGCCGAACGGGCCGGTATGCCCCCGCTGCGGCTCGGTGGACGAGGCCATTACCAAGATGGAGGGGAAGGCCCACCGCCCCGGCCTCTACAACTGCAACGGCTGCCGTCAGCAGTTCTCAGTGACGGTCGGCACGGTCTACGAGCGCTCCCATATCCCGCTCCACAAGTGGCTGCTGGCGACGCATTTGATGGCGTCCAGCAAGAAGGGGATCAGCGCCCACCAGCTCCACCGCATGCTCGGGATCACCTATAAGTCGGCTTGGTTCATGGCGCACCGCATCCGCGAGGCGATGGCGGCCGACACCAGCGAGCCCATGGGCGGCAAGGGCAAGGTCGTGGAGGCCGATGAGACCTACTTGGGCAACCTGCCGCCCGAGAAGGCCCCGATCCGCAAGACTCCCGGCCGCCCCAAGTTCGGCCCGCACCACAAGCGCGCCATCGTTACCCTGGTAGAGCGTGGCGGGAAGGCCCGTTCGTTCTATGCCGAGAAGGCGACCGTCGATAAAGTCGCCAAGATCAT
>DATEID010000021.1:0-3309 GCA_035279245.1 Reyranella sp.
TCGAGGAGAGCGTGCCGTGGGGCATCTACGGCCAGTCCTCGACCTTCCTGATCTATCCGAATCCGACCGGCGAGGCGTTCGATGCCGCGACCTTCGATCCCTTGAAGCTGGGCTTCGCCAAGCTGAAGGGCGCGCGCTCGGGTCCGCTCACGGGCAAGATTCGCATGGGCCTGATGACGCACGGCGTCGACGTCATGGGAGCGCCCGGCGGTTTCGTCTCGGCGTTCCATGGCGGCGCCGAGATCGAGAAAACGGTGCATGCCCTGCGCCAGACCGTGCGCGCCCTCAAGGCCGAACGCGAAGTGAAGGCGGCGTAGGTCTACCTCCCCCGTCATCGGGGGAGGTGTCGTCGTCATACGGCGACGGAGGGGTCATGGGCGACAGCCGGGCCGCGACTCATGACCCCTCCGACCCTTCGGGTCACCTCCCCATTTGAATGGGGAGGAGATGAGATGCTACCGCGGCCCCTTGCCGATGTGGGCGATGGCGTCGATCTCGACCAGGATCTCGGGCGCCGCCAGCGCACGCACCTCGACGAGTGTCGAGGCCGGGAAGTTGCCGGTGAAGAACTCGCGCCGCGCGGCCCAGACCTTGGTGTTGTTCTTGATGTTGGTTACGAAGATCGTGACCTTCACGACGTCGGCCATCGTGCCGCCCGCGGCCTCGAGCATGCCCTTGATCTTGCCGAAGACGATCTTGGCCTGCTCATATTCGTCCATGCCGGCCATCGCCTCGGGATCGGTGCCGCGCGCCGTCATGCCGGAGACATAGGCGATGCCGTCGCAGACCAGGCAGTTGGACCAGCGCTCGGGCGGCGGCTCGGGCACGGCAGGCGAAGTCACGCGGCGAATGGTCATGAGCGTCTCCCCGGTTTCCGCGGATGAGTATACTTCGAGCATGACCGATCCAAAGACCCTGTTCACCGCTCTGTTCGAACCCAGGCGCATCGCCCTGATCGGCGCCTCCGCCGACGAGAAGAAGACCACGTCCCGTCCGCAACGCTTCCTGAAGAAGCACGGCTTCAGTGGCGAGATTCTGCCGGTCAATCCCGGTCGCAGCGAGGTCCTGGGCGAGAAGGCCTACAAGAGCCTCGACGCGATCGAGGGCAAGATCGATCACGCCTATATCCTGCTGAACGGCAAGGATGCGGTCGCGGCGCTCGAAGCCTGTGGCCGGCGCGGCGTCACGGTAGCCTCGATCCTGGCCGGCGGTTTCGCGGACGGCGGCGCTGCCGGCGCATCGATGCAGGACGAGCTTTCGCGCATCGTGCGCGAGACCGGCATTCGTCTGGTCGGTCCCAACAGCATTGGCACCGTCAGCACCGATCCCGCCGTCGCGCTGACCGCCAATGCCGCCTTCGCCATCGACACGTTGAGGGCTGGCAACTGGGCGCTGGTCAGCCAGAGCGGCAGCCTGATCGGCGCGCTGCTGTCGCGCGCCGATGCGCGTGGCATCGGCTTCTCGCGCCTGATCTCGGTCGGCAACGAGGTCGACCTCGCCGTGGGCGAGATCGCCGACCTTCTCGTCGACGACTCGAAGACGAAGGCGATCGTGCTGTTCATGGAGACGCTGCGCGACGGCGATCGGCTGGCGCGGGCGGCGCGGCGGGCAAGGGCAGCCGGCAAGCCGATGGTCGCCTACAAGCTCGGCCGTTCCGATGTCGGTCAGGAGCTGGCCAAATCGCACACCGGCGCCATTGCCGGGTCGGATGCGACGTTCGATGCGTTCTGCCGTCGCCACGGCATCGCCCGCGTGTCGATGTTCGAATCGCTGGTCGACGTGCCGGCCCTGCTGGTCGACCGGCCGCCTGCAAAGGGCAGGCGTGTGGCGGTGGCCACCACGACAGGCGGGGGCGCGGCGATGGTGGTCGACAACATGGCGATGGCGGGACTCGACATCGTCGGTCCGCCGCGGGCACTGGTGGACTGGCTGAAGCCGCTCGGCATCGCGGCCGGCGAGGGCAAGCTCGTGGACCTGACCTTGGCAGGCGCCAAGCCCGAGATCGTGTCGGGAACCATCGAGCGGCTGCTGGCCGACCGCGACAACGATGCCGTGATCTTCGTCGTCGGTTCCTCGGCGCAATTCAATCCCGAGCTGGCGGTCGAGCCGCTGCTGCGCTTTGCCAGGTCGGAAAAGCCGTTCGCCGTGTCGCTCACGCCGGCGGCAGAGAAATCGCTCGCCCTGCTGACGGTCGCCGGCGTGCCTGCCTTCCGTCATCCCGAGTCGTGCGCCGAGGCGATGACGCTTTGCCTGTTGAACCCCACGCTGCGCGCCGGGCCGAAGCTGGAGGCGCCGTCGCGTGCGGCCGTCGAAGCGCTGGAAACTGGCCGCAAGTCGGGCTTCGACGAACGCCGGGCGGCCGCGCTGTTCGCGGCCTTGGGTGTACCGACGGCCAAGGCGTTGGCCGTGCCGGATGCGCGGCGTGTCGCGTCCGCGGTCGATGAGATCGGAGGCCCGGTGGCGCTCAAGATCCTTTCCTTCGACATCGCCCACAAGACCGAAGCGGGCGGCGTCGCGCTCGGCCTGCCGGACGGTCCGTCGGCGGCAATGGCGGCACGCGAGATCGAGAAGCGTGTGAAGGCGCAGGCGCCGGCCGCCCGACTCGACGGCTTCCTGGTGCAGAAGATGGAACGGGGTCTCGCCGAGGTGATTCTTGGCTTCCGGCGGGATCCCCTGGTCGGGCCCACGGTCACTGTCGGCCTGGGCGGCGTGCTGGCGGAAATCTACAAGGACGCCGCGACGCGCATCGCGCCGGTCGACGAGGCCGAGGCGCTCGAGATGATCGGCGAGGTCAAGGGACTCGCGACCATCCGCGGTTACCGCAATCTGCCGAAGGGTGATGTCGCGGCGCTGGCCAAGGCGATCGCCGCCTTCTCGACCCTCGCGCATTCGGGCTTCGGCGCCGTATCGGAGGCGGAAATCAATCCGCTGCTGGTCAAGCGCGATGGCGAGGGCGTTGCGGCCGTCGACGGGCTTGTGGTGCTGGACCCTCAGGCCAACCGGGTCTGAGCGGCCTCGAAAAGCTGCCTGAAGTCGTCGAGCACGAAATACGTGTTCTGCAGCTTGTCGATCTCGTAGGGCCGGCGCATCACGCGCGCGGCTTCGAAGGGCAGGCGTTCGACGCCGTCGTCCTCGATCGCGTGCCGCACCTCGCGTGCCGAAGAGAGAATGCCGGCGCCGTAGATCTTGAGGCCCATTGGCGTGCGGATCAGGCCGAACTCGACCGTGTACCAGTAGAGCCGCGCCAGCAGGTCGATCTGCGGGCCGGCCTCGATGCCACGCTGGCCATAGAGCTGCATATAGTCGGCG
>DATEID010000022.1:0-2051 GCA_035279245.1 Reyranella sp.
GGTGTCCGCCGACGGCGCCATGCTTGCCGTGTGAGGCATGTCGGGCAGCACGTCGTCGGCCGCCGGCAGCAGGAGCGCGCCGAACGCCTCGGTCTCCGCCGTCACGACATCGAGCGCCTTGCCCCAAAGCGACGGGTCGACAGACGCCGCCGCGAACGCCGCTTCCACGCGATCAAGATTCCATGGAGGCATCGCGCGTCCTCCCCCTACCCCGGTTGAAATCCTAGACCTCGCCTCGCGCCGGGCAAGGACGATCGGCGCGTCGGACTTCAACTTTGGGTGCGCGGCATAAGGGGCGGCGTTTGCCGTTATGCCTATCCCGCTGCCGCCGGGCCGGGCTAGCCCAAGGAATTACAAATCCGAATGAAGGCAAGCATTTTTGTCGTCCTGAGCGGAGCGAAGGACCTCATGCCATTTCAATCAATACACCGTCGCAATCGCCATGAGATCCTTCGCTCCGCTCAGGATGACAACAAAGGGAGTCCTTCTGACTCCTTCTGCAACGATCGTTGGTACTAGGCGGCGCGCTTGCGCGTGGTCACATGAAGCTCGAGCCCCATCGCGTGGACGACCTTGAGGATGGCGCCGAAGGAGGGGTTTCCCTTCTTGCTCAGCGCCTTGTAGAGGCCCGCCTTTGTCATGCCGGCCTCCGCCGCGACGTCGTTCATGCCGCGCGCGCGCCGCTGCGCCCATCACTGCCAGGATCAGGTCCGGCCGCGCGCTAGTGCGGATGAAGGGCACGCCAGTCGGCCGGCGACGCGCACACGTGCGCATGGACGCCGACGCCGTCGTACCGGGCCAGCACCTCCTCGGGCAGGTAGCGGACCGAGTACGTCATGTAGGACCATGCGAGCCCGCGCCTCGCCATCGCCGCCGCGATGTCCTCATCGTTGACGCGACAGACGGCGACGGTGCGGCCGTAGCGGTCCGTCTTCACCCGTTCGCATTTGGGCCGGCCGGCCCACAGGAGATCGGCGAGAGCCTCGCGCGCGACTTCGCCCGCCGGCCAGCCGTCGGCGCAGGCCTGCCTCAGCTCCGGCGCGTCGATGCCCTGCAGGCGGATCGTCTCGCGGCCGATCCTGAACGTGTCGCCGTCGACGACGGTCACCGCGCCCGGTGCCGTCACCATGACCGGCGGCGGCGTCCAGGCGAGCCCGGCTGCCGCCAAAGCGGCGAAGACGATGATCAGGAGCGTCGATCGCCGCGGCAGGCGCGGCCATGGGCGCGGACGGCGCCACCCCGATCCCACGATGCTAGGACTCGTCGCCGGCCGGGCGGGCGCGGATGGCGCGTTCGGAGCGGCGGTCGGGCACGGCCCACAGTGCGGCCACCGCGACATAGAGCAGGCAGGAAATCCACGGTCGGAAGAACGCCGCGGCGATGGCGGCGGCGTAGAGGATGGGCGAGATCCTGTCCTTGAAGCCCGCCGCCAGCTCGCGCCGCAACGGCGAGTCGGCGGGCTCGAGCGCGAGGATCGCGCGCTCCAGGATCACATAGGCGATCGCCGCCATGAACAGGATCACGCCATAGGCCGCCGTCGGCAACGAGGCGAACGCGTTCTCCCCCATCCAGCCGGTGACGAAGGGGATGAGCGAGAGCCAGAAAAGAAGGTGCAGGTTCGCCCACATGACGGCGCCGTCGACGCGCCGGGCGGCGGCCAGCAGGTGATGGTGGTTGTTCCAGTGGATGCCGACATAGAGGAAGGAGAGCACGTAGGACAGAAGCACCGGCAGCACGGGCAGCAGCGCCCGCCATTCGGTCTCGTGCGGGACCTTGAGCTCGAGCACCATGATGGTGATCACGATGGCGAGAACGCCGTCGCTGAACGCTTCCAGCCGGCCTTTCTTCAAAACGGGTTCGGGTCTGGGCATGCGGTCATTCTAGCCGTCGTGCCCGGCATAAAAAGACCCGCCGTCAGGGCGGCACTCTCAGCGCCGATTCAGAATGGCGTCGCTCCGGCCGTCGGGACTCGAACAGACGCCGCGCATTGTGTTCGCCCCCGTCATCCGGAGTTCAAGGCTGCGTCTGCCGCTTCGATTGGTGAAGTGGAT
>DATEID010000023.1:0-6288 GCA_035279245.1 Reyranella sp.
CCGGATCATGTTCTCCACCTCGGTGACGATCTCCTGGGTGCGGTTGAGGGACGCGCCCTCGGGCAGGCGCAGGGCGGCGAAGAAGGCGCCCTGATCCTCGGCCGGCAGGAAGCTTTGCGGCGTGGTGCGGAACAGCCCCAGCGCCGCCGCCGCCACGACTGCCACCGCGACCACCCCGAAGACGGCCACCCGCACCACGCGGCGGACGACGACGACATAGCCGTCGCGCACGCGATCGATGGCGCCCAGCACGAAGTGCATCGGCCCGCGTCGCGTCTCGCCGCGCTTCAGCAGCACCGCGCAGAGCGCCGGGCTCAGCGTCAGGGCGTTGATCGCCGAGATGATCATGGCCGTCGAGACCGTGACGGCGAACTGGCGAAAGAGCTGGCCGCTGATGCCGGGAATGAACGCGACCGGCACGAACACCGAGAGCAGGACAAGCGTGATGGCAATGATCGGCGCGGTGATCTCGCCCATCGCCTTCTTGGTCGCATCGGGGATCGAAAGCTCGGGCTCCTCCTCGATCACGCGCTCGACGTTCTCGATCACCACGATCGCGTCGTCGACCACGATGCCGATCGCCAGCACCAGCGCCAGCAGCGAGACGGTGTTGGCCGAATAGCCGATCAGCAGCATGACCGCGAAGGCGCCGACGATCGACACCGGCACGGCCACCAGCGGGATCAGCGTCGAGCGCAATTTGCCCAGAAACAGGAAGACGACGATCGCGACCAGCACGAAGGCGATCAGCAGGGTGTGGACCACCTCGTCGATCGTCGAGGTCACGAACACCGTCGAATCCCAGAAGACGTCGTAGGTGAGATCCTCGGGAAAGCGCTGCTTCAGGTCCTCCATGACCTTGCGGACGTTCTCCGCGACCTGCACGGCGTTGGCGCCCGGCGACTGGAAGATGCCGATGGCGGCGGCCGGCGCGCCGTTGAACCGGCTATAGCGCTCCTGCGACTTGGCGCCGAGATCGACCCGCGCCACGTCCTTCACGCGCACCACCGAGCCGTCTGGATTGGCGCGCACGACGATATTGGCGAACTCCTCGGGCCTGGTCAGGCGTCCCTTGGTCTTGATCGTGAGCTGGAGCTGCTGGCCTTGCGGCGTCGGCGCGGCGCCGATGCGGCCGAGCGCCGCCTGCACGTTCTGGCCCTGCACCGCGGCGACGACATCGGATGGCGCGAGGTTGAAGGCGGTGAGACGGTCGGGATCGAGCCAGAGCCTCAGCGAATAGTCGAGCGCGCCGAACAGCGTCGCCTGCCCCACGCCGTGCACGCGCGAAAGCGGATCGATGATGTTGATGGTGGCATAGTTGTTGAGATAGAGCGCGTCGTACGTGTTCTTGGGCGAGTAGATGTTGATGACCTGCAGGAGCGCCGCCGACTTCTTGCGGATCACCAGCCCCTGGCGCTGCACCTCCTGGGGCAGGAGCGGCGTAGCGAGCTGGGCGCGGTTCTGGACGTTCACCGTGTTTATGTCGGGATCGGTGCCGAGCTCGAAGGTGACGTTCAGCGAATAGCTGCCGTCGGCGCCGCTGACCGATTGGTAGTAGAGCGCGTTGTCGACGCCGGTGATCTGCTGCTCGATCGGCTGGGCGACCGTCGCCTCGACCGTCTCGGCATCGGCGCCGGGATAGGTGGTCGTGAGCGACACCTGCGGGGGCACGATGTCGGGAAATTGCGCCACCGGGATGCTGAAGATCGCGATCAGTCCCGCCAGCGTGATGACGATCGACACGACGAAGGCAAGCCGCGGCCGGTCGATGAAGACGCCCGAGATCATGGCGCTCACCCGCCCGTCGCCGCCGGCAGGACGGTCTCGTGCACTGCCTGGCCCGGCCGGACCTTCTGGATGCCGTCGACGATCACCTTGTCGCCTTCCCTCAGGCCGGAGGTGACGACGATGTCGGTGTCGAGATTGGGTCCGGTCTCGAGGCGCCGCTGCTCGACCTTGTGCTGGCTATCGACGATCAGCGCATAGTAGCCGGACTGGTCGACTTGCAGCGCCGCCTGCGGAATCACCAGCCGCGGTTGCTCGCGACGTTCGCGGATGATGGCGGTCACGAACTGGCCGTCGGACAGCACGCGGTCCGGATTGGGCACGGTTGCCCGCATGATCAGCGTGTCGGTCTGCTGGTCGACCCGCGGACCGGTGAAGTTCCAAACGCCCTTGTGCGGATATTCCTTGCCGTCCGACAAGCGCAGGCGAATATCGATCTTGATGAGCCCGCCGCCTTCCTTGCGGCGCGCGTCGCGTATCGTCTGCAGGTCGCGCACGCTCACCGGGAAGACCACGTAGATCGGATCCTGGCTCACGATCGTCGCCAGCACCCCGCTCGCCGGATTGACGAGATTGCCGATCGTATAGGCAGTGCGGCCGATGCGACCGTCGATCGGAGAGCGGATATCGGTGTAGTCGAGGTTGACCTGCGCCTGGGTGAGCGCCGCCTGCGCCTGCTGGATCTTGGCGTTGGCGGTGTCGACCTCGGCCTTGTACTGATCGACCGTCGATTGCGGGCTGTACTGGCGCTTCGAGAGATCGAGCTGGCGGTGGTACTGGAGCTCGGCGTTGGTCGCTTCCGCCTGGGCGGAGGCGAGATTGGCCCTGGCCTGCTGGACCTGCGCGGCGAACTGGACTTTCTCGATCTGATACAGCAGGTCGCCTTTCTTGACGTCCTGGCCCTCGCGAAACAGGACCTTCTCGAGAAAGCCCTCGACCCGCGCGCGCACATCGACCGTCTCGATGGCCTTGATACGGCCCACGAACTCGAACGACTGGCTCACGCCGCGCATGGCCGCGGCGCGTACGCCGACCGAAGGCACGGCCTGAGCGGCTGCCGGCGGCGGCGGTTTGTCGGCGCCGCGTGTGAAATACCAGGCGAGACCGCCAATGACGATGAGGGCGACCACCAGCGCCGTGGCGCGACTCCAGGGCGATCGCAAGCTCAGGGAGCGGGCAGCATCAGGCATCACGTCCTCATCGGCATCCGCGCCGCCTGGATCTTGCAGCGTCGGCCGGCGCCCCCGCCCGTCGAGAGATTGGAAGACCGTCGGCGAGGGAAAAGCAAGAATTTCTAAGGCAGTCGCAAATCGAGCGCTCCATCGCGGCGGCGCAGGCTGCAATCACATTCCGCCGATGTTGTTTGGTGGCATGTCTCTTGCTCGCTCTTTGGCTGCAGAACCAACGACGCGAGAGGTACACATGGACTACGTGAAACCGGCCGCGGTTGCGCAGGCGATGATCGATACAGCCATGGCCAAGCTGGCGCTCGCACCCCGTGATCTCCTTGTCCGCGGTATGCTGTCGGGCGCCCTGCTCGGCATCTCGACCAGTCTCGCCTTGACCGCCACCGTCGCCACCGGCCAGGGTATTGTCGGCGCGATCATCTTCCCATTCGGCATCGCGACCATCGTTCTGCTCGGTTTGGAGCTGGTGACGGGAAGCTTCGGTCTCGTGCCGCTGCCGTGGTTCGAAGGTCGGGCCAATCTGCGCGAGGTGGGCATCAATATCGCGTGGGTGTTCGCCGGCAACTTGGTCGGCAGCATCGTCTACGGTTTCCTGTTGGCCCTGGTACTCACGAACATGTGGACGACGGCGCCGGCCGGACTCGCCCAGCGCATCGCGCAGATCGCCGAAGCCAAGACGACAGGCTATGCCGCCATGGGAGGCGCCGGCCTTGCCGTCGTGTTCGTCAAGGCGATGCTGTGCAACTGGATGGTTTGCCTGTCGGCCGTGCTGGCCATGACCAGCACCTCGTCGATCGGCAAGATCGTCGCCTGCTGGCTGCCGATCTTCGTCTTCTTCGCCCAGGGCTTCGAGCACGCCGTGGTCAACATGTTCCTCATCCCCACGGGCATGATGATGGGTGCCAAGGTGACGCTGGCCGACTGGTGGCTGTGGAATCAGATCCCGGTCACGCTGGGCAACATCGTCGGTGGCCTCGTGTTCACCGGCCTTGCCCTCTATCTGACCTATCGCCCCAAGGCGCCACAGGTCGATGCGATTGCGGCCCCGGTCGCCGCCGAGTGATGAACCCGCACGACTTCCGGCCGGAACAGAAACGCTATCTCGAAGGCTTCGCCTCCGGGCTGCAGGCCGCGCGCAGCGGCAGCCGCGCCCCTGCAGCTCCGGCGGCGACGCCGACACCTGGCGGGCCGGACTCGGCGCACCTGGCGGCCATGGCGCGCTTCGAAGCCAATGGCAAGAAGCTGGTCGATCCCGAGAAGTGGAAGCGCGAGGAGCACCCCTTCGACGGCTATGCCCGGCTGAAGGATCAGGCGTCGCGCGACGAGTACCCCAAGCCGCCGGACAATTTCCGCTGGCGGTTCTACGGACTCTTCTATCTTGCGCCCAATCAGCCCTTCTACATGCTGCGGTTGCGCATACCGAACGGGATGCTGACCTGGCAGCAGCTTGTGGGTCTCGCCTCGGTCGCCGAGACCTACGGCGCCGGCTATGCCCATGTGACCACGCGCGCCAACATCCAGATCCGCGGGATCGAGGCGAGGAACGCGACCAATGTGGTGGAGGCGGTGCAGGATCTCGGCCTCACCTCGCGCGGCTCGGGCGCCGACAACATCCGCAACGTCACCGGCGACGCCACTGCCGGCATCGCACCGGGCGAGCTGCTCGACACGCGACCCGACGCACGGCGTTGGCACTTCCATGTGCTGAACGACCGGTCGCTCAGCGGCCTGCCGCGCAAGTTCAACGTCGCGTTCGACGGCGGCGGGCCGATTCCGACGCTGGAGGAAACCAACGATATCGGATTCAGCGCGGTGCAGGTGGCGGAAGGCGCGAGCGTCGCTCCAGGTGTCTGGTATCGACTGGGACTCGCCGGCATCACCGGCCACAAGGACATTGCACGGCCGACGAAGGTCGTCGTCGCGCCACAGGACTCGACGAGAATCGCCGACGCCGTCGTGCGCGTCTTCGTAGACCATGGCGACCGCACGAACCGCGCCAAGGCGCGGCTGAAATATCTGATAGACGTCTGGGGATTGGACAAGTTCCTGGCCGCCGTCGAGGAGAAGCTCGGGCGCAAGCTCGCCCGCGTGCCGGAAGAACATATCCTGCCCCGGCCGTTGCAGGACCGCGGCGCGCACATCGGCCTCCATGCGCAAAAGCAGACGGGCCTCTACTATGCCGGCATCGCACTGCCGGTCGGACGGCTGGAGGCGCCGCAAATGCAGGCACTCGCCGATGCCGCACGCGACCTGGGCGATGGCGATCTCCGACTTACCGTGTGGCAGAACCTCCTGGTCTCCGGCATCGCCGAGGCCAATCGGACCGCTTTCGAGCAGCGCATGGCAGCCGCCGGCCTTTCGCTCGCGGTTTCGCCGCTGCGAGCGGGACTGGTCGCCTGCACCGGCTCCTCGGGCTGCAAGCTTGCCAACGCGCGCACCAAGGAGATGGCGATCGCCATCGCCGAGCATTGCGAGCCGCGCGTCGCGCTCGACACGCCGGTCAACATCCACCTCACCGGCTGCCCGAATTCCTGCGCGCAGCACTATATCGGCGATATCGGCCTGGTCGGGACACGCGTGGCGGCGGGCGAGGACGAAACCGTCGACGGCTACAACGTCGTGATCGGCGGCGGCTATGGCAGCAATGCCAGGATCGGCCGCGAGTTCGTCCGCGCGATCAGGGCCGACGAGATGCCGCGCTTCATCGAGCGCTTGCTTGCCGCCTACCTGGCCCATCGCGCCGGCCCTCAGGAAACCTTCCGGCAGTTCGCCGCGCGCCACGACGATCAAAGCCTGCACCGCCTCATCGGAGTGTGATCCGTGCCCCTTGTCGACAGTCCGCGACCGGCCGACATCGTCCAGTACATCCCCGAGGATGCGCCGTTCAGCGAAGAGCAGCGCGCGTGGCTGAACGGCTTCTTCGCGGGTCTCCTGTCGAACTCGCCAGCCGATCAGGCGCTGCCTTCCCTCCCCGCCGCAGCGGATCCGGCCTTCCGCGATCCGATGGCGGACGGCGATGACGATGCGCCCTGGCACGACCCTTCATTGTCCCTTGCCGAGCGCATGGCGATGGCCGAGGACCGGCCGTTGCGACGCCGCATGATGGCGGCCATGGCGCAGCAGAATTGCGGCCAATGCGGCTACACCTGCGAGACCTACGCCGACGAGATCGCCCAGCAGGCCGAGGAGCGGTTGAACCTTTGCGTGCCGGGCGGCAAGGAGACGGCGCGGATGCTGAAAAAGCTCATCGAGGAGATGGGCGGCGGCGCGACCGATCCCGACGAGGAGAAAGCCAAGGTCGAGGCGAAGATCGCGG
>DATEID010000024.1:0-3666 GCA_035279245.1 Reyranella sp.
GCCGCAACGGATGGATCCCTCGGGCCGCACGCCAACGACGATTGACCGCGTTTGTGATCATGCTTTGCTTCAATCGCCAGTCACCTCTGTCGTCCTGAGCGAAGCGAAGGACCTCATGACATTTCAATCGGCAGACTGGCCGCAATCGCCATGACATCCTTCGCTGCGCTCAGGATGACAGGAGTTGCGATGGCAAAGATATGCCTAGACGACGCCGTTTGTAGTGGCAGTCAGTACTAACGCCGCCGTCCCGAAATGGGAGCACGGTCGAGATAGGCGGGTCGGAATTCCCCCAGGATCTGCAGCGCCGCCATATCCACGACCGTGATCTGGTGTCCATTCACGGCGATCAGCCCCTGGTTCCTCAGCTCGCCGAGCATCCGGCTGACATGGGGGCCGCTCAGGCCAACGACATCGCCGATCCCTTCCTGTGACAGCGGCATTTCGAAGGTCCTTGCCGATGCGGCGCCTATTGCCTGCAGGCGCGTCAACATCTCCAGCAGAAAGTGCGCCAACCTCTCCAGCGGATCGCGGCGGCCGGTATCGGTAACGTGTTCGGCATATATCGCCGCCTCACGCGCCGCGAACCAGACGAGCGCGGTCGCGATGTTCGGCCGGCCGAGGCAAAGGTCGGTGAACGAGTCGAGGGGCACATGGTGCAGGCTCATGTCCCCGAGTGCCGTGACCGAGAAGACGGCGTACTCGTAGAAGCACGCCGGGAAGCCGATGATGTCGCCGGGAACGATGACGTTCACGATCTGGCGTTTGCCGTTGTGCAGGAGCTTGTAGCGGATCGCGAACCCGCTCTCGACGATATGCAATGCCCGATACTCGTACCCCTCGACGACGAGGTCCTTGGCCTTCCTTGCAACGACCCGGTGCCGCAGCAGGAGATCGAGCGCCGCCATGTCGGCGTCGTCGAGCTCTATCGACCGATTGAGCTTGGCGACGAAGGGATGACCGCTGGCGGGCTTTGCCGCTGTCTTGCGCTGGACGGCCATCGGCACCCCCTCTCAGGCTAGGTCAACTACCGCACGAGGCAGCGACCGGTTTCGTCGTCCCCTCCTCGGTGACGATCATGTCCATCGGGATATCGTGGGGTTGCGGGTGGATCGTCTCGATTCTCAAGCGCGCATAACCCACGCCAAGGACCAATGGACGACGCTCCAGGGCGGCAAGGGTCCGGTCGAAGTAGCCTCCGCCGTTGCCCAGACGATAACAGGCACGGTCGAAACCCACGACCGGCGCCAGGACGATGTCGGGCGCGATGCACGGCCCGTCGGCCGGCACCGGTATGTTCCAGACGCCCTGCGTCATCGGCATCCCGCGATGCCATTGCCGGAACACGAGCGGCTTCTGCGGTGCGATCACCACCGGCAGGCAGCAGACGATCCCGCGGGCCTGGAGGGCTTCGGTCCACGGCAGCAGGTTCGGCTCGCCGCGGATGGGCCAATAGGCCGCGACGGTCCGATGGGAAACGTCGCCCAGCAGGCGGTCGAGCTCGAGCGCGATGCTTTCGGAAAAGCGGCGACGATCTTCCGGCCCGATCGCGCGCCGCAACTCGACGAGGCGCTCCCGCTCGGCCTTGCGCCATCTCTTCACGTCGGCCCACCGGCTCCCGTTGTCGTGCCCCTTGAGCTGGTCCGGCCTCGGCTCGGTTCGGTGCATGAAGCATGGCGGCGACGCGTACTCGTCCTCCCATTCGCGATCGCCATCGGCCGGTTCCATCGTCATACCAGAGCCGAGTTCGCGATCGTGATGTTCGCGACATGCGACGACAGCATGTGAGCGAGATCGGTATAGAGCGTCTTATCCTCCAGACGCGGCATCATCTCGCGGAGCTTGCGCACGACCCAGCCCTGGCCGCGGTTGAGGAACACGATGCGTGCCTTGAGATCCTCGATCGCCATCGCCTGGTCGTGGAGCGGCCCTGTGTGCGGTGAAGGCTTGCCGCCGATCCGCTCGATCTGCTGCAGCAGCATGGCGCACCAGCGCGCTTCGTCCCGTCGAATGCCCTGCATGATCTCGGCCATCGCCGGCTCCGCCGCCTCCCAAGCGGTGTCGAGCGCGACCCGCGCCCCGGCGCGTTCCGCCTCCAGCAGCTCGTTCAGGAATGCGAGGACCTCCGCTTTGCCGGCGATCGGGGCTGTATTCATGCGGCGATAGTAAAGCGCCGATTTATATTTTTGAAACGAGTAATTATGGCTGATAATATCGGCAAACTCGATTTATCGCAGGCCCCGATGGATACCGAGCTGGCGCGCACCTTCCTCGCGGTCGTAACCGTCGGCAATTTCGTCAACGCCGCCGAGCGCCTGCACGTCACCCAGTCGACGGTCAGCACGCGAATCAGGACGCTCGAGACTCTGCTTGGCCGCCGGCTGTTCGTCCGCAACAAGGGCGGCACGACGCTCACTGCCGCCGGCCGACATTTCCAGAAGCATGCCGCCACGCTCGTTCGGACCGTCGAGCAGGCGCGTCACGATGTCGGCGTGGCGCAGGGCTTCCGGGCCAGCGTGACCATCGGTGCGCGCTTCGGCCTCTGGGAACAGTTCCTTGCCCATCTGCTTCCCCGCCTGCTGCGGAACGCACCCGACGTCGCGTTGCGGGCCGAAATCGGCCTCGAAGGCGATCTCATGCGCGGCCTGATCGAAGGCCATATCGACATCGGCGTGATGTACACGCCGGAAAGCCGGCCGGGCCTCGAGGTCGAGCACCTGTTCGACGAGCGCCTGGTGCTGGTCTCCACCGATCGGAGGGTCAAGCCGGGGTCGGGCCCGGAATATGTCTATGTCGATTGGGGGCCGGAATTCCTTGCAAGACACGGCGCGAGCTTTCCTGATTTCCAGGGTGCAGCGCTCACGGCAAACATCGGATGGCTGGGCTTGCAACATGTGCTGCAGAACGGCGGCGCCGGGTATTTCCCGGCACGCCTCGTGCGCCCGTACCTTGCCCGCGGCACGCTCGTGGAACGGGCCGGAGCGCCGGAATTCTCCCTGTCGGCCTACCTTGTCCACCCGGCCGACGCCGAGGCCAATGTCATCGGCGACATCCTCGCGGCGATCCGGGACGCAGCCCGGATTGAACGCGCGAGCTCCAACCGCATCCAGGGCAAAAGGCAGGCAACCCCTCGCCGCCAGCGGCAGGGCAATCGCATATGACCTGATTCCGTCATCCCGAGCGGAGCGCAGCGAAGCCGAGGGACCTTTTTTGTCAACGCTTCGTCCCGTGGTGGTGGAGCAAAAAAGGTCCCTCGACTTCGTTCCCTTCGACTTCGCTCAGGGCAGGCGCTTCGCTCACTTCGCTCGGGATGACGGAGATTTTGCCCAAATGCGATTGCCCTGCCGCCGGCGGGGATAGTCAGCCGCCGGATGGCGGCTTGTCCTCCTCCATCGCCGCCAGCGAGAGCGCGGCGTGCGCATATGCGCCGCCGGCGCGCATCTCGGCGGCGACCCAGATGGCTTCCATCAGCTCCTGCCGCGTTGCGCCATGGCGAAGTGCCGCTTTCGTGTGCCCGCGGATGCAATAGGGACACTGTGTGACATGCGCGACAGCGACAGCGATGAGCTGCTTGGTCTTCGCCGGCAGCGCCCCGTCCGCGAAGACCTGCCGGCTGAAGGCCTGGAACGCCTTCTCGGTCTCGGGAGCAAGCGCCCGGCGCTTCTC
>DATEID010000025.1:0-3758 GCA_035279245.1 Reyranella sp.
ATGCGCATCGTCGACGTTCGCGAGCGCACGGTAGACATTTCGCGTTACAGCGACCCTGCCATCCCGTCGGGCGGTCTCACGACCAGCATCGTCGCCCTGACGACGGATGTCGTGCGCGACGGTCGACCCGTGATCGGCTTCGGCTTTTCCTCGGTCGGCCGCTTCGGCCAGGGTGGCCTGATCCGCGAGCGGTTCGTGCCGCGCCTGCTCGCTGCCGGCGGGATCGATCCGCTCGAGGGGTGGCGGGCGATGATGAAGGGCGAGAAACCCGGCGGTCATGGGGAACGCTGTGTCGCCGTCGGCACGCTCGACATGGCGCTGTGGGATGCCGCGGCGAAGATTGCCGACCTGCCCTTGCACGTCCTCTTGCGGCAACGCTTTGGCGACCGGGGCAATCCTGCCGCCGTCTCCGTCTATGCGAGCGGGGGCTATCCCTACCCCGACGACGATCTCGAGCGGCTGAAGGAGGAACTGGGCCGCTTCAGGGACAGCGGTTACCGACACGCCAAGATCAAGATCGGCTCGGCTCCGCTTACGCATGATCTCGCGCGCTTGGACACGGCAGCGGAAATCTTCCCTGCGCCGCACGCGCTCGCGGTCGACGCAATGAACGGTTACCGAGCGCAGGATGCCGTCGCGGCAGGCAAGGCGCTTTTGCCGTACGAGCTCATGTGGTTCGAGGATGTCTGCGATCCGCTCGACTTCGAGACGCAGTCGGCTGTGACAGCCATTTACGACCAACCCATCGCTGCGGGCGAGGCGCTGTTCTCGGCGGCCGAAGCGAAGCTGCTCGACCGCTATGGCGGCCTGCGCCGCGATCGCGACATCCTGCTGTTCGACCCTGTTCATTGCTACGGCCTGCCGGGATATCTCCAGATCGTCGAGGCAATGGAGGCACGCGGCTGGAGGCGCTCGGCCTTCTGGCCGCACGGCGGTCATCTCTTCAGCCTGCATCTGGCGAGTGCGCTTGGGCTCGGCGGGACCGAGGTCAACCCGTCGAGCTTTACGCCGTTCGGCGGCCTGATCGACGGCGCTACGTTGTTGGAAGGTCGCGCCTTGCCGCCAGATTTGCCCGGCGTCGGTTTCGAGGGAATCGACGCGCTCTACCGCCTTTTCCTCAGCCTGTGAAGGCTCAGGCCGACCTTCTGCAGTCGGCGCAGGTGCCGGTCACTTCGAGCGTCATGTCGCGGGCCACGAAGCCGCGGCGACTCGCGCTGGCGGCGATCGTGTCGGCAACGCCGTCGCTTTGCAGTTCCTCGGCGTTGCCGCATTCGCCGCAGATCAGGAAGAAGCCGCGATGGGCCTCGCCGGGATGACTGCAGCCGATGAAAGCGTTCATCCGCTCGATGCGATGGATCAATCCGTGCTCGATCAGGAAATCGAGCGCACGATAGACGGTGGGCGGCGCCGATCCGAGCTCCTCGTTGCGCAATTCGTCGAGCAGGGCATAGGCGCCGACCGGCTTGTGGCTCGACCAGACGAGCTCGAGAACGCGACGGCGCAGCGGCGTGAATCGCAGCCCCTTGTCCGCGCACAGCTTCTCGGCCGCGGCGATGGCATCCTCGATGCAATGGCTGTGGTCGTGGCTCTGCGAGGGGGCTTTGGCCGGCTTCTTCAATGCGATCCCGATTTGCCAAGCGAGAAAGGCGCGATTATACGCCCCGTTCCCGTTCGAGGCCAAGGCACGCCCATGTCCCCTGCCGCTTCCGTAACCTACCTGCAGTCAGCGATCGACAAGATGATCGCGGCCATCCAGTTCAACGATCAGGGGCTCGTCGCGGCCGTCGCCCAACAGCACGGCACTGGCGAGGTCTTGATGATGGCCTGGATGGATCGCGATGCCGTCGAGGAGACGATGCGCACCGGTCGCGTCTGCTACTGGTCCCGCTCCCGCCGGGCGCCCTGGCGCAAAGGCGAAACCTCCGGACACATCCAGCGGCTTGTCGATCTACGGGTGGATTGCGACGGGGATACGTTGCTGGTCGAGGTCGAGCAGACAGGGGTCGCTTGTCATACCGGCCGTCACAATTGCTTCTTCCGGGCAATCCGCGACGGCGAGCTCGAAGTCATCGCACCGGTGGAAGTGGACATGACCATCGTCGGCAAGGAGTGAGCTTGATCGAACATCGTCTGTCGCGGCGCGCGTTGCTTGGCGCTGCGTTGATCCTTCCTCTCGGCGCCTGCTCGAAGACCGGTTGGAACAGCCCTTTCGACACTTACAAGCCGTTCACCCTTTCGGCACGTGGCGATCGCATGGTGCGGTGGCTGTATTTCTACGGCCACGAGGTGATGATGGCACCGGAGGCGCTCGCGGTCATGGGCTTGTACAATGGCGGCCGCGATATTCCCGTGAAGCAGATGGCCAAGGATGGCAGCGACGGGCGCTATGTCATCAGCCTGGTCAACATCCGCAAGATCCACGAGTTCGTGATGCACCGCCGGCAGGGCGACGTGCTCATCTTCCATCACTGCGACACGGCCTTCCGGCGCGAAAGCTCGGTCCGCTACCCGCGCAACGGCAAGCCGACCCTGATCCTGGATACGGCTTTCGCCGAAAGGGATTTTCAGGAGCAGGCGGCCTTTTGGTTCGCGGAGATGCCGGGTCGGTAGTATCGTGAGGGGGAGATGACGGTCGCCGCCGAGACTTCCCTCTCCCCCCGAAAGACCCTCACCGTGTGCGGCGGCGCGCATGCCCTGCATGACGGCTTCACCGACCTTCTCAATGTCCTTTACCCGCTGTTGCAGGCGCAATTCGGGCTGAGCTACGCCGCGATCGGCGCCTTGAAGGCCGTCTATTCCGGCGCGATGGCGAGCGGCCAGATCCCGTCGAGCTGGCTGGCCGGCCGCCTCGGCAATGTCAACGTGCTGGCCTTTGGCACGGCACTGGTTGCGGTCGGCTATGGGCTTGCCGGGCTCACGGGATCGCTCTACGGCGTCGTGGCCGGCCTCTTCTTGGCAGGCCTGGGCGGCGCCACCCAGCATCCGATTGCCTCGACCCTGGTTTCGGCCGCCTTCCCGGGCCTGCGTTCGCGCGGCGCCCTCGGCACCTACAACTTCACGGGCGACGTGGGCAAGGTTGCTCTGCCCGCCCTGTTCGCGCTCGTCGCCGCTTCGTTCGGTTGGCGCGATGCCTTGCTTCTGACGGCGGCGCTCGCCGTGACCGGTGCCGGGGTCGTGCTGGCGACCCTGCCGTCGCGCGCCGGATCGGCTGCCGTCGAGAAAGTGCGACAGACCGCGGGACGCGACCGGCCATGGGCCTTCTGGCTGTTATTCTTCATCCACGTCGCCGACAGCTCGGTGCGCAGCGGCTTCCTGATCTTTCTGCCCTTCCTGCTGCGTGGCAAAGGCGCCGATCTGCCGACCATCGGCCTCGGCTTGTCGCTGCTGTTCGCTGGTGGCGCGGCTGGCAAGCTCGTCATGGGCTGGCTCGGCGCCCGGCTCGGCGTGGTGACGTCGGTCGTGCTGACCGAGGCCGCCACCACGGCGCTCATCCTCACGATCCTGCCACTGCCGCTCCTGACAACTCTCCTCCTTCTGCCGTTGCTCGGATTGATGCTGAACGGCACATCGTCCGTGCTGTACGGCACCATTCCTGAGTTCGTCGCCGCCGAGCGCCGCACCCACGCCTTCGCCGTGTTCTACACCGGCGGCTCGGTGGCCGGCGCCGGCAGCCCGTTCCTGTTCGGCCTGCTGAGCGACGCGATCGGCCTCAGCCCGGCACTCGCCTGTGTGGCCGGCCTGGCGTTGATCACGGTCCC
>DATEID010000026.1:0-4877 GCA_035279245.1 Reyranella sp.
CCGCCAGCCGGCCGCTCCTGCCGCGATGGCAGGAAAAGCTGTTCCTGGTCCTCGCCCGGTTCGCCTCGAGCGCCGGCGACTTCTTCCGTCTGCCCGCCAACCGCGTGGTCGAGCTCGGCAGCCGCATCGAGATCTAGCGACGGCCGATCGTCAATTGATCAGCGCGCCTGCCTCGCCGACCGGCGGCGCAAGGCGCAATCCGGCGCGCCCGAGTATCGCGGCAAAGCTCTTCAGCCGTTCGCCGGCGACCCGCGCCGCGGACGGCACTGCCAGCACGGCGAGCGATGCGCCCAAGGGACCGTCGTGATCGCCTTGCGCCAGCCCGCAGAGCGCAACCAAGGTCGCCTCGTCTCGGCTGACCCGCGAACAGCTCGGCAGGTGCACCTGCAGGCCCCGCTGGCCGCCAAAGAAGACGGCATCCATGGCGATCGCGAAATCGGGCAACGCGTCGAGCACGCCGGCAACCTTGAAGCCGCCATGCAGAGCCGACCCCTCGGCAGGCAATGACCGGTCATGCTGCCATTGCCGGATCGCCCACAGGACGAATCGCTCCCCGATCGGCAAGGCGCAGGCACAATCCGGACGGCCGCAGGCTTCGCGTCGGGTCTTCCCTTGCTGTCCAACACTTTGTTCCGCCGTGACTCTCATGTCTCCTCCGCAGAACCGCAGGGGAAAGATTTCTATGATATTGAGACGCATTCGCAAAATAGAATACATCCTGCCGCATTGCATATCGAAATTCCGTGAGCGCCCAAGCGCACCATAAACAAGTCGGATTCGCTGCTGATATGCTGACACTCCACTGAACGAACGTACGGGAAGAATGGGCCAAGGCCCGACCCTCATCCTGACCACTCGATTGGGCGTCCGGCCATTGGGCGTGCGCGGCGAGCCGCTGCATGCGGTCGCGGGCCAGCTTCTGTCGGTCATCCGTCGCCGGCTCGGCGACGGCCCGGCCAACCTGCTGGCGGAGCCCCAACTGCGCGAGTCGGGCGACGGCATCGACTGGTATGCGGCACGGTCGGGCACGGTTCGCCGCTTCGGCGAGCTGAGCGAAACCGAGCGCCGCGAAACCCTGCGCGCGGTCGACGCCCACCTCAAGGCCATTCGCAATCTCGGCAGCCAGCTTGCCGCCTCGTCCTCGAGCGACGAGGCGCGCCTCATCGGCCAGTCGCTGCATCTCGCCACGACGCGACCGTCGGACGACTTCATTTATCTGGTGGACGGCCAGCCGGTCATCGCCGCCTGGGGCTACGAAGCCGATGCCGCGGCGAGCCTGCTGGCGGGTGCGCTGCCGTCACTGCCGGCGGCTGCAGCTCCGGCCTCGGCGACTTTTGCCAGTGCGCCAGCCCTGCCAGCGATAGCGGGATGGGGTCTTTCGCGATGGCTGGGTGCGCTCCTGTTCGGTCTCCTGTTGCTGCTGGCGCTGCTGATCGCATCGTGGCTGCTCCGCGCCTGCGCGCCGGTCGATCCTGCAACCAACATCGCGACTTTGGAGACGCCGGCGCCGCCGGCACCGCCGCCGCCGCCCGATCCGACGCCGGTGCTGAAGGCGTCGCTCGACGATGCGCACACCGCCGAGAAGAACCTGAAAGCGCAACTCGCCGCGCTGGAAGCCGATCTCAAGCACAAGGTCGAGCAATGCAAGCCGGTCGCACCGCCCAAGCCTCCGCCGCCGCCGGTCGCCAAGGCGCCGCCTCCCGCACCACCGCCGCAACACGCGGCAGCACCGCCGGTCAGCCGGCCGCCGCCCGGCATGTTGCCGTGCGACTGGTCAGGCGATTCGGGCGGCGAAGGCGTGACACGCAATCGCCACTATCTCGGCGACAAGCCGGGATTCGTCGCGATCAACTACAACCTCTATGTGAAGCCCGACGACATCAAGGTGGTCTACCGTGGGCAGGTCATCGCCGGCACGGGCGGCCCGCGCAGCGGACGCGGCGGCTTCGGGTTCGACTGGAACCCGGTGGCCGGGGATTATTCCGTGGACGTCATCGTAACAGGAGAGATGTGGGGCACTCGATGGACCTACGCCATGTCCTGCCCGCGCGGCGGACGCTGACCGGAAGCTGAGATGGCGGGTCCCCTTCTCAGCAGCGAGCCGCTTCAGCGCTATCGCGCACTCGGCCTGGGCGGCGATCCGGTGTGGCACGCAGCCGGCCAGTTGCGCGCCGCGATCGCGCAGCGCCTGTCGCGCGAGCATGCCGATCTGCTGGCGATCCCCGAGGTCGATGCCTCGGGCGGGCGGATAGACTGGTATGCGCCATTCGATGGCGACGTGCGGCAGCTCGCCGATCTCGGCGAAGCCGAGCGCGCCACCGTGCTCGACAAGGTCCGTCGCCTGCATACCGACCTCGCGCATCTCGCCGACACGATGGAAGCGCCCGAGCGCTCGGGCGCCGAGCGCAACTTCGCGAAGCTCCTGCGTCACGCGCTGACCGCACCCGGCGAAGAGACATTGCACGTCGTTGGCGGTCGGCCGGTTATGACGTTCTGGGGCTTCTCGGCCGATGCCGCCCTTCCCGGCGTCTTCCTCGCCAGCCCGCCCAAGCCGCCTATGCCACGGACACCCACGCCGGCTGCGCCTGCACCCGATGCCGTCATGGCATCCGCGCCGGTCGTTGCTGCGGTCGCCGGATCCGGAGTGCGCTCCACCTGGTGGCAGTGGCTGCTGTTCGCCGCCTTCCTGCTGCTGTTGCTGGCGGTGCTGGCATGGATCGTGCGGCCCTACCTACCGCATATCGAGCCGCGACTCGAAGCGGCGGCGCGCGACCACGCGCTTGCCTTCTCGGTGCGCGAGCCGGTGGCGCTTCAGCAAACGCGGATCGAGACGCTGATCAAGGACAACGAGAACCTGCGACTCGAGTTGGCACGGCTTACCGACGAGGTGGCGCAACGCGGCGGCAATTGCGCCGCAGGCGTGATCGGTCCCGGCGGCGTGATCGTCGGAACGGCGGCCGATGCGCCGATCGAGCGACATGCGGTCGACGGCAAGAACGGTGTCGATCTCGGCGTGGCCGAGAAGGACAAGGGCCCTGGTCCGAACGAAAAGGCTGACAACGACAAGGGCGCCAACGACAAGGGACCGAACGGTCCCGACAACGACAAGCAGGCGGCCGATGATAAGGAGAAGAAGAACGAGCCCAAGCCGATGGTCGTGCCGCCGGAGGCAAAGCAGAAGCAGGACCTTTCCTTCCTGAAGGGAGACTGGCGCTCGCGCACCAGCCTCGCCACCTCCCAGGGCGAGAAGAATCTTCATCCGTCCTACACGCTCGACGACAAGGGCAAGGGCAAGGTGAGCTTCGTGCAGCAGGACGGATCGACCTGCGAGGCACCGGCGGAAGCGCGCTGGGACAAAGGCAAGCTGGTGATCGAAGAGAAGTCCAATCCCAAATGCACCGATGGCAGGACCTATGCGCGCAACGTCGTCAACTGCGAGATCGGCAAGGATGGCGTTGCGCAATGCAACGGCAGCCAGCCCGGCGACAAGCGTAGCTACAGCGTGCAGATCGGCCGTTGATTTCCTACACTTGAAACCCCAGTTGCACAGGCTTCTTCCGCATAGGCATCCATGAGCGACCTCGCCCGCCTGCCGAGCTATCCCAGCCCGACGACGCTGATCGCCCGTTCCGGCATTCAGTTCCTCGATTTCGGCTTCGATCCGGCGCGCCTGCGCGTGCGCGAATGGGGTTTCCACGACAGCGCCGCCAACAAGGCGATAGACGACCTCGTGCAACTCGAGTTCGACGAAGGCCGCGGTCAATACGAGATCGTGGAGGAAGGCCGCCGCCGTGCCGCAGAGCCGAACCTCGTCGTGACCGCCAAGGATGCCCTCGCGCCCTTCCTCGACAAATGGGTGCCTGTGCCGTTCCTGCAGGTGCGGCCCAACAACCAGTTTCGCGAAGGACCCGCCGACTGGGCGCGCATCCGCGTCGTCGATCTCGAAGCGCGCTTCGGCGAGGGCTTCCGCGACGAGCAAGGAAACCGCTACCGCGCCGTGCTCGCCTTCGATACCGGTCTGATCGCCGAGGCCGAGGGCCGGGCCTATCTGGCGCCCTCCTCCAAGGATGTGACATCGGGCGCGTTGTTCGCCCTCGCCGCGCAGCAGCGGGCCAATCACTGGCTGTTGCGCCAGAACTGGATGAAGCAGTGGCTGGAAGAGCTGTTTCGCGAGCTCCATCCGCGCGCCACGCTCGAGGAGATCGAGAACGACATCAAGCAGAAGCCTCAGGAAGCGAGCGCCCGCTATCTCGCTTTCCTCGGCCTGCTGGCGGAAGCGATCCCGTTTCCGCCGATCAAGCTGGTGGGCGACGCCGAGCGGCCCGGCCGCGGCGCGATCGAGGTCGATCTCGTGCTCGATGTCGGCAACTCGCGGACCTGCGGTTTGCTGATCGAGGCCGCAGGAGAGCTGGGCGTCAATCTGAACGACTCGTACGAGCTTGCGCTGCGCGACCTCTCGCACCCCGAGAGCGTGCACATGAAGCCGTTCGAATCGCGCGTGGAGTTCGCCCAGGCCTGGTTCGGCAAGAACCATCTCTCCCGCATGGGTGGACGCGCCGATGCGTTCGTCTGGCCCACCATGACGCGGGTCGGACCGGAAGCGACGCGGCTCGCCGCGCGACGGCGCGGCACCGAGGGCAATACCGGCATGTCGAGCCCCAAGCGCTATCTGTGGGACGAGGATCCGCAGGCGCGCGAATGGCGCTTCAACATCGCCTATGCCCAGGACCAGACGGCGATGCCGGCCGCCGCCGGCCCCATGGCGCAGCTCATCAACCAGAAGGGCGAGCCGCTTCATCTCGTCGAACCGGAGGCGGACAGCGCCGATCACCTGCCGGTGTTCGAGCCGCTCTACTCGCGCTCCTCGATCATGACCT
>DATEID010000027.1:0-6086 GCA_035279245.1 Reyranella sp.
TCGGTCCGATCTTGTTGGGACCACCCTTCTCGTCCGTATGGCAGGCGGTGCAAAGCTTCTTGTAGAGCTTCTCACCTTCCTTGGCGTCGGCGCTGGCCAGCATGGGACCGATCGGCGGCAGCTCGGCGGGTGCGGCGGCACCACCAGCGGCCGGTTCGGGCGCTGCCTCGCTGACGGCAATCGCCGGCTTGGCGAGATGCTCCGGCTCCACAAGGGCATTCGACACTTTGCCGACCACCATCGCAAAAAGCGCCGAAGCCAGGAAGCAACCGGCCGCCGTATTGAAATTGACCATTCTCGAATCTCGCCCGCGCAAATTCTTCTGAGGTTGCTGTAGCACGCCCCGAGCGCCGCCAGTAGTATCCCATCGGTTCGGGACCCTCGCGCGGCGGAACGTCGCAAGTGCCGGATTTAGCACGGTTTTTTGGCATTCCCAGCGGGGTGGACAAGGCAATCCGGCGGCCGAAATCGCCGCGCGGAAGGCGATCGGCGCAAGGCCTGACAAACGAGCGACGGGGGAGAGAGTAGGGATGGCCAAGGTGCGGATCGGCAGGAACAAGGACGGCAACACGATCGCCTTCCAGGGCGAGGCTGGCGCCAACTCGGACATGGCCTGCCGCGCAGCCTTCCCCTACATGACCACACTGCCTTGCCCGACCTTCGAGGCCGCCATGGCGACCGTCCAGGCCGGCAAGGCGGCACTGGCGATGATCCCGGTCGAGAACTCGATCGCGGGCCGCGTCGCGGACCTGCACAGCCTGCTGCCGCATACCCGGCTCAAGATCGTCGCCGAGCATTTCCAGCGCGTCGAGCATTGCCTGGTGGCGCCTCCGGGCGCCTCGCTCAAGTCGATCAAGACCGCGAAGAGCCACGTCCAGGCGCTGTCCCAGTGCCGCAATTTCCTGCGCAAGCATCGCATCCAGCCGTTGGTCCATGCCGACACCGCAGGCGCCGCGCGGGAGGTTGCCGAGATCGGCGACAAGGATGTCGCGGCCATCGCTTCGTCGCTCGCGGCGCGCATCTATGGGCTCAAGGTGCTTGCGCGCAACATCGAGGACGCCGATCACAACACCACGCGCATGCTCGTCTTCAGTCGAGAGGAGGCCCAGCCGGATTGGCGGACGGTGCGCTGCATGACTGCCTTCCTGTTCCGCGTGAAGAGCGTGCCGGCCGCGCTCTACAAGGGGCTGGGCGGCTTTGCCACGAACAGCGTCAATATCGTCAAGCTGGAGAGCTACCTGTCCGGTGCGCATTTCGAACAGGCGCAGTTCTACGCCGAGGTCGAGGGCCACCCCGAGCAGCGCAACCTCCGGCTGGCGCTCGAGGAGCTGGCCTTCTTCTCCGAGGAGCTGAAGATGCTGGGCACCTTTCCGGCCAATCCCTTCCGGCGCAAGGGTTGGGAAGCACCGACCCGTCCGGGGACCTGACCGATGCCGCAACAGCGCGTCCGCGTCGCGCCGTCGATCCTGTCGGCCGACTTCGCCGTGCTCGGCCAGGAGGTCGAGGCGGTGACGACGGCCGGCGCCGACTGGATCCATGTCGACGTGATGGACGGGCACTTCGTGCCAAATCTCACCATCGGGCCGATGGTGGTGAAGGCGCTGCGCAAGCACAGCCGCCTGCCGTTCGACGTGCATCTCATGATCACGCCTGTCGATCCGCTGGTGCCTGCCTACGCCGACGCCGGCGCAGATGTGATCTCCTTCCATCCCGAGGCGGGCCCGCACGTCCATCGCACGATCCAGCTCGTCAAGAGCCTCGGCAAGAAGGCCGGTCTCGTGCTCAATCCCGCGACGCCACTCGCCGCCGTAGAGCCGGTGCTGGGCGACCTCGATCTCGTGCTGGTGATGAGCGTGAACCCCGGCTTCGGCGGACAGGCCTTCATCGAGAGCCAGCTCGCCAAGATCGCGAGCCTGCGCAAGGCGATCGACGCCCTCGGCAAGCCGATCGACCTCGAGGTGGATGGCGGTGTCAACGTCGACACCGCGAGGCGTTGCGTGCAGGCCGGGGCCGACGTCCTCGTCGCTGGCACCGCCGTCTTCCGGGGCGGACCCCCGGACTACGCCGGGAATATCAGGGCGCTGCGCGAATAGCGGTGTCGCTGACTTGGTCAAACCTGCGTGTGCTTGCCGCGTGGCTGGCTGATATCGCCCAGCGCGCCGCCGGCAGTGCCGCCGCCGTGGAGTGTCGCGACATCGCCGAGCGACAGGATGCCGACCAGCTCCTTGTCGCGGTTGACGACCGGCAGGCGACGCACCTGCAGCTCGCCCATGCTGTGCGCGACATGCTCGATGTCCTCGTCGTCGAAGCAATACATGACCTCACGGCTCATCACGTCGCGCACGGGGGTCTGAGGGCCCTTGCCGCCGGCCACGGCACGCAAGGCAATATCCCGATCGGTGATCATGCCGACCAGCCTGTCCTCGTCGCCAACCGGCAGGACGCCCGCGTCGACCTCGAGCATGAGCTGGGCCGCCTGCTGGATGGTGTGGCCGGGCAGGGTGATCTGGACGGGCGAGCTCATCGCTTCGCGAACCTGCATGGGGACCTCCTATGGTCGAGGCGTATCGGTTTTCCGAGGAATGATCGCCTGACGGAGGAGTTGCCCGGCGACGGCGCACGGTACGTTTCCGGACAGCGTCCCTACAGCGAAACTTCCCCCTTCAGCACTGGCACGCAGTGGCCGCCGACGCTGGCGCGAATGCCGTCGGCAGTGCGCCGCGCCGTCGCCAGCAGCCGGCTGGGCCGGCCCATCTCGACACCTTGCAGGATGTCGTAACGGCTTTCGGTTTCGGCGCCGAGCGAGAGCAGGAGGGCGGCCAAAGGCGTCGCCGCACTTCCCGTCGCGGCGTCCTCGATCGTGCCGGACAGCGGCGAGAACATACGGGTGCGCAAACGCTGGCCTTCATGGGCATAAAGATAAAGCGGCAACCGGCCCGCGCCCGCCGCGGTGTAGGCTCGAGCGGCTGCGCGGAACTTGCCGATGTCGGGCGAGGCTTTCGCGAGCGCGGCGGCTGTGACCTCGGCGATCACGAAGGAGTTTCCGACGGAGGCCAGCAGCGGCCGATGCGCGGCGACGATAACGTCCCCATCGCGGAGTCCCACGCATCCGGCCAGCAGATCGACCGGCATTTCTGCACCCAGCGACAAGGGCTGCGGCGCCGCGATGGTCACGAGCCCTGCCTCGACCCGCACTTCGACGAGGCCCGCAATCTCCTCGAAGCGCAGCAGGCCGTTCTTCGCATGGCCGTGCTGCGCCAGAACCCAGCCCGTGCCGACATTGGGATGGCCGGCGAACGGCATCTCCGTCCTGCGGTTGAAGATGCGCACGCGGGCGGTGTTGGCTGCATCGTCGGCCGGCAGCACGAAAGTCGTCTCGCTGAGATTGAACTCGGCTGCGAGTGCCTGCATCTCGGCATCGCTCAGCCCGTGCGCGTCGGGAAACACCGCGAGCGGATTGCCGCCGAAGCGGTGTTCCGTGAAGACGTCGACGGTGACGAAGGAGAAGCGTCGCATCGCTTATACCGACCAAGTGCCGTCGTCGCGGCGAAGCGCGTTGTAGTAGTCTATCCAGCGCGCCGCCTCGATGTCTCCCGGCTGGCCTCGCTTTCTGAGCTGGGCCGCCACATTCGCCCGTCGGTCCTTTTCGTCGGCGCCGGGCGGACCGATCTTGAACTTGGCCTGCGTCGCCACGATCCGTAACCGCACCAACGCAAGCTGGCGCAGGCGCGCACCGTAAACGTCGCCATCCTCGATCGTGCCGTGCGGTGCTCCCGGCTCGTAGACGCTCAACAGCCGCGTGAGGCCGGCGGCGACGGCAACGGGATCCGTGTCGTAGTCGGCCAGGCAGTCGAAGCTTACGGCACGAAATATCGTCGAGCCGCGGCCGCCGTCATTCGGATCGACCCAGTCGCTGGGATAGGTGCCGAGATAGTCGGACACCATGAACGTGACACGCGGATTGCGGCAGAGCGCCTGGAACGTGGGATCGAGCTGCACGCAATGCATCTCGATCAGATCGCCGTCCTTGACGAAAGGCAACAGCGACAGCCGCGGAAAGCCGCCTTCGGCATAGGCAGCCAGGGTCCCTTGCTTCTGGTTCGCGACGAACGCGTCCGCCAGAGCCTGCGGAACCCGATGCTTGGGGGCATCCTTCATGGCCGCAGCTCCGCGCCGGTCAGACGGTCTCGGCGCCGATCTCGGCGGCGATGCGGCGCAAGGCTTTCACCGACTTTCCGGTGGCATTGCGCCCGTCATGTGGGCAATGCGTTTCGATGCTGGCCACGATCTCATCCGCCTCGACACCGGCCAACAGGCGCGTGAGTTCGTCCGCCCATCGGATGTCGCCGTCGCCCAGCGGCACCGTGCGGTTGCCGGCGAAGTCGCGATCCTTGAGATGGATCGTGTCGACCTTCGGGGCGAGGTGGGCGATGTCGGTCTCCGTCGGCGGCGCCTTCATGGCGTAGCTGTTGGCGATGTCGACCAGGGGATGGAGTCGGCTCGATGACGCGCCATATGTCCTGAAGAAATCGGCCAGCTCGCCAACCGAGCCCAGATTGCACACGGGTTCGTTCTCCAGTTCGACCACCACATCGTGCCTTGCGGCGAGATCCATCAGGCGGTCGAGGGCAGGTCCGAGATCGTCCGGAGCGAAGCCGGGATAGCGAAGGTGGCTGAACACCCTGATGCGGGAGGCGCCGAGCACGGCTGCGAGGTCGAAGGCGTGCGCCAGGACATCTTTCTCGGGGCACTGCGCGGGGTCGAAGGCGAAATCGACCGGGCCGTTGGACGCAGCCTTGTCGGCCGCCGCCCATTTCAGCAACGGCGAGACAAGGGTGGGCACTTCGAGGCCGGCTGCCTTCAGGGCGTCGGCAACGGCCGTCGCCTCCCGGAGTGTCATCGCGAGCAGGTTGCGCCCGTCGACCGTGCGCATGTCGAGCCGGCGTATGCCATGCTCGGCGCAGAACGAGATCATCTCCGGCAGGGAGGGGCCGATTTCATCGCCGATCACGGCGAGGGCGAGACGGGGCAGAGCCATATCCCGACCCTACACCGGCCCGCATGGTTTGGCTAAAGTCGGCGGCAGAATGGAGGAGCGATCATGAGCGATGATGCGGAGATCTTCGTGGGCGCGAGCGACGCCGATCAATATCTCCTCCTGAAGTACGGCAATCGTCACGGTCTCATCGCCGGCGCCACCGGCACCGGCAAGACGGTCAGCCTGCAGACCCTGGCCGAGGGCTTTTCAGCGTTCGGCGTGCCGGTCTTCATGGCCGATGTCAAAGGCGACCTTTCGGGCATCAGCCAGCCCGGCGGCGACAATCCCAAGGCGGTGGAGCGGGCGAAGCTCCTCAAGATCGATGGCTACAAGGGCCGCGGCTTTCCGACGATCTACTGGGACTTGTTCGGCGACAAGGGCCATCCGGTGCGGACGACCGTGAGCGAGATCGGACCCGTTCTGATGGCGCGCCTGCTGCAGCTCAACGACACGCAGGAAGGCGTGTTGAACATCGTCTTCAAGGTGGCCGACGAACAGGGCCTGCTGTTGCTCGATTTCAAGGACCTGCAGGCCGTGCTGCAATGGACCGCCGAGAATGCCGGCACGCTCACGACCAAGTACGGCAACGTGAGCAAGCAGACCGTCGGCACCATCCAGCGAGCGCTGCTGACGTTGCAACAGCAGGGTGGAGAGCGCTTCTTCGGCGAGCCGGCGCTCGATCTCAAGGACATGATCGCCCGCGACCCGTCGGGTGCGGGCTACGTCAACGTGCTGGCGGCCGACAGGCTGATGCAGAGCCCGCGGCTCTACAGCACCTTCCTGCTGTGGCTGCTTTCCGAGCTCTTTCAGGTGATGCCGGAAGTGGGCGATCCCGACAAGCCGAAGTTCGTGTTCTTCTTCGACGAGGCGCACCTTCTGTTCGACGACGCGCCGAAGGCGTTGCTCGACAAGATCGAGCAGGTGGTGCGGCTGATCCGCTCCAAGGGCGTCGGCGTCTATTTCGTGACCCAGAGTCCGCTCGACATTCCCGATGCGGTCCTGGGCCAGCTCAGCAATCGCGTGCAGCACGCGCTGCGCGCTTTCACGC
>DATEID010000028.1:0-2094 GCA_035279245.1 Reyranella sp.
AACCGCCGGAGCCGCCGAAAGGCGTGATGCCGCCGACACCGCGCAGTTCGGCCAGCGTGACCTTGAAGTCTTTGTGGATCGAGAACGGCGACTTGACCGGAATCCACCAGTCGAAGGTGTGCGCCTTGAGGGTGACCGTCCCTTCCGCATGAATCGGCGCCTCGCGCGGGCTTGCGTGCCAGTCGGGAAGAAGCAGCGCGTCGTCGAGTGCCGCCGAGGTGTGGGTGATCACCAGCCGGAAGAAGCCCGGGTTGGCCGGGTCGCTCTCGTACTGCGCCCATTGATACTGGTCGTAGGTCGTCTCATCCCAGCTGTTCTTGCCCGAGAGCGACCGCAGCGTGCGCAGGCGGACCTGGTACTGGACCGGACGGGGACGCTTGATCGGCTGCGTCCATATCGTCGCGTAGGCGGCGCACTTCTGCGGCTCGCGGGTCGCGCTCGACGTGATGACACCGGTCAACGGGATGTCGTTGCTCGACACGGTGGCCGGGCTCGACGGCTGCGGGTCGCGATACAGGAAGGGCTTCTGCGGTTGCACCGTCTGGCTGCGGTCGGGCTCGGTCGCCTCGTGACGGAAGAGCGCCGCCAACTGCAGGAGATCGGTGTAGCCGCTGACCGACAGCAGGTCGGCGTAGTCCTTCTCCGCCTGCGCATTGGCCGCCGCCGCGCATTCGTCCGGGTTGGTGATCACCCAGTTCCCGAACGCCCCCGGCGCGAGCTTGGCCGGCGGCGTCCAGCGGAAGTCCATCCCGGCATGCTTGGTCTCGTAGGGCCAGCCGAGCGTCTCGCCCTTCCACAAGGCGTCGAAGAAATCCTTGAAGAAAGCATCGTCGTGATAAAGCAGGTCGATCGCCCCGACCGGCCAGCGACCGCACTTGGGCGAGATGACCGGCTCGCCGACGCCCGGAAGAATGCCCGTCCAGACCACGTCGTAAGGCGCGACCTGGATCGGCGGCCAGGCGAAGTCGGAAGCCTTGTAGATGGTGCGCGCCAGGCAGTTCTGGCGCATCGCCTGGGCAGTGTCGTCCAGCTTCTGCGCCAGGCCGCGCAATTGATCGCGGAAATCGCCGGTCGTCCGGTACTCGGGCGAGATCCCGCGCAGGCAGGCGAGATAGGTTTCGGCCGCCATGGACGCGAGCGGCACCATCAGGCGATGGTCGAAACGGGGCGTCCCCTGCGCCGGCAGCGGCGCTGGCGCCGGCGCCGAGAGGCCCGCCGGCAAGGTGTAGAGCAAGGGCGCGAGCGGCGCCCATGACAGATTGTGCTGGTTGCGATCGAACACGGAGAGCCACGTCTGCTGGTCCAGCAGCTTCGAGATGCCGCCGATATGCTGGTCATGCAGGCCCCAGAGCATGGTCCGGTCGGCCTCGAGCTGGGCCACCGACGGATTGCTGTTCTGGAGCTGGGCGACGTAGGTCTTCACCGCGTTGCTGAAGTTCTCGACATCGATGCGCCCGGTGCGCAGGTCCTGCGAGATGATGAGCTGCGCCAGGGTCTGCACGGTCGTCTCGAGTTCGTCGAAGCGCTGCTTGACGAGAATCTCGAGCGCGGACGGTCCGTTCTTGAAGAGGCCGAACAGCTTCAGCGCATCGACGACGAAGGAAGCGACCATGAAGACCGGCGCCACCATGCCGGCGATCTTGCCGACGCCCGACAGGATATCGAGGATCTTCAGCGGCAGGCCGAAATCGTCGAACTTCTTGATGATGTCGGGATCCTTGTTGACGTCCTTCAGCGCCTTCTTGACCCCATCGAGCGCGTCCTTGACCTTCGACGGCTCGACCGGGAGCTGGAACGGCGGGCTGTAGACCGGCGCGTTCTGCGGCGCGCCCTGGATCAGGTTCCCCTTGCTGTCGAGATAGAGATTGCCGGCGAGATGGATCGCAAATGCAGTGTTGGCCATGAATGTGCCTCCCCCGAGACGGTTCGTCTGGCGCCACGCGAATCAATGAAAAATATAAACAACGCACGCGCGAACCCGCGTGCCAAACGAGACCTTCTTTATCGGAATCCTGATCGGGTGACCACTGCCCTCAGGGTTCGTCGCCTGCCGGCTGCGCGCCGATGGCGCGCTCGGCACGGCGGTCGGGCACC
>DATEID010000029.1:0-3155 GCA_035279245.1 Reyranella sp.
GGGAGATCGATCGCCGGCTGCTAGAGGACAATGCGCGGCCCATGATCATGTGGAACCGCGCCGCCACCTGCACACGGCCCTACGTGAAAGGCTATGTGCAACAAGTGAACAGCGTCTACAACGGCTTCCGCTTCGAGGACGTCTGGCTGGACAAGTAGCCGCTACCGTCATGATTGCGCAACTGGAGTTGCGCGCTCCCTTGAGGCTCCCTTCGACTTCGCTCAGAACAGGCGCAACTCCAGTTGCGCCTGTCCTGAGGTCTGCTGAAGGGCTCATACACTGCGGCGGCAAGAGAACGATGCTTCCGTTGCGGAAGACCTACGACAGCACGGCGATCTTCTTGCGTTCGATCAGGTCGAAGTCGATGGCGGCGCCGAGGCCCGGTTCGTGCGGCACGTGCACCAGGCCGTCGCGATCCACGGCGATGTCCTTCTGCAGGCCGTACTTCTGGGCCGCGTCGGGCAGCAATACTTCGAAGAAGGTGGTGTTGCGGATCGACGCGATGACGTGAAGGTTGGCGAGGTTGTTGAGCGAGTTGCCGCCGTGATGGACCTCGAAGTTCATGCGGAACGCCTCGGCGAGATGCGCCGTCTTCACCAAGGTCGTGATGCCGCCTTTCACCGCCACGTCGCCGCGCAGAAAGTCGGTCGCCTGCTGCATGATCCAGGGCTGATAGGATTCGAGACCGGTGATCGGGTATTCCGTCGCCAGGATGGGAATCGAAAGCTGCTGCTTGAGCTTCACGTAGTTGTAGATGTCCTGGTCGTGCAGCGGATCCTCGTACCAGAAGAAGCCCAGCTCCTGCGCGACGCGGCCGACCCGCACAGCTGCGGGGTAGTCGTAGGCCCACGTCGAATCGAGCATGATCGTGTAGTCGCCAACGGCGCGCCGCACCGCCTCGCAGACCTTTATGTCCTTCCGCCACTCGGTGGGCGGATGGATCTTGTAGGCCGCCCAGCCGCCCTCCTTGTGCTTCAGGGCCTCCTCGGCGTAGGCCTCGGGCGACGGAAGGAGGGCCGAGCTCGCATAGGCCGGCACCGATTCGCGGAAAGTGCCCAGCAGACGATGGACCGGCTGGCCCATCGCCTTGCCGACCAGATCCCACAGCGCGACGTCGACCGCCCCGATACAGCGCACGCCGGCACTCCTCTGCCGCCGCCACAGCTCGGCGACGATCGCCTCGCGCAGGATCGGGTCCCGCCCCATCAGGATCGGCTTCAGGTGCGTGATCAGGCCTTGCGCATCGGTAGCTGCCGAATTGGACGCCGAGCCGAGAAAGGCATGGCCCTCGACGCCGTCGTCCGTACGCAGGCAGAGAAGGCCGAGTGCGCTCGACCCGGCGAAGCGCGAGGTGAGGCCATATTGCGTGGCGGGGATGTCGTCCCACGAAAAAAGCGTGAGCGAAACGTCGGTGATCTTCATGCGTCCTCCCAAACCCGCCGTTGGACGCCATAAGGATCGTTCTCCACGCGGCAGTCGTTGCCGAAGATCATGGTCGGCCGCATCGCCGTCGAATAGGCCGGCCAATCGGGCAGGCCTGCATGTCCTGGGCGGCCATTCTTCGCAAAAGCGATCCATGCGCGCGCCATGCGTTCACCGAGCGCCAGGCGGCCGGGATCGTCACCCGTAAGCGGCGCGTCGGCGAGGTTGTTGAATACGAACGGGATCTCGAGCGTGTGGCAGGAGCGCAAGCGCCCGTTCAGCACCGGCGTTTCCCAAGCGAAGAGATAGACGAACACGTCGGCGGCATTCTGCGCGAGCTTGCGCTCGGCAATGGTGAGCGAAAGGCTGCGCACCCCGAGATCGCCGACGATCGAGAGGCCGATCTCGTCGGCTTTCTTGTCGGGCTGGGCCTTGCGATAGACCGCAACTACTTCCGACGCGCGCGTTCCGAGATAGGGTGTCATCGCCTCGATGAGATTGTCGAAGGTTGCCTCCTTCACCCAGGGCAGATGGCCCAGGAACAGGGTCATCTCGTCCTTGTTGCTGCCGATCATGAGGGGAACGGAGGCCGAAATGGCCGGTGCCGCCGGCGCGAAGGGACCGCCGGGGAAGACCTTGCCGTCAATGACCGGATTGAAACCGAGCCGACGCCGGTCGGCGAACGAGGCGCGACCGACCGTCGCCTGCACGGCATTCTGCGCTTCGAGAAGCTTCAGCGTCGGCAAAGTGCGCAACCTGGCCGCCTCGCTCGGCGCAAGACCGAGCTGCTCCAGCACCTGCCGTGCGGTCCTGGTGCCGTCCTTGCGATCGGCCATCTGGACAGCCGGCCCGCTCTGGATGATCGCCTTGTGGAAAAGACCTTTGGCCGACGGCATCGCCATCAGCACGCTGACCTTCGCGCCGCCGCCCGATTCGCCGAAGATCGTCACGTTGGCGGGATCGCCGCCGAACGCGGCGATGTTGTCGCGCACCCATTCGAGCGCGGCGACGATGTCCTGCATGCCCGCCGTGCCCGCGCCGGCGAATTCCTCGCCGGCAACATCTTCCAGATGGAGATAACCCAAAGCGCCCAGGCGGTGGTTGATCGACACGACCACGACATCATCGAGGCGACAGAGGTTTGCGCCATCGGTCCAGGGCGAGGATCCCGAACCCGTGATGAAGGCACCGCCGTGGCACCAGAACAGGACCGGGCGCTTGTGGCCCTCGAGGCCCGATGTCCAGATGTTGAGATAAAGGCAGTCCTCGCTGATCTTCTGCCGGCCGCCCAGCGTGAAAAGCTTCAACAGATCGGCAGGCAGGCCGAACACGTTCTCGGCCTGGATCGCCATGTTGCCGTAGGACGTGGCCTCGCGCACGCCGCTCCACGGCGCGACCTTCTGCGGTGGCTTCCAGCGCAGCGCGCCCAATGGCGGTGCCGCGTAGGGAATGCCCTTGAAGACGCGAACCTCGCGCTCGACGAGGCCGCGGACGCGACCGCTCGCGGTTTCGACGACACAGCCGTCCGTCATCTGCATTTCTCCCTCCGCCCGTTCAGTATAAGCTCTGCCCATGAGCGACAAAGCGAAAGCCGAACTGGCATCGACCGGCGTTCTGCGTGCCGGCATCAACCTCTCGAATTTCCTGCTCGTGACGGGGCGCAGCGCCAACGGCGATCCTGAAGGCGTTTCACCCGACATGGCCCGCGCCATCGCCGATCGCCTCGGCGTGCC
>DATEID010000030.1:0-12286 GCA_035279245.1 Reyranella sp.
AGGGCTACAACTCCGAGCAGATCGGCATGGTGCTGGCCTGGACCGGACTGCCGCAGCTCGTGCTGATCCCGCTGGTGCCGCGACTCATGAAGAGGTTCGATGCGCGGCTCGTGATCGTGGTGGGTTTCCTGCTGTTCGCCGACAGCAACTTCATGAACATAGACATGAGCGCCGACACCGCGGCCGACCAGCTTCTGGTGCCCAACATCGTGCGCGCGATCGGCCAGGCGCTGGTGATGACGCCGCTCTCCGCCGTGGCTGCTGCCGGAATCGAGGCCGCCAATGCAGGCTCCGCCTCAGCCTTGTTCAATATGACGCGCAACCTGGGCGGCGCGATCGGCATTGCCGGCCTGCAGACGTTCCTCACCAAGCGCGAGCAGTTCCATTCGAACGTGCTCGTCCAGTCGGTCTCCCTGTTCGACGAGGCGACCCGCCGCCGGCTCGACCAGCTCGTGCATTACTTCCTGGGCCACGGCGTGAGCGATCCGGCGCTCGCCTGGCACAAGGCGGTGATCGCCATCGCCAATCGGGTGCACCAGCAGGCCTACACCATGGCCTTTGCCGACACGTTCTATCTGCTGGGCATGGCGCTCGTGGCGGCGCTGCTGGCCACCCTCCTGCTCAAGAAGGCCGGGCCGCTGTCGGCTGGTGGCGCTCACTGATATCCAACCGAAGGAGGACATCGATGAAACCGAGACTGAATGCCTACCAGGCCGCGCCCGCTGTCATGAAGGCGATGATGGCGCTCGAAAACCAGGTCGTGGCCAACGGGCTGGAACCGGCGCTGATGGAGCTGGTCAAGATCCGCGCCTCGCAGATCAACGGCTGCGCCTTCTGCCTGCACATGCACACCCGCGACGCCCGCGCCAAGGGCGAGAAGGAGGAGCGAATCTATCTGCTCGACGCCTGGCGCGAATCGCCGCTTTTCTCGGCGCGCGAGCGGGCGGCCCTCGCCTGGACCGAAGCCGTGACCCTGGTCAGCCAGACCACGTGCCGGACGACGTCTACGAGCAGGCCCGCGCCGAGTTCTCTGAGGAGGAGCTGGTGAAGCTCACGCTGCTGGTGACGACCATCAACGCCTGGAACCGCTTCGCCATCAGCTTCCGCTCGATCCATCCCGTCAACGTGAAAGCTCAGTCGAGCGCGGCTTAGACACCGCCGTCGACGGTCAAGGATCCCTCGCTTCGCTCGGGATGACACGGCATGTCAATTCAAAGGCGGTGTCATCCCGAGCGTCAGCGAAGGATCTTTCGTCGCGCAAGGATGGGCGGTCCAAGGCTATTCTGCAACGCGACCGCTTTCGGTCGAGCGACTCGGCAAGAATGGGCCGCGACTGGTAAAGTCCCAGCCCACGAGAGGAAGGGAAGAAGCCGATGGCCGAGCCGCGGACGATGTTCGAGAAGATCTGGCAGCGCCACATCGTGGTCGATCGCGACGATGGCTATACGCTGCTCTATATCGACCGGCACCTGATGCATGACGGATCGGCCGCAGCCTTTGCGCGGCTGAAGGAGCGCAGCATGAAGGTCCGCCGCCCCGACCGCAGCTTCGCCACGCCCGATCACTATGTTTTGACGAGCAGCCGCCGTCCGCGGGACATTGCCGACCCCCAGCAGCGACATCTGGTCGAGGTCATCAAGGAGAATTGCGACGCCCACGGCGTCACCGTCTTCGCCGCGGGCGATCCGCGTCAGGGCATCATCCACGTCGTCGGCCCCGAGCAGGGCCTGACGCAACCCGGCCTGCTGATGGTGTGCGGCGATTCGCATACCTCGACGCACGGCGCGCTGGGTGCCCTCGCCTTCGGCATTGGTTCGTCGGAAGTGACGCACGTCATGGCCACGCAATGCCTGTGGCAGCGCAAGCCCAAGGCGATGCGCATCAACGTCGATGGCCGCTTGGGAGACGGCATCACCGGCAAGGACATCATCCTCGCCATCATCGGCAAGATCGGCGCCGCGGGCGCCGTCGGCCATGTGATGGAATATGCCGGCAGCGCCATTCGCGGGCTGTCGATGGAAGGCCGGCTCACCCTCTGCAACATGTCGATCGAAGCCGGCGGCCGCGCCGGCATGGTGGCACCGGACGACACGACCTTTGCCTATCTGAAGGACAAGCCCTACGCCCCCAAGGACGCGATGTGGGACAATGCGATGGCTTTCTGGAAGAGCCTGCCGACCGACGCCGGCGCCCGCTTCGACCACGAAGTGACGCTGAACGGCTCCGACATCGCGCCCATGGTCACCTGGGGCACCAGCCCGGAAGATGCTCTGTCGGTGACCGGCCGCGTGCCCGATCCGGCTTCGGCTGCGGACCAGACCCGACGGGAAAGCATGCAGCGCGCGCTCGACTACATGGACCTCAAGCCGGGGACGCCGGTCGAGCAGATTCCGGTCGATCGCGTGTTCATCGGCTCCTGCACCAACAGCCGCATCGAGGATCTGCGCATGGCGGCGAGGATCGCCAAGGGACGCAAGGCACAGGTGCCGACCTGGGTGGTCGCGGGCTCCGGACTCATCAAGCAGCAGGCCGAGGCGGAGGGCCTCGACAAGATCTTCCGCGAGGCCGGCTTCGATTGGCGCGAGCCAGGGTGCTCGATGTGCATCGGCGTCAATGGCGACACCGGCACGCCGGGCCAGCGCATCGCCTCGACCTCCAACCGCAACTTCGTCGGCCGCCAGGGCCGCGGCGTGCGCACGCACCTCGTCAGTCCGGCGATGGCGGCGGCGGCCGCCGTGACCGGCCGCTTCACCGATGTGCGCAAGATGCTGGGTTAGGAGCTTTCCGTGGAACCGTTCGTCAAACTCACTGCCATCGCCGTGCCGATCGACCAGCCCAATGTCGACACCGATCAGATCATCCCCGCGCGCTATCTCGGCCGGTCGCGCGAGCAGCAGGTCGAGGGCTTCTTCCACGACATGCGGCTCGACGCCAACGACCGGCCGCGCGAGGGCGTGACGCTCAACAATCCGGCCTACAAGGGCGCGAAGATCATCGTCGCCAACCACAACTTCGCCTGCGGCTCGTCGCGCGAGAATGCGGTGACGACCATGGTCGACAACGGCTTTCGTGCCTTCGTCGCGCCGAGCTTCGGCGACATCTTCTTCAACAACTGCTTCCAGAATGGCGCGCTGCCGATTCGCCTGCCGGCCGAGCGCGTGGCGCGGCTGCGGGTCATCCTGCACGAGTTGCCAGGCGCCACGCTCGCGATCGATCTCGCAGCCCAGACGGTCGTCGGACCGGATGGCCAGACCGACAAGTTCGACATCGATTCCTTCCGCAAGGACATGCTGCTGAAGGGCACCGATTCCATCGACTTCACGCTGGGCTACGAAAAGGACATCGCCCGCTTCGAGGATGGCCAGCGCCGCGACATGCCTTGGCTGTGAACCGCTGAGACGAGCCACGGCGCCGCCACCCGGCTCTGTAGGGCAACCTTTGCTTCCTGCGTCCGTTAGCAGGCGTCCCCTTCACGCGCCGGAAACGCAGGTTGACCGCTGCCGCTGCATCCTCCCCACGGCCGAGGCCGGGGATATGGCCTCTGCAGGCCCTGAACTTCTTCATGGCCGACATGCAGGCGGGAATCGGGCCGTTCCTCGGCGTCTTCCTGCTGGGCCATCACTGGGGAAGCGGTCCAATCGGCACCGTCATGACGGCAGGCTCGATCGCCGGCATGTTGATCGCCGCGCCCGCCGGCGCCTACGTCGATTCGACCCAATACAAACGGGCGCTGGTGATCGTTACCGGCATCTGCACCGTGCTGGCCTCCGGCATCGTGCTGTTGACGCAGAATTTCTGGCTGGTGGCCTTGTCCCAGATCGCGACGGCAGTCGCCGGTGGCGCGATCGGACCGGCCGTCAACGGCATCACGCTGGGCATCGTGCGTCAGGCAGGCTTCAACCGCCAGAACGGCAAGAACCAGGCCTTCAATCACGCCGGCAACATGGCGGGTGCGGCTTTGTCTGGCTATCTCGGTTGGCGGTTCGGCCTGCCGGCCGTGTTCTGGCTCGCCGGTGCGTTCGCCGTTCTGTCGATCGTATCGGTCTCGATGATACCGGCGAGCGCCATCAATCGACGTGCCGCCCGCGGCCTAAAGGAGGAAGGCGCCGGCGATGAAGGCTTGCTCGGCCTCGGTGTTCTTCATACCTGCCGGCCATTGCTGATCCTCGCCGCAGCTCTTGCGCTGTTCAACATAGGCAACGCCGCGACCTTGCCGCTCTACGGCTTGGCTGTCGTCTCGGCAGGCCACGGCGAGCCGGCAAGCTTCGTCGCCAAGACGATCGTCGTCGGTCAGGGCGTGATGGTCGTCGGCTCGCTCGTGGCCATACGGCTGGCGGAGACCAAGGGTTTCTGGCTCGTCTTGCTGATCTCCTTCGCCATGCTGCCGATCCGCAGCGTGCTGGCCGCCTGGCTCATCACCGATTGGGGCGTCTACCCGGTGCAAACCCTGGACGGCATTGCCTCCGGTCTGCAGACGGCCGCCGTCCCCGCCCTGGTGGCGCGCATGCTGCACGGGACGGGTCGGGTCAATCTCGGCCAGGGCGCCGTCATGACCGTGCAGGGTATCGGCGGCGCTCTCAGCCCGGCCCTCGGCGGATGGCTCGCGCAGATCATCGGCTACAGTCCGACATTTCTGGTGCTGGGCGGCTTCGCTTTGATGTCGATCGCGCTGTGGGTCTTCTTTGCCGGCTCTCTTCGACCGGTTTGCGACTCGGATGCCGGCGATGGTACGCAGAGGTTCGAGGCCATGAACCGATGACATGCTGATCCAGTCCACGATCTGGGCGATTGCCGCCGTCGCGACCATCGGCGTGATCGTCCGGCCGTTCGGCGCCCCCGAAGCGATCTGGGCCGTTCTCGGCGCGGCGATCCTCGTGGCCACGGGATTGATTTCCTTCCAGGATGCCCTCACGGGCATCGGCAAGGGAACCGACGTCTATCTCTTCCTGTTCGGCATGATGTTGTTGGCCGAGACGGCGCGAGCCGAAGGGCTGTTCGATTGGGCCGCGGCCCATGCGACGCGACGGGCGAACGGCTCGGCAGGCCGCATGTTCGCCCTGATCTATGCCGTCGGTACGGTCGTCACGATCTTTCTGTCTAACGATGCCACGGCGGTGGTGCTGACGCCCGCCGTTGCGGCGGCCGCGCGGACCGCCAAGGCCGAGCAACCCCTGCCCTATCTCCTGATCTGCGCCTTCATCGCCAATGCGGCATCCTTCGTGTTGCCGATCTCCAACCCCGCCAACCTGGTGCTTTACGGCAGCCAGATGCCGCCATTGCTCGAATGGCTGCCGCGCTATCTGCCGGCGTCCGTGGTATCGATTGTCGTGACGTACGTCGTCCTGCGCTGGACGCAGCGTCGGGCGCTGCGCACGCCGATCGCGACCGACGTTCCCGTCCCTCGCCTCTCTCATAGCGGCAAGGTCGCCGCGGCCGGCATTGCCGCGACGGCGATCGCCCTGATCGTCTCGTCGGCCCTGGACATCCAGCTCGGCCTGCCGACCGCGATCGCCGGCGCGCTCACGACGATCATCGTGCTGATCGTCGAGCGTAAGGGACCGTGGGGGACGATCAAGCACGTTTCCTGGAGTGTGCTTGCGCTGGTCGCAGGCCTCTTCGTGCTGGTCGAGGCGCTCGCGAAGACCGGCCTCATCGCATTTCTCGGCAACACCATCCGCCAGGCGGCCGAGTTGTCGGCGACACACACGAGCTGGATGGTGGGCGTGGGCATCGCCTTCGGCAGCAACCTGATCAACAACCTGCCGGCCGGCCTGATCGCCACCGGCGCCTTGCAGGTCGCGGCTGTTCCCGATCAGGTGACGCGCGCGGCGCTGATCGGCGTCGACCTCGGGCCGAACCTCTCGGTGACCGGATCGCTCGCCACCATCCTTTGGCTCGCCGCGCTGCGCCGCGAAGGCCTGCGCATCGGCGCTCTCGCCTTCCTGAAGATCGGCGTCGTGGTGATGCCGCCGGCCCTTCTGTTGTCGTTGGCAGTCGCTCTTCTCTGATGCTTCATGTCTGGTGACGCAGCCGCAGGAAGCTCACGAGAGCGGCGATGCCGGCCACGCCCGCCCCCGCCATGATCGCAACCGTGATCGCCTGCATTTGATAGAGGCCGAACAACAACGACACCATGGCCGCGCCGGTCGTCTGGCCGAGGAGCCGCGCAGTGGCGAGCATGCCGCTCGCCCCACCCGAGCGCTCGCGCGGCGCGGATGAAAGCATGGTGCGATTGTTCGGCGACTGGAAGAGGCCGAAGCCGAGGCCGCAGATCGCCATGCGCCAGACGATGTCCAGGGCAGACGGATGCGCCGGCAGGCCAGCCAGCAGTGCCAGTCCCGTCGCCATGGTGAGGAGACCGATGCCGCCCAGCATGCCCGACGGATAGCGGTCGGACAGCCATCCGGCGATCGGTGCGACGATCGCGGTCGTGAGCGGCCACGGCGTCATCAGGAGACCGGTCGCCACCTCGCTCAGTCCAAGCGTGCCCTGGAAATAGAACGGCAGCGACACATAGGCGAGCATCTGCGCGCCGAAGGAGCAGACCGAAGTCAGGATCGACAACCGGAAAATGGGGATCCGCAAAAGGTCGACCGGCAGCAACGGTGACCGGAGAGCGAGCTGCCGGCGTATCAGCCAAATTCCGGCGACGAGTGCCACGCCGAACTCGACGATCTCGAACGCAGGGCGTTCTCTCTGGCCTAGCCCGTCGATGCCCATGATGACCAACCCGAAGGCAAGCGCATTCAACCCGGCGCTGACGAAGTCGAAGCGCTGGCCGGTCCGCGGATTGACCGGCAGCGAGCGTGTGGCGATCGCGAGCGCCACGACGCCGATCGGCACGTTCACGGCAAACAGCCAGGGCCAGGATGCCACGGAAAGGATGCCCGCCGCGACCGTCGGTCCGACGGCCGAGGAAACGCCGACCAGCAGCGCATTGATGCCGATGCCGCGCCCGAGCTGGCGACGCGGATAGATGTAGCGGACGAGCGCGCCGTTCACGCTCATGATGCCGGCGGCGCCGATACCCTGGACGACGCGCGCCGCGGTGAGCGTTTCGAGCGAATTGGACAAGGCGCAGGCGAGCGAGCCGAGAGTGAAGATCGTCAGCCCGACCTTGTAGACACGGCGATAGCCGTAATGCTCGCCCAGGGAGGCGCAGGGCAGCAACGAGATGGTGATGATGAGCTGGTAAGCGTTGACCACCCAGATCGAGCTGGCGGGCGTTGCCTGCACGTCGGATGCAATCGTCGGCAAGGCGACATTGGCGATCGCGCCGTCCAACACCGCCATGATGAGGGCGAGCGCCACCGTGAGCATCGCCCAATAGCGCTGCGGCGTTGGCAAACCGTCGGGAGCTTCCATGGGCCTTCTTACCACCCCGGCCCTTGGCCACGATCCATGCAGATTGGACGCCGCTTTCAACCCAGCGATGCGGCGCAGGAGGAACAGATGCGACTCGAGCCGGCTTTCCTGTTCGACCTCGACGGTACGCTCGTCGATTCCGTTTATCAGCATGTTCTCGCCTGGAAGGAGGCGCTGGACGCCGAAGGGATCGACCTGTCGGTCTGGCGCATCCATCGCAAGATCGGCATGAGCGGCGGCTTGTTCACCAACCAGCTCCTGCGCGAGACCGGGCTCGAGATCACGGGTGCCCTGGTCGAGCGGCTGCGTGAGCGCCATGCTAGCGGCTATCGCAGATTCGCCTCGGCCATCCGCCCCTTGCCGGGCGCACGCGAGTTGCTGTCCTGGCTGACCGACGCCGGCATCCGATGGGCCGTCGCCACGAGCGGCCGCATGGAGACCGCCGCGGTCAACCTCGCCGCCCTGGGGATCGACGCGCAGACCACGCCTGTCGTCACGCGCGATCAGGTGAAATATGCCAAGCCGGATCCGGACCTGTTCCTGGCCGCGGCGCAACGCCTCGGCATCGCCGCCGATACCGCCTTCGTGGTGGGCGACAGCATATGGGACATGCTCGCGGCGACGCGCTGCCGGGCACTGGGCGTCGGTCTGCTGAGCGGCGGTTACGGTCCCGACGAATTGCGGCAAGCGGGAGCTTTCCGCGTCTACGACGATCCCGCCGACCTCCTGCGCCACATCGACGAGGTGGGCGGGCGACGATGAACGCCGGTTACCGCGGTCTTTGCGCCGATATCTCGCGCTGCGCGGCGGCAAGCGCCTGCAGCTCGACCAGCAGGCCTTGCCGCTCGTAGCGACGGCGGCTTCGGCTGAAGCGTACGACGACGGCGGCTCGGACACTCTTCGCCTTCGCCCGTCTTGTAAGCAACGCATCTCCCGAAGACAGATATTCGAGATCGTCCAGGCCGACACATCGCAGACATGCCGGTCCGGGCTTCTCCATGATCAGGAGATCGCCGCGCTGGCCGCAGCGATGGCACTTCCACTCCTTGTTGAGCGGCGTGACCACGACCAGTTCCGGAGGCCTGCTCGCTTTCTTCGCCAGGCGCGCCTGGACGCTCTCTGGAAGATCAGGCGAGATCCAATGCGTTCGATATCGCTCTTCAAGGGCCGGATCGCCGCGGCGGCTGAACCGCAACGGTTGGCGCTCGGGCTGCGTGCCACATAGTCGGTGACGCAGGGCGACAGGCCTTTTCCCGTTGTCCAGGACTCGAACAGCATCATGGCCTGCGAGATGCACGATGGATCGACCTGCATCGCTTCCTCGAGACAATCGAGCCGCCCCTGCCGCCAGCTCGACACATGCGAGCCGGCCAGCCATCCGATCACGACCAGCACGTCGACGAAGCTCACCTGTTTGCGATCGGCGAGCAACGTTTCCGCCGCCCTGGAGACCCGGTCGGCAAGGTCGGCCTTGTTCTTGCGCGTCATATCGCCACCGTTCAGGTCATTGTGACCGGATCGACGACAACGGCAAGCGGCCCGGGACCCGTCCCGAGCATCGACCCGAGCCGCTCCTTTCGATCCTCGAACAATGGCGGTTAGGCGCATTGACTTGGCGTCGCTTGACGGCAAAGAACATTATGAATGAACGTAAATTGACGGGGTGTGGGTAATGGGTTCGGTCAAGCTTGGTCGTCGTCAATTCACCCTTGCCGCCGGTGCCGGCGCGGCAGGTCTCGCTCTACCGGCACTCGCTCAAGGCGAGCCGATCAAGGTCGGCGTGATCGTGCCGCTGTCGGGCGCCGCAGGCCCCAACGGCCAAGCCGTGCTCCATGCGGTCACGGTCGCGGCCGACATGGTCAATGCCGCCGGCGGCGTCGTGGGCCGCAAGCTCACCGTGGTCGCCAAGGACGACGAGAGCACACCCGCGGTCGGCGTCACGCGCGCCAACGAGCTGGCCGGCGAGAAGGTCGCGGTCGTGATCGAGGGCTGGAACAGCCCGGTGACGCTTGCCATGCAACCCGTGCTCGCTCGCGCCGGCATCCTCGACATCACCGCAGTGTCGAAGGCCGACCAGATCCTGTCGGGCCGCGCCAATCCCTACGCCATCCGTATCAACAGCTCCAACGGCCAGGATGGCGCGGTCATTGCCGACATCCTCGCCAACAAGCTGTCGGCCAAGCGCATCGGCTTCATGACCGAGAACGATGCCTACGGTAATGGCGCCCAGCAGGTGATCGAGGCGGAGCTCAAGACAATCGGAAAACCGTGGGAGAAGGTCGTCGTCGAGCAATTCCCGTTCAAGCAGACCGACTTCCGCGTGAGCCTGACCAGTGTCAAGCAGGCCAAGCCCGACGCCGTTGTGGCGATCAACGCGGCCGAATCGTCCGGCATGCCGGCGCTGATCGAGCAATATCGCCAGGCCGGGATCGAAGGCGTGCTGGTGGGGGCCGTCGGCACCATCCTGCCCACGGTGTTCAAGATCGCCGGCGAGGCAATGACCGGCGTGGTGTCGGCGGACATCTATTTCCCCGATCTGCCGCCGTTCAACGCGATCAAGGAGAACCTCGCGTTCATCGCGGCCTACCGCAAGGCGCACAACGAGACGCCCGACAAGGGCGCCGCGCTGGGCGCCGCGGCGCTGCAGGTCTGGGCCTCCGCCGCCAACGCCACCAAGAGCCTCGATCGCAAGACGGTGGCGGAGGCGATTCGCGGCAAGACGATCAAGGGCACGATCCTCGGCGATCTCAGCTTCGAGGCAAACGGTCAGGCCAAGCAGCGCTACACCATCTTCAAGGTGACGGACGGCAAGACCGCCAAGATCGAGGTCCTGAAGTAGATTGAGTGGTGCAGCGCCGCCGCTTCTGCGCGTCGAGGGCCTGACCGTCCGATACGGCGCCCTCACGGCGCTGAAGGACATGTCGTGGCAGGTCTCGGCCGGCGAGATCCTGGGAATCATCGGGCCGAACGGCGCGGGCAAGAGTTCCTGCTTTGCCGCCGTCACCCATGCCGTGCCGCGTCAAGGCGAGGTCTGGCTGGCGGGCGAGCGCGTCACCGATCTGCCGACGTTCCGGCTCGCCCGGCACGGCCTGCGGCGGACCTTCCAGCAGAACGCGTTCTTCGGCGAACTCTCGATCCTCGAGAACGCCATGGCCGCCATCCTGCGCCAGCACTCGACCTCCTTGCCGCGCTCGATCGTGCTGCCGTGGATGGAAGCGGCGACGCGGCGAAAGGCGGAGCACGCCGCGGCTGAACTCCTCACCTCGTTCGGCATCGAGCCGGCGGACCACGGCAAGCGTCCCGGTGACATCGCCTATGGCACACAGCGGCTGCTGTCGGTCGTGCTGGCTTACGGCTCCGGCGCGAGCGCCCTTCTGATCGACGAACCGGCCGCGGGCACCGGCGGTCCCGACATGCAGCGGCTCGCGGACCTGCTGGTCGAGCTGCGCCGGCGAGGCGTGGCGGTGGTTGTCATCGAGCATCACATGGATCTCATCATGGCGATCGCCGACCGCATCGTCGTGATCGACCAGGGCCGCAAGCTCGCCGAGGGAACGCCGGCGGAAATCCAGCGCAACGACGCCGTGCTGGAAGCCTATCTGGGCCGAGCGGCATGACCAACGCGCTCGACGCCTCGGCGATCACCGTGCGCTATGGCGGCAATCTCGCCGTCGACGGTGTCGACGTGGAAGTACCGGCCGGCAAGATGATCGGTGTCGTCGGCGCCAACGGCGCCGGCAAGAGCACGCTCGTCAATGCGTTGGCGGGCTGGTCCCGCGGCCGGCCGACGGTCCGCGGCGCGGTTCGGCTGGCTGGCGAGCCCATGGACGGCCTGCCGCCGCACAAGCGCGCCGCACACGGCCTCGTGCTCGTACCGGAAGGCAAGGGCATCTTCGCCGATCTCACCGTCGCCGAGAACCTCGCCCTCGTGCGGCCTCCGGCCGACACGACCGGCCGCCACCTCTTCTCGATGGCGTAGATCTACGAGCTCTACCCGAGGCTGGCCGAACGCCGCGAGCACAAGGGCGGGATGCTGTCGGGCGGCGAACGGCAGATGGTGGCGGTGAGCCGCGCCCTGCGCGCCGCGCCCCGCGTCCTGTTGCTCGACGAGCCGTCCGCCGGTCTTGCGCCGCGGCTGGTCTACGAACTCCTGGCCACCATGCGGATGCTGGTCGATCGCGGGCTGTCGCTCCTGCTGGTGGAGCAGAACGTGCGGGCGACGCTGGAGCTGGTCGACGAGCTCTACCTGCTGGAGCGCGGCCGGCTGGTCGCCAAGGGACCGGCCGCGACGATGAAGGACGATCCGCGCATCCTCGACGCCTATCTCGGAAGCCTGAAGACATGAACCTCACCCAACAGATCCTGAACGGTCTGGTGCTGGGCTCGGGCTATGCCCTGATCGCGATCGGCTGGACTGTTCTCTTGGGCGCAGCGCGGTTGGTGAACTTCGCGCACGGCCAGCTCTACATGCTGGGCGCATTCGTGGCATGGCTGGTGATGCAGAGGCTCGGCGTCTCCTACTTCGTCGCCGTGCCGGTCGCCGTGCTGGCGCTCAGCCTGCTGGGGATCGTTTTGCAAGGCATGATGCTGCGCCTGGTGATGCAGCAGAACCTGACCAGCCTGATGATCGTGACCCTGGGCTTCGGCTACCTGATCCAGGGCGTGGCGCCGGCGCTGTTCGGCGCCGATCCCCAGGCGTTCAAGAGCCCGCTCGCGAGCGCGAACCTTCGCTTCGGCGAGATCTGGTTCACCTGGCAGGACGTGGCGATCATCCTCGGCACGCTGCTGCTGTTCGCCGTGCTCTGGCTGGTGCTGAACCGCACGCGCGTCGGCGCCCTGGTGCGGTCCGTCGCCGAGGATCCGAAGCTCGCGCAGCTCTTCGGCATCAACGCAACGCTCGTCTATATCGGCGTGTTCGTCT
>DATEID010000031.1:0-10696 GCA_035279245.1 Reyranella sp.
GGCCGAAAAACTGCTTCACCGTCTCGATCACCTTGGGCATGCGCGTCTGGCCGCCGACGAGAATGACCTCGTCGATCTGGCCGGCCTGCAGGCCGGCATCCTTGAGCGCCGCACGGCAAGGCTCGAGCGTACGCTGCACCAGGTCGTCGACCAGGGATTCGAGCTTGGCGCGCGACAGCTTGATCACGAGATGCTTGGGGCCGCTGGCATCGGCGGTGATGAAGGGCAGGTTGATCTCGGTCTCCTTGGAGTTGGAGAGCTCGATCTTGGCCTTCTCGGCCGCTTCCTTCAGTCGCTGCAGGGCGAGCCTGTCGTTGCGCAGGTCGATGCCCTGCTCCTTCTTGAACTCGTCGGCGAGGTAGCCGATGACGCGCAGGTCGAAGTCCTCGCCGCCCAGGAAGGTATCGCCGTTGGTCGCCTTCACCTCGAACACGCCGTCGCCGATCTCGAGGATCGACACGTCGAACGTTCCGCCGCCCAGGTCATAGACCACGATCGTGCCGCTCTTGCGCTTGTCCATGCCGTAGGCAAGCGCGGCCGCCGTCGGCTCATTGATGATGCGCAGCACTTCGAGGCCGGCGATGCGGCCGGCATCCTTCGTCGCCTGACGCTGGGCGTCGTTGAAGTAGGCCGGAACCGTGATGACCGCCTGCTCGACCTTCTCGCCGAGATAGGACTCGGCGGTCTCCTTCATCTTGCCCAGTATGAACGCCGAAATCTGGCTGGGGCTGTATTGCTGGCCTGCGACCTCGACCCATGCGTCGCCGTTTTGCGCCTTCACGATCTTGAAGGGCACCAGCGCCATCTCCTTCTGCACCATGGGATCGTCGAAACGACGACCGATCAGGCGCTTCACGGAGTAAAGGGTCTTCAGTGGATTGGTGACGGCCTGGCGCTTGGCCGACTGGCCGACCAGGCGCTCGCCTGAATCGGCAAACGCCACCATGGACGGCGTGGTGCGAGCACCTTCAGAATTCTCGATGACCTTGGTGTCGCCGCCTTCCATGACCGCGACGCACGAATTGGTCGTACCCAGGTCGATACCGATGACTTTCGCCATGTTCCCACTCTCTTGCTCGGCGGATCGCTCCGGCCCCGAAAGGGCGCCGGTTTGGATCCCCGTACGATTGTTACCTGCCGGAAAGCCCGGGTCAGGACAGGGGCTATATAGGGCCTATGGGCCTGCCTGCAATGGTTCGACAGCGTTAAAAGCGGCGAAATTGCCGGAAATGGCTGAGTCAAATGCGCGACCAAGCGCGAATCCCGGCCTGGACCGGAAGATTATCGGCCGGGATGGCTGACGAGGACGCCTGGCCCGCGGGTTGCTCAGTTCTCGTTGTCGGCCGAGGCGCTGGCGTCGGCTGTCCGCGCCGGACCACCTTTCGAAACGCCCACCATTGCCGCGCGCAGCAGCCGGCCGGCAATCAGGTAGCCCGGGATCATTTCTTGGACGACCGTTCCCGCCGGGACCGAGGGATCCTCGATCTCCATCATCGCCTGATGGAACTCCGGATTGAACGGCTTGCCGAGGGCCTCGATGCGGGTCACGCCATGGCGCTCCAGGACCGAGAGCAACTCGCGCCCGGTGGCCTTCACCCCGGCGGCGATGTTGGCGACCGACGGATCGAGCGAGTCGAGATCGGCCGGCAGGGCCGATAGCGCCCGGCCGAGATTGTCGGCAACGGACAGCACGTCCTTGGCGAAGCGCTCTATACCGAACTTTCGTTCCTTCTCGACCTCCTGCTGGGCCCGGCGGCGCACGTTCTGCGCCTCCGCCACAGCCCGCAGGTGCTTGTCCTGCAACTCGGCGTTCTCGGCCTGGAGCTGCTCGACGCGGCGCGCGAGCTCGTGCGGCCGGGCCTGGATGTCGGAGTCGTCGGCGCTCTCGACCGGCATCTCAGCCGGGGCGCCGCCCGCGGTTGGATCGCTGGCCATACGTTAATCCCTAGTTCGAGTGGTTTCTTTCGGCGGCCTTCACTTAGGGATCAGGCTGCGCGCGGTCAACCCGGCTGTGGCGGAACACGGCTTCGTCACATTGCCTCCAGCGGCGCATTGAGTTTGGTCCCATGCACGACGATGCCGCCCCTGTCGCCGACCGCGATCGAGCCGTAACGCTGGGCGAAGATTCCCGGCAGCGGCCGCGCCCCCGACGCGGCAAGCCACAGGCGCAGCAGGTGCCGTCGCTGCGCCGGATCCGGCCAGTCGACGAACGCCGTGCGGTCATGCAGCAACGTGTGATTGTGCACGAGCTGCACGTCGCCCGGTCGGAATTCCATGAACAGATGCAGCGCCGGGTCGTTGGCGAGCGCATCGAACAGGTCGAGCGCCTCGATCTGCCGCGCGTTGAGCCGCGGCGCGTCCGGGAAGCGCTGGGCCGAGTCGATGTACTGTCGCTGATAGATGGCGGTGAGAAAACCACGATGCCAGTTGAAGACCGGGATCTCGAAGTAGGGCTTCTGGCCGGCCGGGACCTCGCCGCGACGGTCGGTGGCTATGGGCTCGAACAGCAATTGCAGGAGGTCGGGCCGACGGCGGCGCATTTCGTTGAAGATGGTCGTCGAGCTCACCAGCGCCGACAGGCCGCCGGACTTCGCTGTCCTGAGGCAAAGCAGGCCGACGACATCGCACGAATCGGTGTGGTACGTCTGGCGTTCGTGGGTCTGGTAGATGCGGACATTCGGGTCCTTCACGTCGAGCCCGAGGTCGCGCACATGTCCTAGCACATGCCCCTTGGCGTTCTGCGAGCGCGCGCTGCCGAGATGGGCGCCGAGACCGTAAAAGGCCGTCGCCGCCTCCCGCATCGTCCAACGCTCGACCGGCAGGCCGCGCAGCAGCAGGAAGCCGCGGCCGTTCAGCACCTCGCTTTCGACCCGGCTCTTGAGCCGACCGGCGAGCGTCGGCAGCGGAAAGTCGCCTGCGGTGATGGCCGCAATGTCGGCTTCTCGCGCCGCGAGTGCCTTCGCTGCCGTCTCTATCTCGTCGATCTCGGCCGGCGAAAGCGGCATCAGCCAGTCGGTCTGCCTCGCCATTTGTGGCCCATACCAGGCCGCGGCGCCGGTCTGCTCGGGCGGCAGATCGAAAGTGGGGACGTTCATGCCGTTTCCCACGGAAAGCGCGGCGCGAAGAGCTCGTCGTCCGACAGCGAAAGGCGGAAGCTTTCGGTCGCGTTCACCAGCGCCGCCCGAATGCCGGGCTCGAGAGCGCTATGGCCGGCATCGGCCACGATCACGTAGCGGGCTTCGGGCCAGCAGCGCGCCAGCATATCGGCCGTGATCGGCGGACAGACGATGTCGTAGCGCCCTTGGACGATCGTGCAGGGAAGATGGCGTACCCGATTGAGATCGCTCCAGGGCCAGCCTTCGGAGAGGAATGTACCGTGCGCGAAATAGTGGGCTTCGATGCGCGACAGCGCCAGGGCAAAGCCGCCATGGTCGGATTCGAACGGCGCGCGAACCGTTGGATAGAGCGTCGAGCAGGCCGCCTCGTAGCGGCTCCAGGCGCGGGCCGACGGTCGGTGGATGTCGGGATTGCGATCGATGAGACGACGATAGTAGTTGCCAAGCAGGTCGCCGCGCTCGTGATCGGGCAGATGTTCCGCAAAGTCGCGCCACGCCTCGGGAAAGATCGTCCGCATGCCGTGCAGGAACCAGTCGATCTCCGCGCGACTGCCGAGAAAGATGCCGCGCAGGATGAAGCCGGTCGCGCGGTCGGGATGGGCAAGCCCGTAGGCCAGCGCCAGCGTGCTGCCCCACGAGCCGCCGAACAGCAGCCAGCGCGGGATGCCGAGATGGATCCGGAGCCTTTCCATGTCGGCGACGAGATGGGACGTCGTATTGTCGTGCAGGTCGCCGAGCGGCATGGAACGGCCGCAGCCGCGCTGGTCGAAGATGATGATCCGGTAGAATTGCGGATCGAAAAAGCGGCGATGGACCGGCGCCGAACCGGCCCCCGGGCCGCCGTGCAGGAAGACCACCGGCACCCCTTCGGGATTGCCGCTCTGCTCCCAGTACATCGTGTGTCGGCCGTCGAGCGCCAGCATCCCGCTGGCGTACGGCGAAAGCTCGGGAAACAGGTCGGAGCGAAGCGGTGTCTCTGAACGCGGCATGCCAATGTCCCACCGCATCACTGCCATAGAGACGGCTCATGTTCCAGCCTTGCCGCATTGCGGGCCCGGCCGCCGAGCGGCTAAGTTGGCGCGGGCGCCGAGGAGGAACAGTGGTCTTTCGGAGTATTCTGGCGCTGATTGCGCTGCTTTTCGCGGCCAGCGCCTGCTCGACCGGAAACCGTCCGCCGCAGACATCCTCCGCCAGCGGACTGGAGAGCCTGCCGCCTCAGATCGAGCGCGAGGTCGGCCCGATCTATACCTCCCGGACGCTACAGGCCTTCGTGAACCGCGTCGGCCAGGGCGTGGCGCAGCAGTCCAGCCTGCCCGGGCCTTTCCACTTCTTCGTGCTCGACGATCCGGTTCCCAATGCCCATGCGGTCTCGCCGGGTTACGTCTTCGTCACCCGCGGCTTGCTCGCCCTGGTCAGCGACGAGGCCGAGCTTGCCGCGGCGCTCGGTCACGAGCTGGGTCACATCGAGAAGGGACATGCGGCCAAGCGCGAACGGGTTCGGCGTGACGTGACCGACGCGGCCGTCAATGCGGCTGTCATCAGCGGCTCGGTCACGGTCGGTCGTTCGGTGGCGCGTGAAGGGCTGCTGGCGCTACGCCGCTACTCGCGCGACCAGGAGCTCGAGGCCGATCGCCTGGGGGTGAGCTACATCGTGCGCGCGGGCTATCGCGGCGACGCCATGACCACGCTGATCGAGAAGCTGCAGCTCCAGGCCCGGCTCGAGGACGAGCTGATGGGACCCACGCCGGAGAGCGACGACCGCAGCGCTCTTTCGACACATCCGGGGCCGGCCCAGCGCCTCTTGTCGCTGCAGTCGATCCCGGCCGATCGGCGGCCGGGCAAGTCGGGCCGCGAAGCCTATCTCGCGGCGGTCGACGGCATGTCGGTCGACGATGCGCCGGACGAGGGGTTCGTCCGCGGGCCGTCCTTCCTGCATCCGACGATGCGGCTTGCCTTCACTGCCTTGCCGGATTTCCGGTTGTTCAACGCCCATGACGGGGTGCTGGGTGTCGGCCGCGATCGGTCCCTCCTGTACTTCTCCTGCACCAACGAGGACGTGCCGGGCCGCCTCGACGAGTGGATGCGCAACGAGCTCAAGCCGACCCCGACGAACATCCATGCGACCGAAATCGGCGGCGCCGAGGCGGCGATCGGCTCCAAGCCGCGCGGCTCCGATACGAGCCTGGCACAGATCAGGTACGTGCTGGTGCGCCGCGGCACGGGCATCTGCTACTTCAATCTGCTGAGCGACGGCCCCGACCGCGACCGGCGCATCGAAGCCATGACCGCCGCGGCCCGAAGCTTCCACAGCTTGTCGGATGCGCAGGTCGCCACCCTCGAGCCCTACCGCCTTCGCGTGATCTCGTCCGAAGGCACGACAGCAGAGGCTCTGGCTGCGCGCATGCCCTACCGCGATCACCAGATGGAGCGACTGCTGACCTTGAACGGCGTCGACAACCCGGCTGCCCTGATGCGTCTCGCGCAGGTCAAGATCGTCCAGCCATAAAGGCCGCAAATAAAAAGGCGGCGCTTCCGCGCCGCCTCCATGCGTGCTCCCAGACGAGGGGGCCTACGCGACCTTTTGCAGCACGCTGTTCAGCTTTTGCGTCGCGAGATCCTTGTCGATGCGCTCAACGGCTGCCAATTCGCGTGCCAGACGGTCGAGGGCGGCTTCGTAGATCTGGCGTTCGCTGTAGGACTGGTCGGGCTGGCCGGCATTGCGATGCAGGTCGCGTACCACTTCGGCGATCGACACGGGATCGCCCGAGTTGATCTTGGCTTCGTATTCCTGGGCGCGGCGGTTCCACATGGCGCGGCTCACGCGGCTGCGGCCTTTCAGGGTCACCAAGGCGCTTTCCATGATCTTGCGTGAGCTGAGCTTGCGGAGGCCCGAGATCTTGGCCTTCGCGACCGGTACGCGCAGCATCATGCGTTCCTGCTCGAACGAGATCACGAACAGATCGAGCTTGTGCCCGGCGATTTCCTTCGCCTCGATATCGATCACGCGGCCCACGCCGTGGGTCGGATACACAACGAAATCGCCCTTCTCGAAAGCAAATTCCTTCGCCTTCGCCGTCGGCTTCTTCGGCTTGGCCATGTCTGTTCCCTTCACTCTTCGCCCCGCGATTGCGATACCGCGACCCGCCACGCACGCTCCCCTGCGCACTTGACCCGATGCCCAGTATCGGTAAGTTGCTTTCGGATACCGATATGGTCGCCGAGCCAGTGGCGGACCGGACCCCGGACCACTTCCAGCGGCACCCTTATAGCAGAGATTTGGGTGAGAGTCGCGTCCAATGTTGCATTTTCGCAACGGTTCGCCCATGCGAAGGCTGCATGGCTAGGACAAAAATGAGCGATAAAGGACCTTCAATCAAAGGCCCGCAGCTTATCGGGTAGCCGGCTTGTCGCTGAAGTATTTGTCGAATTTACCTTTTTCGTCCTTGAACGCGTCGGCGTCGGCCGGAGCTTCGCCCTTGCGGGTTATGTTGGGCCACTGGGTCGAGTAGGTCCTATTAAGCTCCAGCCAGGTTTCCATGCCCTTTTCCGTATCCGGTACGATCGCCGCCGGCGGGCATTCCGGTTCACAGACGCCGCAGTCGATGCATTCGTCCGGATTGATGACCAGCATGTTCTGGCCCTCGTAGAAGCAATCCACGGGGCAAACCTCGACGCAATCCATATACTTGCACTTGATGCAAGCTTCGGTAACCACATACGTCATCACGGGCTCCTGACACGAGCGGCGCGTGCTTAACGCGCTAACGCCATGTGCGCAAGGCTCCTGAATCAGCAGGCGTCGATCTCGTCATACAACGCATGAGCTTCCGAGGCCGGTCCTCGACGCTCGCCCAGAGCGCGAATCCGTATGACTCTCACCCGGGGGCCCAAGGCAAAGGTGAGGACCATGCCGGGCGCCACGGCAGCGTGCGGCTTGTCGGTCACCCGGCCGTCGACCCGGCAGCGCGAGGTTTCGACATAACGCGCCGCCAACGATCGGGTCTTGAAGAAGCGCGCCTGCCACAGCCATTTGTCGAGCCGCATGCGAGCCAGCAAACGCGACGGCTACTTCTTCCCGCCGAGCTTCAGCTCGAGCAGCTTGGCGAACGGCGAATCGGCGGCATTGTCGCCTTTCTTCTCGGTCGTGGCGTAAAGCCGCAGCGCCGGTCCGCCGGTGTCCCGACGCGGCGGACGCGGGCCACGCGGCCGTTCGTCACGCCGTTCCTCGCGCGCTGCGCCTTTGCCGCCGTCCGGCCGCGGGCCCTGAGGCTTGGCCGCCTGAGGCTGGGCCCCCTGAGGCGGGGCATGGTCGCGTCGGGGTCCGTCCCGCCTGGGGCTGTCGGCGAAGAACTGTCGTTCGTTCGGCCGATCAGGCCGCTCGCGGCGGCGCTGTTCGCGATATTGCCGCTGCTGCTGGCGCTGCCGTTCGCGCTGCTCTTCGCGCTCGCGCAGGAAACGCGGCTTCACGGAGAAGCTGTGCAGCCCGCCTTCCTCGGCCGGCGGCAGGACCCGGTAGCCCAAGCCGCGCAGCACGTCGGCCATTTCCGGCTCCGAACAGCCGACCAGCGACATCATCTGCGGCGTTGCCCGGAAGTGGCCCGGCGGCAGCAGCTTGGGCTCCGTCTTCTGCGGTGCGCCGGTCTCGGTCGCTGCGACGTCCTGCGACGGGGCTTGCTCGTCCGATCCCGACTTTGTCTCGATGTTCTCGGCGATTTCGCTGCCGTCGGCGGGCCGAGGGGCTTCCGCGGCGGAAGCCGCTTCTGCACCGTGCTCGGCCGCTGCCGCCCGGGTCTCGTTTCCGGCCACGGGCTCCGCCTCGACTGGCAGTTCGGGCTGCGGTTCGCTCTCGCCGAAGGCGGCGGCAACGATGGCCCACTCCGTGATCTCGTCGCTCGATGGCGCAGCCGCAGCAGGCGTCGCCGCCTCGGCCGCCTTCTTCTCCTGCTGCGCGCGGCGGCTTGCCTCGCGACTTTCGCGCACCGCCTGACGCGCCATCGCCGCCAGCCGCTCGACCATGTCGGCGCGGATGGCATGGCTGCCGAGCGGCAGGTAGCCGATCGCGGCATAGAAGTCGCGCTCGGCATCGCGCGGCAGGTCGAGCGAGGTCCGGCCCTCGGCGGGTAGCGGCGGAATGGTATCGCGGTTGCGCGAGATCATCCAAAGCCCGGCGCGCAGCCGAATCGGAACCGGCTTCAGCATGCTCGGGAAATAGAGCGAGTAGACGCCCATGCGCACGCCGAGCCGCGCCAGCGCCCGACGATCCTCGTCGCCGAGTTCGGCGAGTTGCTGCTCGATCGGGCGACGCGGCAGCACGCCGAGATTCTCGCAAAGCTGAAAGACGATGCCACGCGCGCCGGCCGGCAACTCGCTCGTTGCGCGCGCGTCCATCAATTCGCTGAGCCCGAGCCGGATGCGTGTCTCGACCCAGACGGCGGCGCGCTTGCGCACTTCCTCACGCGCTGGCCCGTCGAGGAGATCGGAGGGCAAGGCTTCAACCTTCGGTGCCAGCACATCGCCGCTCGACATCAGGCGAGCGACCGGACCGCCTCCCCAGCAGACACGCAATTGCGAATCGAAAACCAGCTCGCCGTCGGCTGCCGACGTGAAAGCCTGCAGACGCGCGGGCAGGTTCTCGCGCAAGGCGCGCAGCGCCGCCGTCAACACCGCTTTCTGATCCGTCTGGCCTTCGGTCGTGTCGGGAACGAAGCGAAAGCCCTCGATTCGTCCGAGATGCTCGCCCTCGACAATGACCTCGCCTGCTTCGGCGACCGACGTCGTCATTTCACCCTCATCACGCAATCTTCGTACAAGCAACGCGGCGCGTCTATCGACAAACCTTTGCGTCAGGCGCTGATGTAGTACGTCGGAAAGTCTGTCCTCGAGGGCGCGTGCGCGCTCCTGCCAATGTGTCGCCCGCTGCGTCCAGTCGGCACGGTGGGAGATATAGGTCCATGTCCGGACATGCGCGATGCGCGCCATCAGCGTGTCGATGTCGCCGTCGTACCGCTCCAGTCTCTTGACATGACCGTCGATCCAGTCTTCCGGCAAGCGCTCGCCGCCTTGCGTCAGATGCTGGAAGAGCTCGCCGAGAAGGTGGGTGTGCTCCTCCGTCATGGTCTTGCGGAAGTCGGGCACCTGGCACACTTCCCACAAGAGCTTCACGCGACCGGGCGCATGCAGACGCGGCAGAAATTCCGACCGCTGGCCCAGCGTCTGCAAGGCGAGCTGATCGTCCTGCTCGCGCACGCGTTGCAGGGCGGCATGGGGCGGCAGCGCGTTGAGCGACGTGAGAAGTGCCGACACCGAGCGGAAATCGAGATCGGAATTGCGCCACTGCACGTCGCGCAGCGGATCGAAGCGATGGTTCTCGATTGCTTCGACCGTTTCCGGTTCCAGTCCGCCGACGTCAATGGTGGTGCCGAAGGTGCCGTCATTCATGTGGCGGCCGGCGCGGCCCGCGATCTGCGCCAGTTCGACGGTGTGCAACGGACGGAGCGTCCTGCCGTCGTATTTGCGCAGGGAGGCGAACCAGACGTGGTTCACGTCCATGTTGAGGCCCATGCCAATCGCGTCGGTCGCGACCAGATACTCGACCTCGCCGGACTGGAACATCTCGACCTGCGCGTTGCGCGTGCGCGGGCTCAAGGCGCCCATGACGATCGCCGTACCGCCGCGCTGGCGGCGGATCAGCTCGGCAATGGCATAGACTTCGCCCGCCGAGAAGCCGACCACGGCGGAGCGGCGCGGCAAACGCGTCGCCTTTTTCGGTCCGACATAGCTCAGCTTGGAGAAGCGCGGCCGCGCCACGATGTCGATATCCGGCAGCAGCCGGTTCAGGACCGGCCGGATCGTGTCGGCGCCCAGCAGCATGGTCTCGTTGGTGCCGCGGGCATGCAGTAATCGATCGGTGAAGAAATGGCCGCGCTCCGGATCGGCCGCCATCTGGATCTCGTCGACCGCCAGGAACGACACCGTACGCTCGACCGGCATCGATTCGACGGTGCAGACGAAATAGCGGGCGCCGGGCGGCGCGATCTTCTCCTCGCCGGTGATCAGCGCGACCTGGGGCGCGCCCTTGATCTTCACGATGCGATCATAATTCTCGCGCGCCAGCAGGCGCAGCGGGAAGCCGATCATGCCCGATTCGTGGCCGAGCATGCGTTCGATCGCGAGATAGGTCTTGCCGGTATTGGTGGGACCGAGGACGGCCGTCAGGCGGCCGGCGGCGCTGCTGAGCGACATGGGGCCACCTTCGCGCGCGCCTGCCGCTGGCGCAAGGCCGGGAATAGGGCGATCCGTTAGCCTGTGGCCATCGGCTCGAGTTTGTTGCAGCCCAGGATCGGACCCTGATCGGGAGATTGGACCAGCACCGCCAAGCCTTGATCGGGCTTGAACCGATCTGGAGACACGGTCCATTTCGCCGCAGAGCCGTCCCAACGGCTCAGCACTTCGAAGTGACGCACCACATTGAAGTTCTCGAGCGTGCGACCGTCATTCTCGCCCGAATGCACCGGCGTGCTGCGGCGACGGTCGTAGACCGCGAACACGATGTCGGCCGGTCCCTTCTCGAGCTTGAACGG
>DATEID010000032.1:0-4109 GCA_035279245.1 Reyranella sp.
CGACTGCAAGGAGTAGCGAAGATCAGTAGGCGGAGAAGCCGCCTTCGGCCGGGATCGCTGCTCCGTTGACCATGCGCGATTCGTCGGAGGCGAGGAACAGTGCGACGTTCGCGATGTCCTCCGGCTGGCCGACGGCGAACGGGTATCGCTCGGCCATATTGTCGGTGCCGCCGAAGCGAACCTGGCTGCCGCCGGTAAAGCGACTCTTGATGCGTTCGGTCAGCACGATGCCGGGGCAGATGGCGTTGACGCGGATGCCCTTCGGCGAGTAGGCGCCGGCCAGCGCCCGCGTGAAGGAGATCAGGCCGCCCTTGGCCATGACATAGACGTGCGCGATGTGGTTGCCGCGCAGCGCCACCACGGAAGAGAAGTTGACCACGCTGCCCTTGCCCTGCTCGACCATCACCGGGATGACGTGCCGGCAGCACAGGAAGGGACCCTTTAGATCGAGATTCACGGTGTGGTCCCAGACGGAGAGATCGACGTCGGTGACGGGCCTGTCCTCGCGCAGGGAGCCGCCGGCGCAATTCAGCAGCACGTCGATGCGGCCAAACGCATCCCGGGTCTGCCGCACCGTCCGCTCGACGCTTTCCTCGTCGGTCACGTCGGTGCGCATGAAGCGAGCCCCGGCGTCGCGCGCACTCGCCTCGCCCAGCGCCTCGTCGATCTCCGCGACGACGACTTTAGCGCCCTCCGCGGCGAACATCCTGGCCGACGCGCGACCAATGCCGGAGCCGCCGCCGGTGATCACCGCAACCTTGTCCGCGAGACGACCCATCTGCCGCTCTCCCCGTTACACGTGATGGCTGCTGACCGCCGGACGGTCCTTGCCGGATGCGCCACGCCTCTATGCTCCAAACTTCTCCTGAAAGAAGTCGCGCATCGCGGCCCACGAGCGCTTGTCGGCCTTCTCGCTATAGAGAATCGCCGGGTTCAGCGAACCGTCGGCTTCGGGGTTGGTGAAGCTGTGCACCGTATTGCCATATGAAATGACCTGCCAGTCGGCCTTGGCAGCACGCATCTCTTCCTCGAAGGCGACGACTTGATCGGCCGGGATCATCGGATCGTCCGCGCCGGTGCAGCAAAGGACCGCCGCCTTGACGCTGCCCGCCTTGGCCGGCGCTTTGGTCGAGAGGCCACCGTGGAAGCTGACGACGCCCTTCAGGTCCGCGCCGCTGCGCGCGAGCTGCAGCACGGTCGAGCCGCCGAAGCAGAAGCCGATCCCGCCCAGGCGCGCGGCGTCGACCTCGGGCCGCCGACGCAGCACGTCGAGCGCGGCGTCGGCTCGCGCCAGCAGCTTCGGCGGGTTGCCCAGCAGATCAGTGATGATCTCGATGGCCTTCGGCAACTCGGTTACCTGCTTGCGATCACCGAACATATCGGCGGCAAAGGCGACATAGCCGAGTTCGGCCAGCATCCTTGCCCGATCCATCGCAGGCTTGCCGAGACCGAAAGCCTCGTGCACGACCAGTACACCGGGACGGCGACCCGTTCTCGTCTCGTCATAGGCAAGAAAGCCGCGGCAGGTCAGGGCGCCGTCACGGTATTCAACATCGGCGGTCTTCATCGGGTCTTCTCCTCAGCATCCACTACAGTGTGACGACAATCTTGCCGAATTGGCCGTCGGTTCTCGCTTCGTCGAGTCGCCCCAATTCCGCGGACACGATACGGTGGTGGATCACCATGACCGCGGTCAAGTGAAGTTGACCGGCTTTTCCTCCACTTCCGAATTGCCGTACCGGCAATCGCTCAACTCCTGACGGCGGTACACCGTCGGCAGCAGGAGGCAGCCTCGCGCCGAGGTCAGCGGGCCAAACTACGACGAGAAACCGCCGGCCTACGTCAGCCTGTATTGCCTCTGGAAAAATGCCGAATGCAATCCGCCGTCGGGCGGTCTGGCGGCGATATGCTGCGTGATCTGCGAGTTTTCTGAACTATTTCCAGCGACCATCAGCATGACATGGTTTACCGGAATGGTCTTGAGCGTCTCCCGTCTCAGCAGTTCATCGAGAATGCTTTCCGGCTCGCCCTCGGGAACGGCAATCCAATATCTCAAAGCCCTGAGCATGCTCTGCGTTCTGGAGTCATAGGCCTTGTAATCGCCGGCAAGGTAGTGCGTCCCCAGAGTTTCAATCCTGGCAATGCAGATCGGTTCTCCCGCGCCATCCGGATCTTCTGCACTGTGATCGGTATGCAGGCCATGCGGTTCGGGTACCGTAAATTTGCCGTATGCATAATGCCCTTTACGATAGCGCGCCGAGGGCACGAGTATGCTCATCATTTCATCGACATCGTCACTATAGAGGCGCGCCCAATTCGCCATCGTGTCGGGCGTACCATTGACAAAATTCTCTCGGAACCAACTGTCGTCGACATTGACCGTTTTCACGTCGTCGCGCTGCTTGGCATGTTTGTGAATCTCCTTCCTTGCGGCCTCACGAAAGCGGGCAATTGGCATGGGCAAGCGAGTGTGCGTTTCGCGGTCGACGAAATTCGCGTGTATGCGTTCAACAAGCGACCAATCGTCGGAAGAGAACTGCACCGGTTCCAATATTTTCAGTCTGGCCGGTAAGCGGGCCCACGCCCGACGAAGGGATGTCATGCTCTTGCTGCGACTGACGTCTTCGATCGTGGCATCATCATCGACGGTCATGCGTCGATGATACCATGGAGCGGTTCAATAACTGAAACGACTGCAAGCACTTGAGCTCGTCAATTCATGAGCGCAGCGGACTTCTCAGCGAGCTGACAGCAGGCTCTGCGCGCCGGCCGAACAGCAGCACGATCAAGGGTGCGAAGACAGGATTGATCGCCTGGATTGCGTCCAGGACAGTAACGCCGATGCGGCCCGCGAGAAAGGCGAACAAGGATGCCATCAGGACGCCGTGCAGGACCATGCCGGCGACGACCGTCGCGACGATGGCGCGCCAGCCCAGCCGGCAGTCCACGATCGCCACATGGAAAGCCCACAGCGACAAGGGCAGGAACAGCACGATCGCCGTCAACGTTCCGGGATTGTAGGCGCCCTGCTCCACGGCTGATGCGACATGGCCGATGAAGTTGACGGAGGGAATGGAGAAGAAGCTGAGCGCAACCAGCGGCCAACGCCGGCCCAGCAATGCCGCGCCCGGTCCGAGCAACCACACCGCGGGCACGTTTACGGCGGTGATGACGGACGGAGGAAGCGGACAGGTCTTTGGATCGACGAAATCGAAGAACCTGCACAGGAACTCGCGAAAGGCGTATCCGGCGCCATTGATATCGACTCCATGTTCCTCGAACTGATGTAGGAGATAGGCGAGCATGACCAGCCACGTCAGCCAGACAATGTCGCGCCAACGCGATACTGTCTTGTCGCTGCGCAAGACGTCGGTTGCGAGCAAGAGCGCCAGCAGCAACGCGGCGCCCATTCCCATGTACGGCCACACGTAATCGAAGGAGTACATCGCCGTTCGAAGCTAAAGCTGCGTGCCCAGCACCTTTGCGATCACCAGCTCGGCCGCCTGCTCGGGATCGAGGTCGAGGGTGGGCAGGACGACGTCGGGCGACTCGGGCGGCTCGTAGGGCTGGTCGCGGCCGGTGACGTTGGCGACCTTGCCGCGCGCGGCTTTGGCATACAGACCCTTGGGGTCGCGCAGGCGGCAGATCTCGGCCGGCGTGTCGACGAACACTTCGAGGAAGCGGCCCTCGGGCAGGAGGGCCCGTGCGCCTGCACGGTCGGCGCGGAACGGCGAGACCAGCGCCACCAGCACGATCAGCCCGGCATCGGCCATCAGCTTCGCCACTTCGCCGACGCGCCGCACGTTCTCCGAGCGCGATGCCTTGTCGAAGCCTAGATCGGCGTTGAGCCCCTGCCGGAGATTGTCGCCGTCGAGCAGCATGGTCTGGCGGCCGAGCGCCACCAGCTTGCGTTCGACGGCATTGGCGATGGTCGACTTGCCCGAACCCGGAAGGCCGGTGAGCCAGACCACCATCGCCCGCTGCCCCTTCGCCCGCTCGCGGATCGCCGGCGTCACGTCCTCGGGCTGGTGGTGGACGTTGGTGGCGCGGTCGAGGCTCGCGGCGGCCATGCCGGCTGCGACCGTGGCACCGGTCGCTTCGTCGATCAG
>DATEID010000033.1:0-2681 GCA_035279245.1 Reyranella sp.
ATGCTGCGCTCGATGCCTGGCTCGCCAAGCTGGAGCCCAAGGTCATGACCAAGTTCACCGTGACCGACAAGAAGGTCCTGCGGGCCGAGATCCTGCACGTGCGCGAGCAGGGCTACGCCATCACCGCCCAGGAGATGCGGCGCGGCTTCCACGCCGTCGCCGTACCCCTCAAGCGTCACGACGGCGCCACGCTCGCCGCGCTCAGCGTCGCGGTCTGGGTCGAGGACGCCTCCGACGGCTCGGCGGCCGATAAATACCTGCCGATCCTGTTCGACGAAGCCGAAACGCTCCGCCCGCAGCTCCTATGAGCTATCGTCGGGGGAAGCGTTGACGCCCTGCGCTGACTTCCTTACTCTTACCAGTAAGAGTAAGGACAGGCGATGCGAATAACATCCAAGGGCCAAGTCACGATCCCACAGGACATTCGGGAACAAGCCGGCCTGTTGCCTCATACCGATGTCGAGTTCATCTATGACGGCAAGACCGTACAGATCGTACGTGCAGATGGGCGGAAGGCAAGTCGGGGGGCTCGGCTCATTGCTCGGATGCGCGGCCGGGGAACCGGCAAGCTCACCACGGACCAGATTATGGCAATGACGCGTCGCCGATGAGTGCCGTGCTCGTGGACAGCAACGTGCTGCTCGACGTCTTTACGGAAGATCGCCGGTGGTTGTCCTGGTCGAGTGCAGCCTTGGAAAGAGCGGCCGACGAAGGTCAGCTTGTCGTCAATCCCGTCATTTACGCCGAAGTATCGATTCGCTTCGACAGAGTAGAGGAGCTGGATGAGGCTTTGCCCACATCCATATTCGTGCGCGAACCGATACCTTATGAAGCGGCCTTTCTTGCAGGCCGGGCTTTCGTCTCGTATCGCAGGCGCGCCGGCACCAAGCTGTCGCCCTTACCGGACTTCCTGATAGGAGCACATGCCGCGATCCGCGACTATCGCGTGCTGACCCGCGATGTGTCGCGCTATCGGACGTATTTTCCCAAGCTTTCCCTGATTGCACCAATGGCCTGACAGTCAGCCGAACGGATTCTCCTCGCCGTCCCAGTGGCGCTTGAGCAGCGGGATCTGGAGGAAGGCGAAGACCAGCGTCAGCGGGAAGCTCAGGAACATCTTGCTGGCGATCCAGGTCTCGGTCGAGAAGCCGCGCCACATCACCTCGTTGATGGCTGCCAGCACGAAGAAGAACAGCGACCAGCGCAGGGTAAGCTTGCGCCAGCCGTCGTCGGTCAGCCGGAAGGCGACACCGAAGATCGGTTTGAGCAGCGGTCGGCGCAGGACCAGCAGGCCGCCCCCCAGGATCACGCCGAACAGGCTGTTCAGGATGGTGGGCTTCAGCTTGATGAAGGTCTCGTCGTGCAGCCAGATGGTGAGGCCGCCGAACACCAGCACGAAGAAGGCGCCGACCAGCGGCATGATGGGCCAGCGGCCTTCGAGCCAGCGATAGCACGGCAAGGCGAAGGCGGAGGCGGCGATGAACACGCCGGTGCCGACATAGATGCCCCAGCGCGAGTTGGCGAGAAAGAAGAGCAGCAGCGGCCCGAGCTCCAGAGCGCTCGCATAGAGCCGGCGGACGCCGTTGTTCTCGCTTTCGCGGGCGCTCACGCCGGCAGGCCCATGAGACCGCGGGCGAAGCTGCGCGCTTCGAAGGGCCGCAGATCGTCGATCCCCTCGCCCACGCCGACCGCCACTACCGGCAGGCCGAACTTCTCGGCCAGCGCCACCAGCACGCCGCCCTTGGCGCTGCCGTCGAGCTTGGTCACCACGAGCGCATCGACCGGCGACAGGGTCTTGAAGGTCTCGACCTGGGCATGGGCGTTCTGGCCGGTCGTGGCGTCGAGCACCAGCAGGCAGGAATGCGGCGCCGCCGGATCGAGCTTGCGGATCACGCGCACGATCTTGCCGAGCTCTTCCATCAGGTTGGCCTTGTTGTGCAGGCGTCCCGCCGTGTCGATCAGCAGCACGTCGACCTTCTGGGCCCGCGCCTTTTCCAGCGCCTCGAAGGCGAGGCCGGCGGCGTCGGCGCCGGTTGCCTTGGCGATCACTGGCACGCCGGCGCGATCGCCCCACACCTTGAGCTGCTCGACGGCGGCGGCGCGGAAGGTGTCGCCGGCGGCCAGCATGACGCTGCGGCCCTCGCCCTTGAAGAGATGGGCGAGCTTGGCGATGGTCGTGGTCTTGCCCGAACCGTTCACGCCCACGACCAGCACGACATGCGGCTTGCGTGCGGCGTCGATGGCCAGCGGCGTCGCCACCGGCTGCAGGATCTCGGCGATGTCGTCGGCGAAGGCCGAGCGCACCTCCTCGTCCGTCACCTCCTTGCCGAAGCGCTCCTTGCCGAGCTTCTCGACCAGCCGTGCCGCCACGGCGACGCCGAGATCGGCCTGGATGAGCACGTCCTCGAGCTCGTTCAGCGTCTCCTGGTCGAGCTTCTTGCGGGTGAAGAGGCCGGTGATGCTCTCGGTGACACGCTTGGTCGACTTCGACAGGCCGGCGCGCAGGCGCGACAGCCAGCCCCCCTTCTTCTCGGTCTCGACCTTCTCTGTCTCGACGACGTCGTCGCTCACATCACACCTTTCACGCCAGCAGAGCGGCGTCGAGCTCGCCGGTGAAGGCGATGGCGATGCCGCCGGTCATCAGTACATGGTCGTCGCGCAGCCATTCGACCGTGAGCGAT
>DATEID010000034.1:0-2595 GCA_035279245.1 Reyranella sp.
CGAGGAGATCACGCTCGACGGCGGCACCGGCGAGATCATGCTGGGCGTGGTGCCGACTGTGCAGCCCGAGCTGTCGGGCGACTTTGCCGAGCTGATGGAATGGGCCGACGAGGTCCGCCGGCTCGGCATCCGCGCCAACGCGGAGACGCCGGCCGATGCCGCCCAGGCACGCAAGTTCGGCGCGGAGGGCATCGGCCTTTGCCGCACCGAGCACATGTTCTTCGAGGGCGATCGCATCGTGGCGGTGCGTCAGATGATCCTGGCCGACGACGAGAAGAGCCGCCGGGCGGCGCTGGCCAAGATCCAGCCGATGCAGGCGCGCGACTTCGTCGAGCTGTTCGAGATCATGGCCGGCCTGCCTGTCACGATCCGCCTGCTCGACCCGCCGCTGCACGAGTTCCTGCCCAAGACCGATGCCGACATGGCGCAGGTCGCCAAGGACCTCGGCGTCGACGTGAAGGAGATCGAGGCGCGCGCCCACAAGCTGCACGAGTTCAACCCCATGCTTGGCCATCGCGGCGTGCGGCTCGGCATCTCCTATCCCGAGATCTACGAGATGCAGGCGCGCGCCATCTTCGAGGCCGTGGCCGAGGTGCAGAAGAAGCACGGCAAGACGGTGACGCCCGAGATCATGATCCCGCTGGTCGCGACCAGGAAGGAGCTCGACCTGATGAAGGCCGTGGTCGACCAGGTTGCCGCCGAGGTGAGCCAGCTCTCGGGCCAGAAGCTGGAATACATGGTGGGCACGATGATCGAGCTGCCACGCGCGGCCTTGCGCGCCGGCGACATCGCCGAGACGGCCGAGTTCTTCAGCTTTGGCACCAACGATCTCACCCAGACGACGTTCGGCCTGAGCCGCGACGACTCGGCCTCGTTCCTCGAGAAGTACCGCCAGAAGGACATTCTCGAGCACGACCCGTTCGCCTCGCTGGATACCGAAGGCGTGGGCGAGCTGATCGAGATCGCGCGCGAGCGTGGCCGGCGCACGCGCAACGGCCTGAAGCTCGGGATCTGCGGCGAGCATGGCGGCGATCCGGCTTCGGTGTTCTTCTGCCACAAGGCCGGCCTCGACTATGTCTCGTGCTCGCCCTTCCGCGTGCCGATCGCGCGGCTGGCGGCGGCGCAGGCGGCGCTGGGCGGCGCGCTCAAGACGGAATGAACATCGCTGCGCTGCAGCCCGGCGGCGAAGGAAGCAAGCGCGCGCTCGCCCAAACCCTGGCCAAGCTCGAGCGCGATCCGGATGCCGCTCCGGCGCAGGCGTTGCTCGACGAGGCGTGGCGCCACCCGCGCGCGCATGTGGTGGGCGTCACCGGCCCGCCCGGCGTGGGCAAATCCTCGCTCTGCGCGGCGCTGGTCGCGGCCTGGCGCCAGGCCGGCCTCACCGTCGGCGTGATCGCCGTCGATCCTTCCTCGAAGGCAAGCGGCGGTGCGCTGCTCGGCGATCGCGTGCGCATCGTCACCGATGCGGCGGACGAGGGCACCTTCGTGCGCTCGATGGCGGCGCGCGATCGGCTGGGCGGGCTCGCCGATCAGACGCTCGCCGCCATGGTAGTGATGCGTGCGCTGTTCGATCGCGTGCTGATCGAGACGGTGGGCGTTGGGCAATCCGAGACCGATGTGGCGGGCGTCGCCGACACGGTCCTGTTCTGCGTCCAGCCGGGTTCCGGCGATTCGCTGCAGTTCATGAAGGCGGGCATTGTCGAAATCCCGCACGTGGTGGCGGTGACCAAGGCCGACATCGGCGCCGCGGCCGAGAAGGCGCGCCGCGATGTCGCCGGCGCGCTCTCGCTTGCCGGCTCCGGGACGCGCGATCGGTCGCGCGACTGGCGGCTCGAGACGCTGGCTGTTTCGGCACGCAACGGCGCCGGGGTCGACAAGCTGGTCGCGGCGCTCGAGGCGCATCGCGTTTATCTCGCCCGAGACGGTCGGCTCGCCATCGCGCGCCATCGTCAGGGCGAGGGCTGGGTGCGCGAAGCGCTGCGCGAACGCTACGGCACGCGCGGCCTTGCAAGACTGGCTGCTGTTGGCTTGGATGCGGCGCTGCCGGCAGGCGGGCAGCCGTTCGAGCGCCTGCGTGAGCTGAGCATTATCCTGGAGAAACCGCGATGAGCCATCCCACCGACGCCGACTGCGTGTTTTGCAAGATCGTCGCGGGCAAGCTGCCCTGCTTCAAGCTTCTGGAGGACGAGACGACCATCGCGTTCATGGACATCAACCCGGTGAATTCGGGCCACGCGCTCGCGGTCGCCAAGGGCCATTGGCCGACGGTCGACGTCATTCCATCGGATGTGCTGGCGAACGTGGCCCGCACGGCGCAGCGCGTGGCGAAGGCCGCGGTCAGGGCGCTGGCGCCGGCGGGTGTCAATCTCGTGCAGGCGAACGGGCCGGCGGCCGGCCAGTCGGTGCCGCATCTTCACATTCACATCATGCCGCGCCGTGCCGGCGACAATGTCTCGCTCAACTGGACGCCAGTGCCTGGCGACATGAAGGAGATCGAGGCGATCGCCGACAAGCTCAAGGCGGTGCTGTAGACGTTCGTCGCCCTGAGCGAAGTGAGCGTAGCGAACGAAGTCGAAGGGCCTTTTTTTCATGAGC
>DATEID010000035.1:0-4356 GCA_035279245.1 Reyranella sp.
GCCCTTCACGTCCAGCGGCACCCCATTTTGCCAGCAGTTCCAGACCGCGCGCACGGCGGCCACATACTCGCGCATCCACGGTCCGGCCGGCGACCAGGCGAGGCCGTAGCGACGCTCGATATGCGCCTTCACCTGCGTGCCGAGGCCAAGGGTGAAGCGGCCATGGCTCAGCTTCTGGATCGTCCAGGCGCTGAGGGCGGTCACGGTCGGGCTGCGCGGGAAGGCGATCGCGACCGAGGTGCCGAGCTTCAGCGTGTGCGTTGCCTGCGCGGCCAACGCCATCAGGACGAACGGATCGTCCTTGGTCTCCTCGACGACCAGGCCGTCGTAGCCGATCTCCTCGAGCAGCCGGGCATCGCGGCCGATCGAGCCGAGATCGAGCGGCACTTCGGGCGCCCGTAGCCCGGGATCGACCTTGCCGAGCGGCAGCAGCGTCTCGAGATGCACGGAGCCTACGCCGCCTTCTTCACCAGCGACGCGATCTCGGGCAGCCGCTTGTCGACCTGCTCGGGCTTCTGGCCGCCGAGATTGACGATCACCCGGTCGACGCCGACTTCCGCGTAACCCTGCATCGCGTCCATCGCCATCGACATGGGCGGCGTGACGATGATCTGGAAGTCCTTGCCGCGCTTGCGGCCAGCCTTGGCGAAGGCGGCATCGAGCTTGTCGAGCATGCTCTTGGTGCGAGCGGGGTCGAGGTTGAAGCCGTACCAGCCTGCGCCGAACTCCACCGCGCGACGAAAAGCGGCATCGGCATAGCCGCCGACGATGACCGGGATGTGCGGCTTCTGGATCGGCTTGGGATCGAGCCGCAGGGTCTCGAATTTCACCCATTTGCCGGCGAAGTCGACGACCGGCTCGGTCCAGAGCTTGCGCATCACCTCCATGAACTCGTCGCAACGCGCGCCGCGATCCTCCCAGCGATAGCCGCACGCCTCGACTTCCTCCTTGTTCCAGCCGACGCCGATGCCGAAATCGAGGCGGCCGTTGCTCAGCCAGTCGAGGGTGCACATCTCCTTGGCGGTGTAGATCGGGTTGCGCTGCGGCACGAGCGCCACGCCGGTGCCGAAGCGCAGCTTCGTGGTCGCGGCGGCGAGAAAGCCGAAGGTCGCCGTGACATCGAGCATGCCGCCGCCGGGCGGCACCGGGATGCGGCCATCCTTGGAGCCGGGATAGCCGTAGGTGTTCTTGTCGAAGAGGGCCACATGCTCGCCCATCCAGATCGAATCGAGGCCCGCCTCCTCGGCACGTCGGCCGAAATCGCGGATCATCTGCGGCGTCGCGAGCGGCGACATGAAGGTGGCAAAGACTCCGAATTTCATGGGGCGCTCCTCGCTATGGGGTTTCCGCAAGCCTAGCAGGGGAGCGCCAGCCATGAAAATGCCCGCCGGATCGCAAGACCCGGCGGGCGGTTCGATGCAGGGCAGCGCGGTCAGGCATTCTCCGCCGAGATGTCCTTGTTCGTGTGATCGGGCATCATCATCGTCGCGATGATGCTGACGATCGCGCAGACCGCGATGTAGATCGCGATGGCATAGCCGGTGCCGTAGGCGGCAAACAGCGCCGTCGCGATCAGCGGCGCCGGGCCGCCGGCCGTGACCGAGGCGAGCTGGTAGCCGATCGAGCAGCCGCTGTAGCGCAGGCGCGGCGTGAAGCCTTCGGCGATCAGCGCCGCCTGCGGCCCGTACATCAAATCGTGCGGGACGAAGGACAGGATGATGCCGAGGAAGATCCAGCCGGGGACCATCGTGTCCAGCATCGCGAAGTAGACGAAGCCGAAGATGCCGGTGAGCACCGACCCGATGAGGTAGATGCGCTTGCGCCCGTAACGGTCGGACAGCGCGCCGGAGATCGGGATGGTGAAGAGCGATATCACGCCGGCGGTGATCAGCGCCGTCAGCAGGAAATCGCGCGGCTGGTGCAGCACCTGCGTGCCATAGGCGAACACGAAGGCGAGATAGATGTAAGCCGGGGCCTGCTCGGCGGTGCGCGCGAACATCGCCAGGAAGACCTGCCTGGGCTGCCGCTTCATCACCTCGATCACCGGCGCGCGCTCCACGCGCTGTTCGTCGAGGATCTTGCGGAAGGCCGGTGTCTCGAGGATGCCGAGCCGGATATAGAGCCCGACCCCGACCATGATGATGCTCAGCATGAAGGGGATGCGCCAGCCCCAGACCAGGAACTGATCGCCCGAGATCGCGCTGAAGGCCAGCACGGCGATATTGGCCAACAGAAGGCCCGCCGGTCCGCCGAGCTGCGGCCACGAGGTGATGAAGCCGCGATGCTTGTTGGTGCGCGCCCATTCCATGGACAGCAGGACCGAACCGCCCCATTCGCCACCGACGCCGATACCCTGGATGAAGCGGATGATCGTCAGGATGACCGCACCCCAGATGCCGATCGTGTCGTAGCCCGGGACGAAGCCCACGGCGAATGTCGCAAGTCCGGTGATCAGCAGGGTGGCGATCAAGGTCGCCTTGCGGCCGATGCGGTCGCCGAAATGGCCGAACAGCGCACCGCCGATCGGTCGGGCGATGAAGCCGACCGTGTAGACCGCGAAGGCCTCGAGAACGCCGACCAAGGGATCGGAATGAGGGAAGAACAGCTTGCCGAAAACCAGGCCGGTCACGGTGCTGTAGAGGAGAAAATCATACCATTCGATGGTGGTGCCGATGGCACTGGCGATCACCGCCTTGCGGAGTTGTGCGCGGTGTTCGGCTTCCGGTAACGGGCCCGACAGGGCCGTTGCTACGCTCATGGTAACGCCTCCCTGCAAATCTTTCGTATACCGGAACTATATGCTTCGTTTTGCTCCTCGCAATATCGTATTACGAAACTCTATCGCAGATGCTCTGCGAGACCGCCGCTATTCATCGGCCCGCGATTCGCGGATCCGGCGCGTGCCCTGGAAGACAGGTTTGAGCGGATCCATCACGAAGCGGATGCGCGGCAAGTCGGTGTCGACGGTGCAGCAGGTGGCGATGATCGGATCGGCAAGCCGCAGGCCGGGCGCGTTCCAGGCGGCAGGGTCGAAGGTGTCGACCCGCGGCATGCCGCGATCGGCCTTGTAGAAGGTGTACTTGGGATCGACCTGGATCAGGATCGGCTGCGTCTGGCCGTCGAGTGGCGCGTTCGCCGCCGTCACCCAGTTGATGTACTGCACGTCGCTCCCCGCAACCGGCTGCGGATTGACCAGCGCGCCGTCGAGGATCGTCTTGCCGTCCTTCTTCACGGTGCCCATGACGCGGTCGTGCCGGCGCAGGAACTTCACCTCGCCCGCTTCGACCGGAAGGCCCCAGCGCCCGCGCAACTCCTTTGCCGCTGCCTCGCTGCTCGCGACCGCACCCAGCAGGAAGCCGCGCGGATGAGCGCCGGCCCGGCTGCCGAGTCGCAGCACCGCGAGATTGAAGGGGCCGACGGGACTCTCGGAATAGCGCGTGACGGCGATGATCACATAGGACGGCAGCGCCGGATGCATCGCCTTCGGCAGCAGGCCGTCGGTCGAGGCGCGCGGCACCTCGACCAGGAGCTGCAGCATCTCGGCCTTGGGCAGGGTCCAGGCCTCGGTGTCGAGGTTGGCGAGCGTCGGCAGGGCCGCGGGCGAGCGGGTAAGATCGAGCGTTCCGTAAAGAGGCATGGTCCTACTCCGCCGCGGCTGCAACATCGGCCGGCTTCTTGGCGAAGACCGGCATCACTTCCTTGGCGAACAGTCGCAGGCTCGCCATCACCTGGTCCTGCGGCACCACTTCGTTGGCGTTCAGGATGAAGTTGATGCAGTCGACGCCCAGCGACTCCCATTTCTTCACCGCGCGGATGATGCGGGCGGGATCGCCGTAGGCCATGCCTTCGGTCTGCTGCTCAGAGGCATCCGGGCCGGTGGCGGCGCGGCGCAGCGCCGGCAGCAGGCCCAGCGACTGGTAGGACGGCGACGAATAGACCTCGCGCGTGGAGATGAGCTGCGTGGCGAGGTAGTTGAACGTATTGCCGAGCTTCTTGCCCGTCTCGACGCCGGTCTTCTCGTCCTCGTGGCAGAACAGGAAGTTGGTCGTCGCCACCTGCTCGTTCACGAACGCGCCGACCGGCTCGCATTGCTTGATGCGCCGACGGTACTCCTTGATCTTCTTCTCCTGCTCCTCGAAGCCCGCGAAGGACAGGCCGAGGCTGCCGAGACCACGATCGGCGGCGTCGATCTCCGTGCCCGGGCTGGTGACCGCGACCCACATCGGCGGATGCGGCTTCTGGTAGGGCTTGGGCAGGATGGTGCGCTCGGGCATCGACCAGAACTCGCCCTGATAGGAGAAGGTCTCCTGCGTCCACATCTTGGGCAGGCAGCGCACGAACTCGTCCCAGCTCTTC
>DATEID010000036.1:0-7035 GCA_035279245.1 Reyranella sp.
TCACTACGAGTTCAACATCGAGAAGGCGGCGGCGATCCTCGAGAAGGCCGGATGGAAGAAGGGCTCGGATGGCGTTCGCGAGAAGGATGGCAAGCGGCTGAAGTACGTTTACCAGACCTCGATCAACCAACCGCGCCAGAAGACGCAGGCGATCGTCAAGCAGGCCTGCCAGAAAGCGGGTATCGAGATCGAGGTTAAGGCGGTGACGGCGTCGGTGTTCTTCTCGTCTGATGTCGCCAATCCCGACACCTACACGCACTTCTACACCGACCTGCAGATGTACACGACGACCATGACGCAGCCTGACCCCGAGCTGTTCATGAATCAGTTCTGCTCGTGGGAGGTCGCGACCAAGGCGAACAAGTGGCAGGGTCGCAACGTCACGCGCTGGCGGAGCCAGGAATACGACGACAACTACAAGGCAGCCGAGGTCGAGATAGATCCGGTGAAGCGCGCCGCCATGTTCATCAAGGCCAACGATCTGGTGATCGACAACTATGTCGTGATCCCCGTGGTGGCCCGGCCGGGCGTCGTGGCCATGAACTCGAAGCTCACGGCCGAGATCAGCGGCTGGGACAACAATACCTGGGCGATCCAGGACTGGTACAAGGAGGCGTGACGCCGGCTGTGGAGAGCGTCAATTGTCCCGGCAATACCTGATCCGACGCCTGCTGATCGCGATTCCGAGCCTGCTCGGCATCAGCCTCGTGCTGTTCACCGTCCTGGCGCTCGCGCCAGGCGATCCGTTCGGCGAGCTGGCCAGCAATCCCGCCATCCCTCCGGAGGTGGCAGCGGCATTGCGGGCCAAGTTCGGTCTCGATGATCCAGTCTGGACCCGCTACGTGCACTGGTTCGTCGCGATGCTGCACGGCGACTGGGGTTTCTCGTTCGCGAGCCGCATGGACGTCGCTGCGCTGATCCTCCAGCGACTGCCGACCACGCTGATCGTGATCGGCGCGGCGCAGATCCTGGCCGTCGTGATCGCGCTGCCGGTCGGTGTGCTGGCGGGCACGAGGCCCTATTCGATCTTCGACCAGATCGCCAACACGCTGGCGTTCATTGGCTTCTCCCTGCCGACCTTCTTTACCGGCCTCCTGCTGATCCTGCTGTTCTCGGTGAAGCTCGACTGGTTGCCGATGGTCTATCGATCCGACCTGACCGCTACGGGATGGCAATGGCTTGTCGAGGAAGTAAAGCAGTCGATCATGCCCGTGGCCGTGCTCGGCCTCTTCCAGGGAGCATCGCTGGTGCGTTACGTACGCTCGTCGGTGCTCGATGTCGTGCGGCTGGACTATGTCACGACCGCGCGGTCCAAAGGCATCGGCGAACGCAAGGTGATCCTGAGGCATGTAGTGCGGACGGCGCTCATTCCGGTCGTCACCCTCGTCGCCTTGCAGATGCCGATCGTGTTCGGCGGCGCCATCGTCACCGAACAGATCTTCCGGGTGCCCGGCATCGGCTCCCTGCTGATCTCGGCCATGCTCTCCAACGACACGCCCGTCGTGATGGCGGTCACCTTCGTCTTTGCCTGTCTCGTCGTCCTTTTCAACCTTGTCGCCGATATCCTTTATGGCTGGCTCGACCCACGCATCGCTTACCGTTGAAGCGCCGACTGGCGGGGCCATCGCGGCCAAGCCGGCAAGGAAGGTGCGTGTCTCGCCGGGCCTCGAGGCCTGGCGGCGCTTCCGTCGCCACAAGCTCGCGATGGCGAGCACGGTCGTGCTGCTGGCCATTATCCTGGCGGTGCTGTTTGGGCCGCTCGTCTGGCGGGTGCCGATCAACGAGATCGACTTTGCCGCCCAGTTGGCCGGACCGTCCTGGACGCATCCGCTCGGCACCGACGATCTCGGGCAGGACATTCTGGCGCGGCTGCTCTATGGCGGCAAGATCTCCATCGCAGTCGGACTTTGCGCGATGCTGGTGGCGGCCGTGGTCGGTGTTCTGGTGGGAGCGATCGCGGGCATGTCGCGCGGCAGCGTCGATGCCGCCCTGATGTGGCTGGCCGACCTCTTCCTGTCGCTGCCGCAACTGCCGCTGCTGCTGTTGATCATCTATCTCTTCCGTGGCGCGCTGACGAGCGTGCTCGGCACCCAAGGCGGGATTTTCGTCATGGTCGTGGTGGTGATCGGCGGCTTGCGCTGGATGCAGGTGGCCCGTCTGGTCCGCGCCCAGATCCTGTCGATCCGCGAGAAGGAATTCATCGAGGCGGCGCGGGCGCTGGGCGCCTCGAAGATGCGTCAGGTCGTGCGCCACATCCTGCCCAATGCGCTGGGTCCGGTGATCGTTGCCGGCACGATCGACGTTGCCAACGCGATCATTGCCGAATCGACGCTTTCGTTCCTGGGGCTGGGCTTCCCGCCGGACATACCGACCTGGGGGCGGGTGCTGTTCGATGCCAAGGATACGCTCGACGTGGCGCCGCACTGGGCTCTGTTCGCGGGCGCCGCGATCTTCCTGACCGTGCTGTCCATCAACTTCATCGGTGACGGCCTGCGCGATGCCCTCGACCCCCGGCGCGTGCTGTAGAACCGCATGGCCGATTCGCTTCTGGAAATCCGTGGGCTGAAGACCTGGTTCGCCACCGACGACGGCATGGTGCGCGCCGTGGACGGCGTCGATCTCAGGATCGAGCGCAGCGAGACGGTCGGCGTGGTGGGGGAGTCTGGGTGCGGCAAGACGGTGACAGCCCGCTCCATCCTGAAGCTGATCGACATGCCGCCGGGCCGGTTCGAGGGCGGTCAGATCTTGTGGCGGGGCCGCGATCTCCTGCCGTTGAGTCCGGCGGAGATGGACAAGATCCGGGCGAGCGAGATCGCCATCGTCTTCCAGGAGCCCATGACCTCCCTCAACCCGGTCTACAGCGTTGGGGCGCAGATCGCCGAGGTGCTGCGCGAGCACGAGAAGCTGACTCGCCGGCAGGCCATCGATCGGGCGATCGAGATGCTGTCGCTGGTCAACATCCCCAATGCGAAGGCGCGCGTGCACGATTATCCGCACCAGTTCTCCGGCGGAATGCGCCAGCGTGTCATGATCGCGTTGGCGCTTTCCTGCCGTCCCAAGCTCCTGATCGCCGACGAGCCGACGACGGCGCTCGATGTCACCATCCAGGCGCAGATCCTGGAGCTCATGCAGGAGATGAAGGATCGCTTCGGGATGGCGATCATGCTGATCACCCATGCCATGGGGGTGGTGGCCGAGACCTGCCAGCGGGTCGTCGTGATGTACGCCGGCAACGTGGTCGAGGAGGCGCCCGTCGCCGCCCTGTTCGGCAATCCGCACCATCCCTATACCCAGGGCCTGATCCGCTCCATTCCCCGTGTCGATCGCGCCGCCGAGCACAAGGAGCGGCTGGAGGCGATCCCCGGCACGGTGCCAAGCCTGCTCGATCCGCCGCCCGGTTGCCGCTTCGCGCAGCGCTGCCGCTTCGCGACCGACATCTGCCGCCAAGCCATGCCGCCGCTCAAGCAGGTGGGACCGGGTCATTTCGTGCGGTGCGTGTTGTGAGCGGCGGCGAGACGCTCCTTTCCGTCAAGACCCTGCGCAAGCACTTCGCGGTAAAGGGCGGTGTCTTCGCACGCGAGGTCGAGCGAGTGCATGCCGTCGATGGCGTGAGCTTCGACATCGGCAAGGGCGAGACGCTGGGGCTCGTGGGCGAGTCGGGTTGCGGCAAGTCGACTACTGGCCGTTGCATTCTGCGGCTGATCGAACCGACCTCGGGGGAAGTGTGGTTCCGGGGATCCGACGTTACGCGCCTGGACGGCGATGCGCTGCGTGGCTTGCGCCGCGACATGCAGATCATCTTCCAGGATCCCTACGCCTCGCTCAATCCACGGCTGACCGTGGGTGCGATCATCGGAGAGGCCCTGCAAATCCACAAGCTTGCCAAATCACGGCGTCAACTCGAGGAGCGCGTCGTCGAACTCCTCGAGACCGTCGGTCTCCAGGCGGATCACATGCGCCGCTTCCCGCACGAATTCTCGGGCGGCCAGCGCCAGCGCGTGGGTATCGCGCGCGCGCTTGCCGTGGACCCCAAGCTGGTCGTTTGCGACGAGCCGGTCTCGGCACTGGACGTGTCGATCCAGGCGCAGGTCATCAATCTCCTGGAGGATCTGCAGGCGAAGTTCGGGCTCACCTATCTTTTCATTGCGCACGATCTCAGCGTGGTCGAGCATATCTCTACCCGCGTTGCCGTGATGTATCTTGGACGGGTGGTCGAGATCGCGCCGTCGCGCGACCTTTACGACAGGCCGCTGCATCCTTATACGGAGGCCCTTCTGTCGGCCGTCCCCATTCCCGATCCGACTGTGACGCGCAAGCGCATCATGCTGCGCGGCGATGTGCCCAGTCCGATCCATCCGCCCTCGGGCTGCCATTTCCACACCCGTTGCCCTATCGCGCGGCCTGACTGTGCGCAGCGCGATCCCGAGTTGCGCGAGAGCCGCCCGGGCCACTGGGTGGCATGCCACTATCGCGGCTGATCGCTCAGATCTTGGGTGTGTATTTGCTGAGGTCGTCTGTGCCGATGCGCTTCTCGATCCCGCTGACGGCCTTCACCACCTTCTCGAAGCCATCGGCGCCGAACTTCGACTTCTCCTCCTTCTCGAACGTCTCGCCCAGGCCATCGAACTCGCTCGGCGTAACGAGGCTGCGCACCGTTGGAAAGATGTCCGTATCTTCCCGCGCCGCATGCGGCTGGTAGAGCACGATCGACGCCTGCATGGCATCGATCATGCTCTTGCGTCGCCCACTGTCGGTGCGTGCAGTGGGCGCGATCTGCAGGATATTCTCTGTAAGCTTCCGGCCCGCCGCATGCTGTGCGATCAGCACATCGACGAGGGGTACCATGCGACCCGCCTTCTTGAAGTGCGGGAAAAGGTAGTCCTCCTCGAGCTTCTCGTGATAGCCGTGGATGAAATCGCGCATCGTCTCGGCCGCCTGCACGAAGACCGAGGACTCCATGTCCTCGCCCTGGCCCAGCCGGCGGCTGCCCGCTTCGTAGATGAGAAGGACGCGGCGCAGTACCCCATGCTCGCGCATCAGATCCTCGGTCGGAGGAACGGACGCCTCGGATTCCGCGGTGGTGCCGAGGCCTTTGCCGCGTTCGTCCGCCAGGACCGGCAACGCGGGCGCGAACCCGCAAACGGCGGCCGTGCCAAAGAAGCGCCGACGGCGCAAATCGACCCTGCTCATGGCCACTTCCTTCGCTGATGTTGCGGTGCGTCAGGGACGCAACGTCCTCCAGCGGGGCGGGGTTGCCTGTGACCGTGACTTGGCGGGGCGACCCAATCCGGCGCCCAGGACCGCGGTCAGCCCATACGATCGTTTCGCGCCTGCTGCGACTCCTTCGACAGGCGCACCGGGATCGATTTTACGGCCGGAACCTTGCTTCCCTTGGCGTGGTGCCACAGCGGAACCAGCGGATTGCATTCGGGATAGTATCCCGCGCATGCCCCTTTGGGCACGTTATAGGGCGTGACGCGCAGGTCATGCACCTGGCGTGCTGACTCTCCGTCCCGCGCCGCGGCGCATGTCACGGTCACGATATCGCCCTCTGCGAGGCCCAGGCGCTGCACGTCGTCACGATGCATCAGGATCACGCGCCGCGTGCCGTAGATGCCGCGGAAGCGGTCGTCGTGGCTGTAGATGGTCGTATTGAACTGGCCGTTGCTGCGCAGGGTGAACAGCCGCAGCACCTGCGGGTCGTTCTGCTCGACGTCCGGATCGGCCGACAGGCCCTCGGGCACGATGAAGTTCGCCTTGCCGGTCTCTGTGTTCCATTTGCGCTCCCTCGCGGCCAGCGGCCGATGGAAGCCGCCGGGCTGGAACATGCGCTTGTTGAAATCGTGGAACCGTTTGGGATAGGTGCGCTCGATGGCATCGCGGATCACGCTGTAGTCGCCCACCCACCGATCCCAGTCGACATGCGGATCGGCGAGAGAGGCTTTCGCGAGCTCGGCGACGATGCGGACCTCCGACAGGAGGTGCGGGCTTGCCGGCTCGACCTGGCCCCGCGTGCCGTGGATGCAAGCGGTGCTGTCCTCGGTCGACAGCGCCTGTGGACCGGTTGCTTGGCGATCGATCTCGATGCGGCCAAGGCATGGCAGGATGTACGAGACCTCGCCGTGGATAAGGCAGAGACGGTTGAGCTTGGTGAGTATCTGGACCGTGAGCCGCTGCCGCCGCCACGCCGGCTCGATGCGCCCATGATCGGGCACGGCGCGGACGAAGTTGCCGCCGAGGCTCACAAAGGCGCGCACCGTGCCGTTCAGGATGCCCTCGCAGGCCTCCACCGTATTCAGGCCTTTCTTCTGCGGCGGCTCGAAGCCGTAGAGTTCGCGCAGCTTGTCGTTGGGCACGAGCTCGGGCTTCTCGGTGATGCCCACCGTCCGCTGGCCCTGCACGTTCGAGTGCCCGCGCACGGGGCAGATGCCAGCACCGGGCTTGCCGATATTGCCGCGCAGCAGGAGCAGATTGACGATCATCTGCACGTTCTCGACGCCGTTGCGATGCTGCGTGACGCCCATGCCGTAGATGCCGAGGCAGCATTGCGAGGCGGCGTAGGCCGAGGCGACCTCTTCGAGCGACTCGCGGGTCAGGCTGGACTTCGATTCGATCAGGTCCCACGAAAGCTCCCGCATCTTGTCGGCGAAGGCCTCGAAGCCATGGGTATGCTCGGCGATGAACGCGTGGTCGAGCGCGTCGGCCTCGATCAGCGCCTTGCAGATGCCGGAGATGGCCGCGAGATCGCCGCCCGGCATCACCTGCAGATACTGCGAGGTGATGCGTGTGGAGGAACCGGTGAGCATCTCGATCGGCGCCTGGGGATTGGTGAAACGCTCGAGGCCGCGTTCGCGCAGGGGATTGAAGGTGATGATCGGCACGCCGCGTCGGCTTGCGTCCTGCAGGTCGTGCAGCATCCGCGGGCTCGAGGTGGCGACGTTCTGGCCGAAGAAGATGATGAGGTCGGTCTTGGCGAAATCGTCCAGGGTCACCGTACCGACCGGCACACCGATGCTCTTGGGCAGCGCCACCGAG
>DATEID010000037.1:0-11220 GCA_035279245.1 Reyranella sp.
TTCTTCATCACGGCAAGCTCGGGTGCGCCGATCATGTGATGCGTGGAGTCGTTCAATGGAACGTGCAGGGACACGATGTCGGAGCCGCGCAGGATCTCCGGCAGCAGGCGGAAGCGCACGCCGAGCGCGTCTTCCTGTTCCTCCCTGAGGCGGGCGATGTCGTAGTAGTGGACCTGCATGCCGAAGGCGAGGGCGAGCCGGGCGACCTTCTTGCCGATCGTGCCGAGCCCGATGATGCCCAGCACCTTGTTGCGCAGTTCATGGACCGTCGGCGGCGCATTGCCATGCCAGCGGCCGGCGGTGACATTGGCATGCTGGGTGATCAGCCGGCGCGACACGGCCAGCATCAGGAGCAGGGCATGCTCGGAGACGGCGACGGAGTTGGCGCCACCGTTGTTGCAGAGTGGCACCTTGCTCTTTCGCGCCGCGTCGAGATCGGCCTTGTCGTAGCCGGCGCTCAGCATCTGGACCAGCTTGAGATGCGGCGCTTCCTTGTAGAGCTGTGCCGTCACGTACTGTTGCACGAAGCCGACGAAGTAATGGGCGCCGGGCAGGGCCGATTTTTGTTCAGGCGAATTGTGCAACGCCTTCACGATCTCGAACCCCTTGGGCGCGAGATCGTCGACCATCGCCAGGCAATCCTTCGGACCGACCACCAGAATACGCTCAACCATCACCATCCCTCCGCCGCTACGCGATGTCCTTTGAGAAGGCCAGGCAGCCGGCCCGGCTCGGTTCGCCCCCAGCCACATTCAGCGGAGAGTCCGAAATCGTCGACAAACCGCCGGGCGACGGCGATGCGCGCCCTGTCGCCGGCCTCGTCGTCATGATGCAGCAGGCCGAGATAGAGCCGGGTCCCCTGTGGGCGGCGCCATTTCTCGAGCGGCCCATAATAGGCTTCGTCGGTCCGTCCCTTCGGCACCGGGATATGGAAGAAGTCGATCCGCCGGCCGGTGGCAGACGCGATGCCATTCATCATCTCGACGAGGATCGCCGCGTCCTTGGGCTGCACCAGATGCTCGTCGCGCGGCGAGCCGTAGCAGAGATGGTATCCCATCTCGACCTCGGCCGGCACCGAATCGCCCAGCCGGCCCAGCATGTCGAAGATCTGCTTCTTGTAGTGAAGCGGTCGGTGCTCGAAGTAGTCCTCGAACACCAGGACCTCCTGGCAGACATCCCACTGGACCGCGAGGTCGGCAGCGGGAATGGCGGCCACGATGTTGGCCAGCGCCGCTTTCAGCGCCCGCTCATAGACATCGAAATACGCTTCGCGCGCCGGCCGGCTGACATAGAGGTAGCCGCTCGCCATTGGCGTCGGCAGACACACCTGGAAACGGACGTGCCGGGCGATGACGCCCGCGTGGCGCAAGCGCTGGAACACCTCCCAGGAGGCGAGGGCCGCCTTGTCATAGCCGGTCTCGAAGATGACCTTCTCGGGATCGACGCCGAGCCTGAAGCGCACCTGCTCGATCTCGCGCAGGACCTTGCCGTCCCATTGGATGAACTTGTAAGGCGGCACGGTCGGGTCGATCTCCATCGCGGGATGGTCGACCAGCATTTGCCGCTGGAAATAGACCCAGCGGGAGCGCTCGCCGGTCTCGCCGTCCGGCATCCGTCGCAGATAGGGGCCGAGCTCCGCCGCCAGCCGGCGGAAGACCTGCTCGCTGTTGTCGAGCGGAACGCTGCCGATCAGATGCAGCCGGTCGTCGCCGCGCATCACGCCACCTTCTCGAGCTTCTGAAGCGAACGCAGATATTTCGGCGTCGGTGTGCCGGGGAAGGTATTGCCCCAGTTGGTATAGCTTACCTCGCCGACATAGATGTCGCCGCGCGAGTCGACGGCAAGGCCGTGCGGCGCCAGGAAGCGGCCCGTCTCCTGGCCGGGGCCATCCTCTCCACCCAGTCGTGCGACGAGCTTGCCCGTCCTGTCGACGATGCTGAGCCGCGGCCCGAGATTGGAATGCCGTGCGTTGACAGGCATGCCGGGCCCCAATTCGCCGACAACGAAACGCAGCCGGTCGGCCGAGCCGCCGCAGCAGTAGAGCGCGCAGGGCCGATGGAGGTTGTTCCACTGCGCTTCGTACTTGCCGTTGCCGTCGAACACCTGCACGCGGTGGTTCTCGCGGTCGGCGACATAGACCCAGCCGTCGGCGTCGGTGGCGATGTTGTGGGGAATGTTGAACTGGCCAGGGTCGGTCCCGGTCGTGCCCCAACACATCAGATGCTTGCCGTCCGGGGAATATTTGTGGATGCGCGAGTTGCCGTAGCCGTCGGAGACGTAGATCTCGCCCTTTGGTGAGAGCGCGGTATGGGTGCAGCGGTTGAAGGGCCTGCCGCTCATGAACGGCGCGGGCTCGTTCGGCACGCCGATGGCGAGCAGCACCCTTCCTTCGGCCGTGATCTTGCGGACCGTGTGGTCGCCGTCGTCCGTGCAATAGAGAACGTCGTCCTGGTCGATATGCAGGCCATGCGCCCGGCCGAACAGGCCTTCGCCCCAGGAGCGCAGGAAATTGCCGTCGCGGTCGAACACCATCATCGGATGTCGGCCGCGATTGAAGACATAGACGCGGTCCTTGCTGTCGACGGCAACCGCGGCCACGTCGCGGAACTCCCAGCCGTCGGGCAGCTTGGCCCAATTCTCGACCACGCGGTAACGGTGCTCGCCGCTGCCCAGCTCAACAGACATCGTGTCTCGCTATCGGCTCGCCAGGATGGCGTCCGAGATCTTCTCGGCCGTCATCAGCGTCGGAAAATTGGTGTTCGCGCAGGGCACGATCGGAAAGACCGATGCATCGACGACGCGCAGGCCTTGGACGCCCTTCACGCGGCCCTGCGTGTCCACCACGGACATCGGATCGTCCGGCCGTCCCATGCGGCAGGTGCAGGAGGCGTGCCATACGCCGATCGCCGCCTTGCGGACGAAGGCCTCGAGCGCCTCGTCGTCCGTCATTACCTGGTGGAAGGTGAAGCCTTCGACGACGAAGGTCTCGATCATGTAGCGCCGCAAGGCGGCCGGGCCGTCGAGCAGCTTCGCCACGACGCCGGTCAGGAACTTGTTCCTGGCGTTCACCACGCCGATCTTGCGTACGCGGTCGGAGTAGGAGGCGGGGAAGGGATTGTCGGTCACGGCTTTCAACGGTGGGGTCACCTGCAGCGCCGCCATCTTGCGGAAGCCCATCATCAGGCGATCGAGATCGCGCTTGTCCGACAGGAGATTGAACTCGACGGTCGGCTCTGCGCGCCAGTCCCGGGAATTGAGCTTCACCTGGCCGGTCTCGGAGTAGGTCCGGTTGATGAAGGTGAGCAACGAGGCGATCTGTTCGCCGACGGCGTGCCAGGCCGACTTGTTCACCACGGCGACGAACATGTCTCCCTTGGGGACGCCTGGCAGGCCGGACGAATAGCGAATGCCGACATGGATGTGCCGCCGCGTATGCGCATTCACGCGGGCCCCGCGGCGGATGAAGGACGAGAGTGAGATCGACGGATGATCCATCAGCCGCTGGCCGACGCCCGGCAGGGCGGCCACGACGGGAATGCCCATGTCCTTGAGATGTCCGACCGGGCCGATGCCGGCGCGCAGCAGGTGCGCCGGCGAATGGATCGCGCCGGACGACAGGATCACTTCACGCCCCTTGAACTCCACTTCCTTGCCATCGACCCTGGCGGTGACGCCCACGCAGCGCGTGCCGTCGAACTGCAGCGCCTTGACTTGCGTATTGGTCGATATCGTCAGGTTGCCGCGCTTGCGGGTCTCGGCATCGAGATAACCCATCGCCGCCGAGACACGCTGCTCCTCGGCATTGGAGTGGGTGACCGGGAAGTAGCCGTCGACGAACTCGCCGTTCTGGTCGGGCAGGAACGTCATCCCCGAAAGCTTGCAGGCCTCGCCGACAGCCTGTGCGTACTTGGTCCAGTGCTCGACCGGGATGCGGCGAACGGGAATGCGCCCGTCCTTGCCATGCCAAGGCCCGTCGTAATCGAGGTCGCGCTCGACCTTCTTGAAGTAGGGCAGCACCTCGTCCCAGCCCCAGCCCTCGGCACCCCGTTCGACCCACTCCCGATAGTCGGTCGGCGCGCCGCGATTGGCCATCTGGCCGTTGATCGAGGACCCACCGCCCAGCACTCGCGCCTGCTCGTATTTGCGCAGCGGTGGCCGATTCTCGTCGGGATTGTTGTGCGACACGACCTGGGTGTGGACCTTCAGCTCCGTCCAATGGAAGCGGGGATCGAAATAGGCCGTGCCGGAATAGGAGTCGCGGATCTCCGGAGGCTCCCGGCCGGGCGGCGTGTCCTGACCGGCCTCGCAGACGAGCACCTTGTTGGCGCTGCGCGCCGACAGCCGGTTGGCGAGCACCGAGCCCGCCGAGCCGCCGCCGACGATGATATAGTCGTATGCCACGCGTTCGTTTCCCCGCTTGTCTTGCCGCCACGCTACGCCGGTGGCCAAACCGGGGCAAAGCAAGAATGCGCCGGCAACGTGCTCTGCGAGCCGGACGTTGGATGGATGGCGCCAAACAGCGGAGAAATCAGCATGAAGCGCATCCTTTTGAGCTTGGCGATCCTCGCGGCGGCGGGCGGAGCGGCTGTGGCCCAAAGCTCTTCGTCGTCGGTCAATACGCCAGCGAGCGGGACGCCGACAACGTCGCCGCCGAACTCGGCAAAGGCGACGGGTGAGTCTTTGAGCGGCCCGGCCTTGACGGCGAAGAAGGCGATCGAACGCGACGGCTACAAGGATGTGCAGGGGCTGGCGAAGGGCGGCGACGGGCTCTGGCACGGGCAAGCCATGCGGGGCAACACCCACGTCCAGGTCACCGTCGACCGAAGCGGCAGGGTCTCGGCCCAATGAGCAACCAGAATGTCACCTGTTTCGCGTCGATTGCCGCTTTGATTCTTGCCGCCTCAGCGGCGGACGCGCAGACAATGCCGAAAGGGCCGACATCTACCAGCCAAACCACCAGCGCCGGTGCCGCGGGCGTTACCGCCCGTCTGCAATCCCAGGGCTACTCCGGAATCCACGATCTACACCGTGGCCCCGACGGCAAATGGACGGGCGAAGCGAAGCGAAACGGCGTCAACCACACCGTCACTGCCAATCCCGACGGCAGCGTGACGGCGCGCTGAAAGATCAGCCGAGCTCGCGGCGGACGAGCGCTGCGCCTTCGACCAGGGCCTTCAGCTTGCCAAACGCCGTCGCGCGCGGAAGGTATTTCATGCCGCAATCGGGTGCGGGCAGAAGCTTGTCGGGTGGCAGATATTTCAGCCCGGCCCGTATGCGATCGGCGATCTTCTGGGGCGTCTCGACGTCGGGATCGTTGAGGTCGATGACGCCAAGCATGACCTTCTTCGGCGCCAGATCCTTCAGTACACCGAGATCGATGCGGGGCTGGGCCGACTCGATCGAGATCTGCTGCGCGATGGTGTCGGCGAGCTGCGGCAGGAAGGAATAGCCGGTGGGCTTGCTGGACCCCGGCACGACCGCGGCGTAGCCGAAGCAGAGATGCACGACCGTGGGGACGGTGAGCCCCTGGAGCGCGCGGTTGATCGCCTTGACGGCGTAACGCTTCGCTTCTTCCGGATTGTTCCGCAGCCACGGCTCGTCGAGCTGGATCACATCGGCGCCGGCCTTTACGAGATCGTGCACTTCCTCGTTCACCGCCTCGGCGTAGTCCATGCACATCGCTTCGGCATCGCAGTAATGCTCGTCCTTCACCTGCTGACCCATGGTGAAAGGGCCGGGCAGAGTGATCTTGATCGGCTTGGCGGTGTTGGCCCGCAGGAACTGCACGTCGCGCACTTCCACCGGCCGTACCCGCCTGATCTTGCCGACGACTCGGGGCACCGGTGTCTTGTGCCCGGTGCGGCTCACGATCTCGGCCGGATGATCGGCATCGACTCCCTGGAGTGCCGTCGCAAAGTGGTTGGAATAGCTCTCTCGCCGCATCTCGCCGTCGGTGATGATATCGAGGCCGGCTCTTTCCATGTCGCGGATCGCCAGGAGCGTGGCGTCGTCCTGCGCCTGCTGCAAAAACGGCTCCTCGACGCGCCAGATCTCCCGCATGCGCGTGCGCGGCACGACCTTGCTCAGCATGTCCCGATTTACCAGCCAATCGGGCTGGGGATACGAACCCACCACCGTCGTCTGCAACAGGGCTTCGGTCATGCTATGGAACCTCGATGCGGTCTTGGCGTTGCTGCCTCCGCCGCAGTTTGAGAAGGGAGCGGATGGCTGTCCATGTCTGTCGGCAGGATTTTTGCCTTCGGGCTGATCGGATTCGTTGTCGGCATACTGGCGGCCTGCGGCGGCGTGATTCCGAACACCGCGATCCCGCGCCATCTCGCGGTGCGCTATGTCGGCGCCCTCGATGCGGCCACGCCCATTCCCACCGTCATCCACGATCGCGGCATCCATGTGCCCGATCCGGCGTCGAACGTGCCGCTGCTGGAGCAGCTCCAGGAAGAGCTGGCCCGCAGCGACGTCCATCATGCCTTTGCCGGCATCACCTACGATCTGACCTCGGGCAACAAGCTGCCCGACAACTGGATCGTCCAGACCCCGAACTGGTGGGGGCACAGGGCGAAGGACCTCCCTTATTATCCGCTCGACTGCACCGACTGCGAGGCCGATGTACGTCTGCCGCGCTGCATGAGCGATCCCGACTGCCCGGGCGGCGGCACATGCCATGAGATCTGGCCGCTACCGGGAACGCGATCGAAGCGCAAGGTCTGCTTCGGGCATTCCGATGCCCTGATCGTGCGTCTGCACGATCTGATCGCGAGCGCCCGGCAACGTGTCGACATCAACCTGCTGGAACCGCCGCCCGATACGCGCTTCCTGGGCGCCATAAAAGATGCGCTGGCCTCGCTGGCCTACAGTCGCCGTATCATCTCGGTGCGTATCCTGATCGGCCAGTATCCGACCGGCGACGTCGACGTGCCCGCGTTCCTCAAGAACCTGACGGCCGGAATCGCGGACATCGGCGGATCGAGGCTGTCGATCAGCGTCGCGGCCATGCGTTCCTGCATCGCCTTCGAGGATTGCGACAGCTATTCGTGGAACCACTCGAAAATCGTCACGGTGGACGGCCGCGAAGCCCTTGTCGGCGGTCACAACCTCTGGTCCGAGGACTATCTGATCGACAATCCGGTGCACGATCTGTCGATGCAGGTGATCGGCCCGGCCGCGGCCAGCGCCGCGCACTTCGCGGATGCGCTTTGGCAATATGTCTGCGCCAATCTCGACAAGGGCGCGGCGATATCGGTGGCGAGCCTGCCGGCCGGCGCAATCGCGCCGATTGGCCAATGCTTGCCGCCACAGCCGCTGCCGCCTTCGCCGAGAACGCCAGGCGGGCTGCCGATCCTCGGGGTCGGCCGGCTTGCCGCCGGCATCACGAAGGACTTCGCCAACCAAAGCGAGCTGGCGCGCGACCTCGCGCTTGCGACGGCGCGGCACGATATCCGCATCGTCCAGCAGGACCTTGGCTTTCACCTCGCCCGGGCGGATACGCTCTTCCCGGACTCGACGTTCGATCGCCTCGTCGACTTCCTGCGACGCCAGCAGGGCGACATCTATATCGTGCTGTCCGATCTGAATGCGATCGGCGACAGCGGCAGCAGTTACTCCAACAATGTGAGCCTGGCCGACGTCGCGCTGCATCTGCGCGATGCCGTGCAGCGTCGGATCTATGCCAAAGATCCATTGTCGCGCTACCAAATGAGGAGGGGACCCGATCCGGTGAACGCGATGCTGTGCAGTCGCGTTCACCTCGCGCCTTTTCGTTTCGGGCCGGATGCATCGTGGCCGGACGGCCATCCGATCGGCAATCATTCCAAGTTCTGGATGGTCGACGACCGGACCTTCTATATCGGCTCGGACAACATGTATCCGGTGAACCTGCAGGAGTACGGGTACATCGTCGACGATCCCAAGGCGGCAGCGGAACTCCTCGCGACGTACTGGACGCCGTTATGGGAGTGGTCGAGCCGGGCGGCCGTGTCCGGCCCCGGCGTGGAGCCTTGCATCTTCCGCACCGTGCCCAACAGGTAGCCGGCGTCAGGCCGGTACCGGGTCGATCGGAGTCACGACGCCTTCGGCCGCTTCGATCACCTCGCCCGCATCGAGGCAGAGATCCTCGCGATTGCGCATGGCCATGATCTGCACGCCCGTGCGCAGCTTGTCGTGGCTGCCGACGGGAACGGCGAGGCCAGGCAGGCCGAGCAGGGGAGCGATCAGGGCCGGCCGCATCGAGTCGAGCACTTGCCTCTGTCCCTCGACGGTGACGTCGGCCACTTGCTTGGGTGGCAGGTCGGCCAGGGTCGGCAGGATGATCAACGGCCATTGCTGGAGGAAGGACATCCAGCGAAACAGCATGCCCTCGCGCTCGGTCAGGGCCGAAACGTAGGTCGGCAGGTCGACCGGCTTGTGCAGTTCCAGCCAGGCGCGCATCGCCGCGATGCCGTCGGGATCGCCCATTTTCTGCATCTGCGGCCACAGCCCGCCGAAGACGTCGGTGACGCAGATCATGTGCCAGAGCTCGACACCGCGTTCGAGGTCGGGCGGCAGGATCTCCTCGACGACGTAGCCTGCCGCCTGCAGATGCTTGCCGGCCAGGCGCACGGCCGCGGCCTGCGCCGGGTGCGTCTTGGCGCCGGGGAACTCGGGCACGATCGCCACCCTGATGGGACGCGCCGGCGGCGGCCCCTGCATCGGCACGTCGTTCCAGCGCCAGTCGCGCCGGTCACCACGCGCCATGACCTCGAGGGCAAGCCGGGCATCACGCACCGTCCGCGTGTGCGGGCCTTGCACCGCCATGAGAACGGCCCCGACCGGCCGTCCTACGTTGGCGCTGGTCGGGTTGAAGGAGGGGATGCGGGCAAAGCCGGTACGCAGCCCGACCACGCCGTTGCAGTAGGCCGGGATGCGTACCGAGCCGCCGATGTCGTTGCCATGCGCGATGGCGCCGATGCCGGTCGCGGTGGCGGCGCCCGCGCCGCCGCTCGAGCCGCCCGGCGTGACGCTGGGGTCGCGCGGATTGAGCGTGCGGCCATGCAGGGCGTTGTCGCTGAAGATGCGCATGGAGAAGGCCGGCGCATTGGTACGGCCGATGATGATCGCCCCGGCGTGCTTGAGATTGGCCGCGACGGGGCTGTCCTCCCGGGCAATCAGCTCCTTGAGCGCGACCACGCCGTTGTCGGTCGGCTGCCCGGCGACGTCGACGTTGATCTTGACGGTGACCGGCACGCCATGCAGCGACGGCAGGGCGTGGCCCCGAGCGCGCGCGGCGTCCGCCGTCTCCGCCGCGGTGCGCGCCTCGTCCTCGTACACTCGCACGACGGCGTTGATCGCCGGATTGACCTTGTGCAAGCGCTTCAGGACCGAGTCCACTGCCTCGACTGCCGACGCCTGGCCGTTGCGAATGAGGCGCGCCAGGTCGGTCGCGTCGAGCTGCCAGAGATCCATGCTTCAATCCTTTTTGCTGTTCCGTCCCGTGACGTGCTTCTGGAAAGCGAGAAGGGCGCTGGAACATAGCATGTCGCGGCGACGGACGAAGATGGTCTGGACGCGCGCCTCGACCTTGGGCAGGCGGTGCGTCGCTATTCGGCCGCCTCGCCACGCGGAACCGATCAATGCTCGCGGCAGAAGCGTGATCCCCAAGCCCGCCGACACCGCGCCGAGGATCGCCTCGAGCGTGCCGAACTCCAGGCGCCGCAAGCCGACGATGCCACGGCGCGCGAGCACTTCCTCCAGGCGCTGGCGATAGGAACAGCCGGCCCGCAGGATCACGAGCCGCAAGTCGGGCTGGACCAGGATCCGGTCCATCGAGGCTTTCGACGGCGCGCTCAGGAGCGCGAGTTCCTCCTCGAAGGCAGGGGCAGCGACGAGTTCGGGATGGGCAACCGGCCCGCACACGAAGGCGCCTTCCAGTGTACGGTCGAGCACCTGGTCGATCATCTCGGCCGTCGTGCCGGTGCGCAGCACCAGGTCGACATGCGGATGGGCCGACGCGTAGGAGGCCAGGAGCGGCGACAGGCGCAAGGCCGCCGTCGTCTCGAGTGCGCCGATCGCCAGCGTGCCGCGCGGCGCGCCGTCGTCGCGGGCGGCGCGAGTCGCCTCGGCCAGCAGGGCATCGACTCGCGCCGCATAGGGCATCAACCGCTCGCCCGCGGCGGTGAGCCTGGCGCCGTGACGGCTGCGTTCGAACAGGCTGACGCCCAACGCCTCTTCGAGTCGGCGGACGCGCTGCGTCACGTTGGACTGCACCGTGTTGAGCGCGCGCGCAGCCCGGCTCATGCCGCCCAGGCGCGCGACGGTAGCGAACGTCGCAAGATCCTTGGTATCCATCGTTTATCAATTTAGCAGATGGTCTCGATCAAAATAAATCGCTGTTGCAGATACCTCAAGAGCGCTACGGTCGACGCCTTCGACAAGGAGAGTCACATGAAGTGGCAGGACCGCCGTCTGCTCGATCTTTTCGGCATCGATCATCCCATCCTGCAAGCGCCGATGGCCGGTGCGAGCTCGACGCCGATGGCGATCGCGGTATCGGAGGCCGGTGGTCTGGGAGCCGTCGCGGCGGCGATGCTGATGCCGGAAACGCTTCGTACCGAACTGCAGCTCGTGCAACAGGCGACCGCCCGGTCCATCAACCTCAACTTCTTCGTCCACAAGCCGCCGGTTGCCGACGCCGCGCGCGAGGCGGGCTGGCGCAAGCGACTGGCGCCTTACTACCGCGAGCTCGGCCTGGCGGACGATGCTGGCGCGGGCGGACCGGTGCGCGCGCCGTTCGATGCGGCCCTGTGCGACGTGGTGCTGGAATACAAGCCCAAAGTCGTGAGCTTCCATTTTGGTCTGCCCGACGCCGCGCTTATGCAGCGGCTGAAGGCAGCGGGCATCGTCGTGATCGGCTCGGCGACCAGTGCCGAGGAAGCGCGCTGGCTTGAGGAGCGGGGCTGCGGCGCGATCATCGCCCAGGGCGCGGAAGCAGGCGGACATCGCGGCATGTTCCTGAACGACGACATTAGCCGCCAGGCCGGCACGATGGCGCTGGTGCCGCAGGTCGTGGACGCCGTGAAGGTGCCGCTGATCGCCGCCGGCGGCATCGGCGACGGCCGCGGCATCGCGGCAGCTCTCGCCCTCGGCGCGGCCGGCGCCCAGATCGGCACGGCCTTCCTGCTCACGCCGGAGGCCAAGACATCGCCGCTGCATCGCGCCGCGCTCAAG
>DATEID010000038.1:0-5999 GCA_035279245.1 Reyranella sp.
GCGTCGAGCTGCGCCAGGCCGATGCGCTCGCCCTGCCCTTCGGAGACGCCAGCTTCGATGCGGTCGTGTGTCAGTTCGGCGCGATGTTCTTCCCCGATCGCGTGCGGGGCTATCGCGAGGCTTACCGCGTGCTGCGGCCGGGTGGCCGGGCGGTGATCGCGATCTGGGGCAGTCTCGCGGACAATCCCATGACGCGCTGCGTGGTCGACGCCATGGCCGTGCGCTTCCCGTCGGATCCGCCCCAGTTCCTGGCCCGCACCCCGCACGGACATTCTGACCAGAAGATCATTCGCGCGGAACTGACCGAAGCGGGATTCGACCGCTTAACCATCGACGTTGTCACGCTGCGGAGCCGTGTCCCTTCGCCGCGGGATGCGGCCATCGGCCTTTGCCAGGGCACGCCCATGCGGGCCGAGATCGAGGCTCGCACGCCACAGGGCCTTGCGGCCGCAACCGACGCGGCGGCTAAGGCGCTCGCGCGCGAGTATGGCGAAGGCCCAATCGAAGCGCCGATGCGGGCACTCCTGATCGTCGCTCGGAAGTAGCGCGGTCAGTCGAGCCGCACGCAGACGCCCTCCAGCCCCTTGCCGGACGCGGGGAAGCGCTTGGTCACCTCGGCATCGTGACCGGGGATGATCATCTCGGTCCGGCCCTCGGCGAGCTTTCGCAGCTTGTCGTAGCCCGCCAGCATGTCGGCCACCGAGAAGACGATCGAGAACAGCTTGTCGTTGTTCACGCCCCAGAAATAATGCGAGGCGTCCGAGGCCAGCACCAGCCAACCGTTGCGCGTGTTCACCCGCACCGACTGGATGCCCATCGTGTGACCGCCGATCAGGTGGACCGAAAGGCCGGGCTGGATCTCCTCGTCGCCGTCATGGAACACCACGCGCTGGCCGTAGAGCGCGCGCACCATGCCGACGATGTCGTCGCACTCGTAGGCGTGACGGAAGGTGCCCTTGCACATGTGCCGGCCGGTGGCGAACTGCATCTCCTTGTCCTGCAGGTGGAAGCGCGCCTTGGGGAAGCGGTCCCAGTTGCCGATGTGGTCGTAGTGCAGGTGGGTGACGATCACGTCTTCCACCTCGTCCGCGTCGATGCCCAGCTCGCCCAGCAGGTCGGCCGGATTCTTCTTCACCTCGCGGCCGCGCTTCTTGCCGACCTGGGCGTTGAAACCGGTGTCGATCACGACCGGCTTGGCGCCGATCTCGCGCTTGCCTTCCCGGTCGAGCGGGATCGCGACCCAGACGAAATAGTCCATCGGGAAGTCGGCATCGTGCGGGTCGGGGTTGATCTGCACTTCCCAGGCCTTGCGCGGCAGGTGGGCGTACTTGACGGCATGGACCTCGTAGATCGGCACCGAGCGCATGTTTGTTTCCTTCCCGCGGTTCATGGGCGTCGGAGGGTAGCGTGCGACGGACGTTTCGCGCTATAGTGAGGCCATGGACCGCAGGGACCTCCTTGGTCGGCGAATTAGCACCCCGGTTTGCACTGCAGACCGGTTCGTCGCTGTTCGTCCGTTTGCCAGGCAGTCGTTCCATGCCCGCCCGATCGTCCGCCGTTCTCGCGCTCAAGCGTAATCCGTCCACTATCCGCTACTGTTTCGAAGCCGATGCCGAGCCGGGCGTCCTGCCGCGCGCGCTCGAGCTCCTGGCCAAGCGCGGGCTGATTCCCGCGCGCGTCTTCGCCCAAGTCGACGCCGATCAGCTTTCGGTCGAGATCGAGGTCGAAGGACTGCCGGCCGACGCGGCCGACCATGTCGGCCGCTGCCTGGGCGAGATCGTGGGGGTGCGGCAAACGTTCTGACGTTTAAGGGAGCGCGCCACTAACAAGAAACAAGATCAGACGCCCAACGACTGCGGTGTCATCCCAAGCGTAGCGAGGGATCTTTAGCAGCGCCGATCAAAGATCCCTCGCTGTGCTCGGGATGACACAACCTCACCGGGACGTATCCGTTTTCATCCTCGACGGTCGGCGACGCCGGTGAGCAACTCCAGTGGCGCATCTTGTGATATCGACACTGCATGAGCGCCACTGGAGTGGCGCGCTCCGATGAGCTCTACACCAGCCGTTCGACGATCGCTTCGATGTGCAGCCGCGCCACATCGATCGCCGGAAATCCGGCATTGGCCTCGTCGAACATCAGGGCAAGATCGGTGCCGGCGAGCAGGATCGCCGCCACACCGTCGCGATGCTGCAGATCGGCGGCGATGCGGCGCAAGCCGGCAGCGTCGTCAGGATCGGCCTGCTGCGTGTCGAGAATGCGTTGGTAGGCCTTGCCGATGAAATCCATTTCCTCGGGCCTCGGCTTAACGATCTCGACGCCTTCGAGCTGGCCCCACAGGCTGCCCTGCATGGTGAAGATCGTGCCGAGCAGCGCCACGCGCCTGATCCGGCGCGCCTGCAGCTCCGCCTTGATCGGATCGACGATGCTGATGATGGGCAGACGCACGCGCCGCTCCAGTTGAGCGATGCAGATGTGCGGCGTCACCGCGGGAAGCACCGCCGCGTCGGCGCCGGCCCGGCCGAGTCTGTCGATGAAAGTCGCGAGATAGTCGGCCAGCGCGCCGAGCTTGCCGGCGCGGACGAGGTCTTGGCCATGATCGACGTCGGCATGGACGAAGACCAGGTGGCGCCACGCCCCGGGCTTTGCAGGCTTCCGTGATCTTCTCGTAGTAATGAACCGTAGCGCCGACGCCGAGGCCTCCGACAATGCCGATGCAGGCGGTCATGCCGGCCAGTTGCGCGTCCAGACGGGACGAAGCTCGGGTATCTGGTCGGCATGGCGGGCGATCGCAAAAAGCCGCGGGGCCTCGATCTCGAACCAGCCGCGCTTGGGCCGCCAGCGCGTCATCACGGCGATGTAGATGTCGAGCGCGGAGAAGCGTTCGCCGAGGAAGTAGGGCGCGCCCGCCTCGCCATTCACCTGACGCCAGAGCCGTTGCGCGTAGGCATCGGTGGCGGCGCGGAAGGGATCGCGCGCGGCATTCACCGAGACGAAGCGCGCCGGATCGTCGGCATAGGTGAAGGTCGGATAGATATTGGCGACGAGGAAGACGAGCCACCGCAGGAACTTCGCGCGCTCCGGCGCGCCGGGCTTCGGCACCAGCGTGTCCTGGCCGGTGATGTCGGCCAGAAGCAGGGTGATGGCGGCGCTTTCGCTCATCACGCTGCCGTCCGGCATCACGAGCGTGGGCACTTGCGCCAGCGGGTTGACCTTCTCGAGCCTCGTGCGGGCGTCTGGCGATTTGAAGAGATCGCCGACCGGCTCGAAGGCGAACGGCAGGCCGTACCAGACGAGCTGCGCCTCGACGATGGTCGAGCCCCAGCCGGCGCGGCCGTAGAGCCGGTAGTCGCTCATGGCTTCTGCAGCGGCTGGATCAGACTCGACGTGTCCCAGCGTCCGCCGCCGCGCTCCTGCACGCGGGCATAGAACTGGTCGACCAGCGCCACCAGCGGCATCGCCGCCTTGGCGCGCTTGCCCTCGGCGATGGCGATGCCGAGATCCTTGCGCATCCAGTCGACGGCGAAGCCGTAGTCGAACTTGCCGGCGAGCATGTTCTGCCAGCGATTCTCCATCTGCCAGCTTTGCGCCGCTCCCTTGGAGATGGCGCTCATCGCCTTGTCCATGTCGAGGCCGCAGCGCTGGCCGAGATTGAGCGCCTCGGCGAGCCCCTGGACGATGCCGGCGATGCACATCTGGTTCATCATCTTGGTGATCTGGCCGGCGCCGGGTGGGCCGATCAGCGTCACTGCCTTGGCGTAGCAATCGGCCACGGGCCTGGCCTTGTCGAACGGTCCCTGCTCGCCGCCGCACATCACGGTGAGCTGGCCGTTCTCCGCGCCTGCCTGGCCGCCCGAGACGGGCGCATCGATGAAGTCGATGCCCTTCTTCTTGCCTTCGGCATGCAGCTCGCGGGCGATGTCGGCCGACGCGGTGGTGTTGTCGAAGAAGATCGAGCCCCTGCCCATGCCGGCGAAAGCGCCGTTCTCGCCCAGCACGACCGAGCGCAGGTCGTCGTCGTTGCCGACGCAGCAGAACACGATCTCGCGGCCGGCCGCGGCTTCCTTGGGCGTGCGGACGGCGGTGCCCTTGTGCTTCTTCGTCCAGGCCTCGGCTTTGGCGAAGGTGCGGTTGTAGACCACCACCTCGTGTCCCTTGGCGGCGAGATGCCCCGCCATCGGAAAGCCCATCACGCCGAGACCGAGAAACGCCACCTTGGCCATCGCCTGCTCCCATTACTGTCCTGAGGTTCGGTCGCGATCATAGGACCAAATCGACAGGGCGCCAGAGGCGCCGCCTAGTCCATCGAGACCGCGAGCAGCAGCACGACCGTCGCGAGTCCGGTGACCAATGCCGGCAAGGCGAGTGGCCAGGCGCGGCGGTAAAGCTCGGCCTCGGAGGCCGCGAGACCGAGCAGCGCCGCGCCCATCGAGACGCGGATGGGCGAGAGCATGGTGAGGTTGGTGCAGATGCTGTTCTGCACCGCCGCGATCCAGGAGGGATCGAGCGCCAGTGCATGGGCAAGCGCGGTGACCATGGGCATCAGCATGGCATTGGAAGCGGCGCCGCCGCCCGTCAGAAAGCCGCCCACCGCCGCGAACAGCGGCACGCCGAGCGCCGCCTCGCGGCCGACCGCCGTCTGCAGCGACTGCGCGATCAGCAGCGCCATGCCCGAGCCGACATAGAGCTCGGCCATCACCACGAACACCAGCGTGATCGCGCAGGCGCGCCAGGCGGCGCGGCCCGCCTTGGCGATCACTTGCACCAGGGAGGCGCGGGCCATCAGCACGACCGCCACACCGATCGCCACCAGCCAGAAGCCGGGGGCATAGAGCGGCGCGAAGGCGGGCTGGTTGTCGAACGGCTTGAGCGCCCACAGAGGCCGCAGCAGGTCGCGCAGCGGCGGCACCAGCCGCGTGGCGCAGAGCGCGACCGTGAGCGCGACGTAGGGCGCATTGATCCTGAGCGCGCTGGCGAGGCGCGTCCGGTCGGGCCGCTCGTCACGCCAGAAACGCACCGCTGCCAGCAAGGCCGTGGGGGCGGCGGCGGCGATCTCGACATCGCCGTAGCGGTTGGTGAGCCATATCAGCAGCAGCAGGAGCGCGGTCCAGCCGAGATCGTCGAGCTTCTGCGCGAAGGGCACCGAGACGCCCGCCGCGCGGGCGAAGCGCCAGTAGAGGAGAAGGTAGAGGCCGTGGATCGGCACCTGCAAAATCGCCGAGCCGAGGCCGAGCGCGTTGGGCTCAATGCCGGCCAGCGTGGCGCCAACGGTCGTGCCGATGGCCAGCGCGCCCCACGGGACCAGCGACTGGCTGTAGAGGCCGAGCACCAAGGTCGGCAGGCCAGCCAGCCCCAGACGTCTCAGCGCGGCAAGGGCGATGATGTAGCCGACGCCGAACCCTGTCACCGATTCGGCGAACGGCGCGACGAGGAAACAGAGCGTCCACAGCCGCCGCGGCGTCGCCTCGAGGTCGCCGTCGCCGGCGGCGATCCCGCGCGCCTGCTGGCAATGGTGGAAGAAGATCCCGGTGCCGATGATGGCGATCACCTGCCCCGAGAGCCAGAGGCCGGCCGGGACCTCGCGCGCCAGGAGAGCCGGCGAGGCCCCCGAGACGGCGACCGTCGCCACGAGGCCCGCAAGCCCCGCGACCAGGGCGCCCGCGCGGCCGGAGGCCAGCAGGACGAGAACCAGCAGGAGGGGCAGGAGCGCCAGCGCCGTCGACATGGACCCGTCTATACCCGGGCTTTCCCGGTGCCCGCCCCGAAGGAATTCGAATGGGCCCCCGAGAAAATGCCGGCCCAAGCGCCGGCTTGCACCGTCCCGACCTTTCCCTTAAACCCGCCGCCGTGCCCCGATAGCTCAGCTGGTAGAGCACGTCATTCGTAATGATGGGGTCGGCGGTTCGAATCCGTCTCGGGGCACCATTACTATTAGAATATGAGATAGTTGATACAACCACTGTGGTTGGCATCAATTCATAACGGTCTAGTCGAAGCC
>DATEID010000039.1:0-6893 GCA_035279245.1 Reyranella sp.
CTTGAGCGCGGCATCGGCCTTGGCGGTGCCGAAGGGGTCCGCGACGGAGGCGTCGAGCTGCAGGTTCCCCACGCCGGTGGCGCCGGCACGCAGGCGATTGCCGCGCAAGGCGATCGTCACCGTGCCCGCCGGATTGTCGGATTGGGTCGCGATCTCGAGGTCGAGCGCGCCGGCTAGCGGCGTTCCGACGATGGGTGCCAGATCTTCCAGGCGAGCCATTTTGAGATGGCCGCTGCCCGTCGCCCCGCCCGGCGTCACGGCGAGATCCTTCACGTCGACCGTGGCGCTCGCCCAGCTTCCCTGCAGCGACGGCACATGCAGCCCGCCGTCGGCACTGCGCGAGAAATCGCCGCTGAGGGCAAGCGGCTGATTGGTCAGATCGCCCTGCGCCTTCACGCTGCCATGCACCGCCTCGCCGTCGAGCGAGGCATCGAGCGTCAGGGCAAGGTGTCGCGAGGTCAGGGCCGCGCGGCTCAAGTCGCTGAGATCGACCGCGGCATGGACGTCGCCGCCGTTCGGGGTCAGCGTCACTTTCGCCTTGGCCGCCGCCGCGCCGCCTATACCGGCCTGCAGCAGATCGAGGCGCGGCAAGTCGAGCACGAGGTCGAGCGCGCCCGTCCGCTCGCGCCCATGCCCCGAGACGGTGAAGGTCAATCCCTCTGCCGCAAGACGCACGCCGTCGAGTTGCCAGGCGCCATCCTTCTCCAGGGCCGCGGCGCCGTTCAGCGCCAGGGTCTTCCGCTGCAGGTCGGGTGGCATGTTGGGCACGCTGAGATCGTCGAAAGTTCCATGCCATGCGACGCGCGCGCCGCTGCTCTTCGCCGACAGGTCGAGGTCGAGATGACCGTGGCCGCCGATCTCGACACCGGCGAGACCTGATAGCGGCGCGAGGTCCTTGAAATCGATCGCGATCTTCCCCTCGCCGGCCTTGGTCGACGGTTGATAACCGGCATTGCCCTTCACCGCGACCAGCGGCGAGGAGAGGTCGAGCGACTGGATCACCAGGCGGCCGTCCGGCTGCGCATCGACCTTTGCCGCGAAGTCCATGTGCTGCGGCGGCGGGCCACGCTGACCGAGGCTTTTTGCGGTGAGGTCGTCCATCGAGGCGGTGAGCGTCGCCGTGCCCTGTGGCTGCTTGCCGAGATGGGTGAGGTCGGCCACGAGATCGGCATGCAGATTGTGCCAATCGACGCCGCCGGCGAGATCGGCCAGCGGCCCAGCCTCGTCGGCCCGCAGCTTGACGGTCGCCTGCAATTGGTCCTTTTGCGGATCGTAACGCCCCGTCGCATCGATATGCGCCGGTCCCGCCGCCAGCGCGAGCGAGCGCACCGACACGCTGCCCGCCGGATCGAGGGTCGCCTCGCCCTTGAGCGTTGCCGGCGTGCGCAGCAGTCGCGCGATCGGACTGTCGGGCAGGCCGGGAGCCACCGCCGACAAATCGAGCGAGATGGCGGTCGATCCGCCGTCGGGCTGCCAGCGCGCGTTGCCGTTGGAGCGGATCGCATCACCTGCGGAAACATCGAGCACGGCATTGCCGGCGGCGCGGTCGCCCTTGGCGATCAGCTTGAAGGACACCTGGTCGAGATCGGGCCGGCCGATCAGCGCCGCGATCACACCGCCGGCCGCTTCGTCGCCGCTTATCTGGCCGTCCACGGTGAACGGCTCGAGATTGAAGCCGAGATTCGCGGTGAGGCGGCCGGCCGGCCCGTCCGTCCGCACCATCTCGAGCTTGGCGTGGCTCTGGCCACGATCGCTCACCAGCGCATCGCCGTCGAGCTTCCAGTGCGAGTCGACGCCGCCAAACGGCGCGCCGATATGAAGGTCGGCCACGACGAGCCGACGAAGATCGACGCCAAGCGGCAGGCTCATGCCGCCCGACGTGGAAGAGGATTCCTTCGACGGCGCCGGCGGTCGCAGCGCCTCGATCTTCGCGGCGCTCAGCTCGTCGATCCTCACCTGGCCGGAGAACAGCGAGGCGAACGACCAGGTCACATGCGCATCCTCGATGGCTGCCCACGGACCATTGCGATCCGAGAGCACGATCTTCGCGAGGCGAAGGTCGGTCGGAACGAAGCCGCTGATGCCCGAGACTTCCAACCGACTGTCGGCCGAGGACGACGAGGACGAGATGATGTTCGCCAGCATCCGCTTGCCGGGCGGCGTCTGCAGCGCCGCAAACAGGAGGATAGCGACGGCCACGATGCCACCCACTGCCCAAGCCGTGATTCGTATCAAGCGCATCAGAACGCCTGTCCAATGCTGACATAGATGCCGAACGGCGCATCGCCCTGCCGCTTATTGAGCGGAAAGCCGACATCGAGGCGCGCCGGACCGAAGCCGGTATAATAACGCACGCCGACGCCGGTGCCGATACGCGGACTCATCTCGGAAAAGTCGGGCAAGGTCTTGGAATAGGCGCCGCCGGCATCGACGAACACTACCGCCCCGAACGACTGGCCGATACGCTGGCGGAACTCGAGGCTGCCTTCGATCAGGCTCGCGCCGCCCACGGGATTATTGAAAGCATCGCGCGGACCGGCCGACTGGTAGGTGAAGCCCCGGATAGATCCACCACCGCCGGCATAGAACAGCTTGTCGGGCGGAACCGATCCGTTGGTGCCGCCGGGAATCGAGCCGAAGGCCGCGCGGGCGGCGATCACGCTGCGGCCATTGCCGCTCACATCGAGGTAGGTCGTGCCGACCACCTTGGCGATGGCGAACAGGTCGTTGCTGTGGTTCAGGTCGGCATAGGGCGTGACATTGAGCACGACCTTGTAGCCGCGGGTCGGATCGAGATCGCTGTTGGCCTCGTTCAGCGTCGCTGAAAGCGGCACGCCGAACAGCTGGTAGTAGGCCGTCGTGCCCAGACTCTCGATCTCGGAGGCTTCGTAGCTGAGACCGCCGGATACGCTCCAGTGCGGGGTGATTATGCGATTGAGCCCGACACCGAACAGGAGCGCCTTGCGGGTATAGGCGGGAAGGACTTCCCGCAGCGCCTGCGCCGTTGCGGTGGCGTCCTGGCCTGCGATCCACCAGTCCGGCTTGAGGAAATCGGCGCGCAGGCCATAGCCGAGATCGTCCGGGATGGCGCCTTGGCCGATATGGTTCACGATCGCGGACAGGCGCAGACTCTCGGCCTCGCCGAAAAGATTGCGGTCCAGCCAGTAGGCGTTGGCGCTGAAACCGAGAATCGTCTCGTAGGCCGCGCCGAAGCCGATCGAGTGCGACGGCCGATCCTCCAGATCGACATCGATGGGCAGCTCGCCCTGGGCATTGAGGCTCGTCGCGGGCTTTATCCGCACCGCGCTGAACACACCGAGTGCATTGAGCTTGTCGCGCAGCGCCGTCACCTTGTCGGGCGTGTAGGGCTCCCCCGGCTTGAATGGCACCCGCTTCTGCAGATAGGTCGTGTCGATCTTCCGGGTGCCGGAGAACTGGACCGGCCCCATCGTCGCCTCGGGCCCCGTCTGCAGATGATAGGTAACATAGGCCTCGCGCGTGGCGTGGTCGATCACGACGTTGCGCTTCGTCACCTTCGCCAGCGCGTAGCCGTGATCGCGCACGCGGTCGAGGATCTGGTTCTCGGTGTTGATGATCGTTGCAGCGTCCGCCGGCTGGCCGAGCTTGAGGGCAAGCTTGCTGCGATCGATCTCGGCCGGGCCGACCACATTCTGCGGCCCGTCGATCTCGAGCTTGCTCACGTGATAGACCGGACCGGTGGCGACCCTGATCTGGAAATCGGTCTTGGCCGATTCCGGCTGGCTGTCGATCGCGTCGAGGGCGCTCGCTTCGTCGATCGGCTGGTTGCCGACCGTCGCCGTCACTTGCGAATCGTAGTAGCCGCGCGAGCGCAGCGCCGACACGAGCCGGGACCGGCGTGACTGCGCGCCCTGCAGAAGCGACAGGGCATCGCCGGTGAGCGGTTGGTCCTTGTCCAGATCCTCCGAAAGCTGCTTCAGCTCATCGGCCATCTCCTTGTCGCCCACCACTGTGAGCGAGACCTGGCCGGTGCGAGCGCCAGCCACACCGCAGACCAGCAGCATCGCCGCCATCGCAGCAAGCAGCCGGCGGAGCCAGAACCGTCCCGTCCGCCATCGCATGAGCTTCATTGTTAGGCCGGCGAGCATGGCAACAGTATGAAGCCTAACGCCGAATGGGAACACTGGATGCGACGTCAGCGGGCGAATACCTCTCTCCAGCTTCGCGCAGCGCCAAGCGTGCCCGCATGATAAACGCCACGCGCCACCGCGCGCTCCAGGCAGTCGGCCGCCAGCGTCCCGATCTCGCCCAGCGCCAGCGGGTCGGCGCCGATATCGTGCCGACCGGTAGCGATGGCGAACACAGTATCGCCGTCCTGCGGTGTATGAACAGGGCGAATTGCACGCGCCAGCCCGTCTTGCGCCATCACCGCGAGACGCTGCGCCGAGGCTTTGTCGAGTCGGGCATTGGTCGCGACGACGGCGATCGTCGTATTGGCGCGCGGATCGTGACGCACCGAATCGGCGGGATCGTGGCCGAGATCGGCGCGTGCATGAGAGACCGGAAGCCCGACACCGCGCGGCGGCGCGCCGAGGCCGCCGAACTCGTCACCCTGTTCGAGTGCCCACGCCCAGAAATGAGGCATGTCGCCCATGGTCGTGTAGCCACGCGCATTGACTGCGACCAGCGCCCCGACCTGCAAGCCGCTCTGCGGATCGATGGCGGAGGCGCTGCCGAGGCCACCCTTGAGATTGCCGGCCTTGGCGCCCATGCCGGCGCCTGCGTTGCCAAGTGCGAAATCGCGAGAGGCACGGCCGCTCGCCTGGTAGCCGAGTTCGCGATAGGGCGGCCAGTCCCACCGCTTGTCGCCGCCGTTCAACAGGTCGAACAGGATCGCGGCCGGCACGATCGGCACCACGACATCGCCGATGGCGATGCCGCGGCCCTGCTCGCGCAGCCAGCGCATCACACCGTCCGGCGCGGAAAGCCCGAACGCCGACCCGCCCGACAGGCAGATCGCATCGACACGATCGACCCAACAGGACGGCGCCAGCAAATCCGTCTCGCGCGTGCCCGGCGCGCCGCCGCGTACGTCGACCGAGGCCACGGACGGCGTCTCGCAAAGGACGACGCTCACGCCGGAGCGCAATGTCTCGTCCTCGGCATTGCCGACAACGAGCCCGTCCACGTCGGTGATAAGATTGCGCGGTCCGGCCCGGAGCATCAGTCGAGCTGCAAGGTGAGCGCCTTCAGGTAGGCAGTCTCGGGCAAGTTGGGATGGACAGGATGGTCGAGCGCCGCGCCGGAGCTCAGCAGGATGCGGCCCGTCCTCTCGGCGTCGCGCAGCCCGCGCCGGACCTGCTCGGCGAACACCGGCACATCCATCAGGTGCGAGCAGGAGGCGACGAAGAAAAAGCCGCCCCGCGCCACCAGGGGCGCCGCGAGCCGCACCAGCTTGCGGTAGCCCTGCGCACCGGTCTTGAGATCCTTGCGACTCTTCACGAAGGCCGGCGGATCGCAGATCACGACACCGAACTTCCTGGCCGCGGTGCCACCGAGCTTCTCCAGCGCCTCGAACGCTTCGGCCTTCTGCATCGAGACCCGGCCCTCGACACCGTTCACCTTCGCTGCGGCCTCAGCCGCATCGAGGGCCGCACGAGAGCGGTCGAGGCAGGTCACCGACTGCGCACCCTCTTTCGCCGCCAGCACGCCGAAGCCGCCGGAGTAGCTGTAGACATCGAGCACGCTCGCATCCCGGGCGAGGCCCGCCATGAAGCGGCGATTGTCGCGCTGGTCGTAGAACCAGCCCGTCTTCTGTCCGCCCGACAGATCGGCGACGAACCTGGCGCCGTTCTCGATCACCTCGACCGGACCCGCCTCGCCCTTGGCGACAACGACCTCCCGTTCGAGGCCCTCGAGCTCGCGCACCGGCGAATCGTTCTTCAGCACGATGGTGCCCGGCGAAAGCTCGGCCTCCAGCGCTTCCAGCAGAACCGGGGTCAGTGCGGCCATGCCGGCGCTGTTGACCTGGACCACCAGCGCATCGCCGAACCGATCGACGATCACGCCGGGCAGGCCGTCCGCCTCGGCATGGATCAGCCGGTAGTAGGGCACGCCAATCAGGCGATCGCGCAAGGCAGCAGCCCGCGCGATCCGCCGGCCGAAGAAAAGCGCATCGACGACCGCTTCGGGATTGGACGTGAGCAGACGCGCTGCGATCAGCGAATGCGGATTGAAGGTTACGAGCCCCAGCGCCTCGCCACCAGGCGCACGCAGGATCGCGAGCGATCCCGCCGGCAACGCCTTGGTCTCCGCATCCATCAGGATCTCGTTGGAGAAGGCCCACGGATGACCGGCGCGCACGCGGCGATCCTCGCCGGCGCGCAGCAACACGCTGGGCAGTTTGCTGGCCACTCCTACTCTCCCTTGGCGATGCCGTCGCGCCGCGGATCGGCGGCCCCTATCCATCCATCGCCTGCACGGCGGATGGCGGTCAGGCCGCTTTCGAGACGCCTGACTTGTACTTCATGGCCGAGCGAGCGCAAGGCGTCTGCCTGCGCGGCAAGCGACGGCACATCCTCGAGGATGGTCGGCCCGTTCATGTTGAGGACGCGCGGCAAGGCGAGCGCCTGTTGTGGCGAGAGGTTCCAGTCGAGCAGGCCGATCAGGGCCTGCAACGTATCGCCGATGATGCGCGGACCGCCGGCCGATCCGAGCGCGGCGACCAGCGCGCGATCCTTGTCGAGCACGAGGGTCGGCGACATCGACGAGCGCGGCCGCTTGCCGGGCTGCACGCGGTTGGCGACCGGCCGGCCGTCGATCTCCGGCAGTGCCGAGAAGTCGGTGAGCTCGTTGTTCAGGATGAACCCCTCCACCATCATCTGCGCCCCGAACGCCTGCTCGATGGTGGTGGT
>DATEID010000040.1:0-2555 GCA_035279245.1 Reyranella sp.
GAGCCGCGATGTAGCGCGCCGCGACCACCAGGGCGACGAGTGCGATCGCATCGAGCAAGGCGCCATGCAGGAAGGCCCGCAACGGCGACTCGGTCGAATGCCGGCTGAAGGAGCGGCGACGCAGCCGTTGCAGGAGTTGACGGGCGAGGAATTCCGCCGCCAGGCCACCCGCCACGATGCCGATCAGCAGCAGCGTGATCCGCAGGTCGAACTGCTCTGGCAGCCCGAGGAGATATCTTCCGAGCTTGGGAATGTGCTGGATCGTGTGGTCCAGCCGGTCGGACAATTGATTGAGGAACACCCCCAGCGTCCCGTTGGTGCTGAAAGCCTTGCTGACCTGGGCCCAGGCCTCTCCCGCCGGCCCGACCGCCAGCAGGGCCGCCCCGCTCGCCACGACTGCAATCTTCCGGACCATGATCGCGACCTCTACCCCTGGCGGACGGTAGGACAGAAGCGTCCGCCTCGCCAGTGGCGGCCCGATCTGCGGCTCCGTGGTTGCTGGCATGGTTCAGGCCGTCTGCTAGGTTCTGAGCCTGTTCCTGACAGCTACTTTTTCCGGAGAACGCATCCGATGTTCGGCCTCATGCAGGACCGCCCGCTTCTGATCCAGCAGCTTATCGAGCATGCGGCGCTGAACCATGGCGACACTGAGATCGTCTCGCGCACGCTCGAAGGCGGCATCCATCGCTATACCTATGCCGACGCCCATCGGCGGGCCAGGAAGGTCGCCGAGGCCCTGTTGGCGCTCGGCATTAAGGCCGGCGACCGCATTGGCACCCTGGCCTGGAACGGCTACCGCCACTTCGAACTCTACTACGGCATCTCCGGCATGGGCGCCGTCTGCCACACGATCAATCCGCGGCTCTTTCCCGAGCAGATCGCCTACATCGTCAACCATGCCGAGGATCAGCTCCTCTTCGTCGACCTCAACCTCCTGCCCCTGGTCGAGAAGCTCCTGCCCGAGTTCAAGACCGTCCGGCACGTCGTGGCCATGACCGACCGGGCGCATCTGCCCAAGGGCCTCCGGATCCCAAATTTGCTGGTCTACGAGGAGCTGCTGGCCGACAAGCCGGGCCACTACAGTTGGCCGAGCTTCGACGAGCGCACCGCCTCGTCGCTTTGCTACACGTCGGGGACGACGGGCAACCCCAAGGGCGTGCTCTATTCCCACCGATCGACCATCCTGCATGCCTATGCCGCCGCCCTGCCCGACATGCTCGATCTGTCGGCGCGCTCGGTCGTCCTGCCGGTGGTGCCGATGTTCCACGTCAATGCCTGGGGCCTGCCCTATACCTCCGCGCTGGTGGGGGCCAAGCTGGTGTTCCCGGGTGTGGCGCTCGACGGACCGAGCCTCTACGAGCTGTTCGAACAGGAGGAAGTGACCTTCACGGCCGGTGTGCCAACTGTATGGCTGGCGCTGCTGCAACACATGCAGGCCAACAAGCTCGAGCTTTCGACCCTCAAGCACGCCGTGATCGGCGGTTCGGCCGCGCCGCCGGCGATGATCGAGACCTTCGACAGGGACTATGGCGTGGAGGTCCTGCATGCCTGGGGCATGAGCGAGATGAGCCCGCTCGGCTCGGTCAATCATCCCAAGGCCAAGCATCTCAGGCTTCCGCATGGCGAGCAGCTCGATCTCCGCGTCAAGCAGGGCCGGCCGCCGTTCGGCGTCGAGATGAAGATCGTCGGCAGCGGCGACAAGGAGCTGCCGCGCGACGGCAAGGCGTTCGGCGACCTGCTGGTGCGCGGGCCCTGGGTGACCTGCGGCTACTTCAAGGGCGAAGGCGGCGAGATCCTGGATCGAGACGGCTGGTTCACGACCGGCGATGTCGCGACGCTCGACGCCGATGGCTACATGCAGATCACCGACCGATCGAAGGACGTGATCAAGTCGGGCGGCGAGTGGATCAGCTCGATCGATCTGGAGAACGCGGCGATGGCCCATCCGGCGGTGGCCGAGGCGGCCGTGATCGGCGTTCGTCATCCGAAGTGGGACGAGCGTCCGCTCATGATCGTGCAGAAGAAGCCGGGCAGCACCCTCGAAAAGAAGGAGCTGATCGACTTCCTGAGCGCCAAGGTGGCGAAATGGTGGCTGCCCGACGACGTGCAGTTCGTGGAGGCGATCCCGCATACGGCGACCGGCAAGATCCTGAAGACGCGGCTGCGCGAGGACTTCCGCGACTACAAGCTGCCGGCGGAGAGCTGATACGGACCTGCGAAATTCGATGCGGCGGGCGGTGGACCCCCGTCGCGTTGCGGCCTATCGTTTCCGCATCGGCACAATCGGTTTCCGCAAGAAGGAAAAAGGCGTCATGGCCGCCACTGAAAGCATTCCCGTCATCGACCTCGGCCCCTATCTCGCGGGCGAGCCCGGCGCGCGCGACCGCACCGCCAAGGAGCTGCACTTCGCGCTTACCGAGATCGGCTTCTATTTCATCGTCAACCACGGCATCTCGGGCGAGAAGATCCGGCGCGTGTTCGACGAGGTGAAGCGGTTCCACGCCCAGCCGCTCGAGAAGAAGCTGGCGCTGAAGATCGACGAGCACACCACGGGC
>DATEID010000041.1:0-3750 GCA_035279245.1 Reyranella sp.
GGCCGCCTGTCATCCTGAGCGTAGCGAAGGATCTCATGGCGATTGCGACCGGTCTGCCCGTTGAATTGGCATGAGGTCCTTCGCTTCGCCCAGGACGACAGAGATGATTTTCCTGACTGGAATTCGCGGTTCCGGACACTAAGCGCGGAGCGTGATGCCGCCGTCCACAACCAGCAGGTGGCCGTTCACGTAGGCCGCCTCGTCGGAGGCGAGGAACAGGGCGGCATTCGCGGTGTCCCAGCCCGTGCCCATCTTGCCTGTCGGCGAGGCGCGGTTGCGGATGGCGATCATCTTGTCATAGGCCTGATTGTGATCCTTCTCGCCCCTGGCGTATTCCTCGGCGAGAAAGTCGATCATCGGCGTATGCATCAGGCCGGGCAGGATCGCATTGCAGCGGACGCCCTTGTCGGCGTACTCCGAGGCGATAGCCATGGTGAGCGAATTCACCGCCCCTTTGGAGGCGTTGTAGGCGACGTACGAGATGCCCTTGGGCGTGCGGATCGAGGCGATCGAGCTCACGTTGACGATGGCGCCCCTTCCCTGCTTCTCCATGATCGGCAGCACGTGCTTGGCGGTGAGGAAGAAGCTCGTCACATTGACGTCGAACACCTTGTGCCACTCGTCTTCGGAAAGCTGCACCGGGCCGCCGGTCGAGCCGATACCGACGTTGTTGTCCAGGATGTCGACCCGGCCCCACTTGGCCATGCAGGCATCGACCATCGCCTTCACCTGGGCATTGTTCGACGCATCGCACTCGAAGGCGGCCGCATCGCCGCCCTCCTTGGCAATGAGGCCGACCGTCTCCTCCGCAGCAGCGCGTTTGCGATCGACACAAAAAACCTTGGCGCCCTCCCGCGCAAAGGTGACCGCGGTGCACTTCCCGTTGCCCCAGCCGGGGCCGCTCGACCCCGCACCCACCACGATCGCCACCCTGTCCTTCAATCTGCCGGCCATATCCTCTCCAACTCCTTGTCGAGCGACTGTAGCATGGGCTTCGTTCCGAGAAGCACGAGTTGCGATTCCGCGTCGTCGCGCCAGGGCCCGTCTTCGGTGATCTCGATCCGCCGGCCGACCACATGGACGATCGAGCGCTGCCCAGCCGAATCGGCAAAACGGACGATGCCCTTTGCTCGCAAGATGTCGCCAGGCAGCCCCTCCAGCATCGCCAGCAACGCAGCACGATCGACAGGCTTGGCCCAACTGTAGGACCAACTCTGGAAATTTGCGGGATCGTTTCCCGATTGCGAAGCGCCATACCGATCGAGGCCGAACAGAAGCGCGGGCGGCACATCACCATGTCGCGCTTCCAAGACAGGCGCCGTCGATTGCCCGGCGAGCCACATCCGAAGGGCGGGTGGATCCTCGACCAGATCGACTTTGTTCAACACCAGGAAATCCGCCGCCTTGATCTGGCGCAGCACAGTGTCGCCGACACGGTGATCGCAGGCCCGTTGCCGCACATCGCCTCCGTCGACGACCACCACCACGCCATCGCGGACGAGTCGCCGCTCCAGCACGGCCAAATCCGCAATGCGTCCGGGATCGGCGACGCCGGACGCCTCGACGACGATATGATCGAGTGGTTCCGGTCGCTCGAGCAGGGCCAGCAAGGTCGTGACCAGCGAATCGCCGATGGTGCAGCACAGACAGCCGTTGGCGAGCGCAATCGTGTCGCCGCCATGCTCGGCCACCAGTTGGCCGTCGATATCGAGTGCACCGAAATCGTTGACGAGGACGCCGAGCCGCCGGTTCGCGGCCCCTGCCAGCAGGCGGTTGAGCAAGGTGGTCTTTCCTGCGCCCAAGAAGCCGCCGATGACGGTGAAGGCGATGGGCGGGCTCAAACCTGCGGCGCCTCGAAGATATGGCCGCCCAGCACCGTCCCCCAGATCCCGATATCCTTGAGCTTCTCCGGTGCCACAACGAGCGGGTCGTCGTCGAGGATCGCGAAGTCGGCGCGCTTGCCTACATCGATGCTGCCCACTTCCTCGTCGAGCTTCAGCGTGTAGGCCGCTCCCAGCGTGATGGCGTGCAGCGCGTCGGCGACCGAGATCTTCTCTGCCTCGCCCAAGGTGCGTCCGGACGCGGTGAGGCGATTGACGGCGCACCATGCGGTGAACAACGGCCCGATCGGCGTCACGGGCGCATCGCAATGGATCGCGAACGGAACGCCGAGCCTCAGTGCGGTCCCGCAGGCGTTCATGCGCTCGGCCCGTTCGGGGCCCAGAGTCTTCGCGTAATGGACGTCGCCCCAATAGAAGAGATGGTTCGCGAACAGGTTGGCGCACATGCCCAGTGCCTTCATGCGACGGAACTGGCCGGCATCCGCCATCTGCGCATGCTGCAAGGTATGACGATGATCCCAGCGGGGTGCCACGGCCAGCGCCCGTTCGACCGCTTCGATCGCCACTTCGGAGGCCTCGTCGCCATTGGTGTGGATGTGCACCTGGAAACCGGCACGGTGATAGGCGAGCAGCAGGCGGTCGATCTCGTCGGGTCCGACATTCCAGACGCCGTTCGGCGTGCCGTCGTAGTAACCGGGCCAGCGCATCCGCGCCGACAGGCCCTGGATCGAGCCGTCGGTGATGATCTTCACGAGTTGAAAGCGCAGCCGCTGGTTGCCCTTCTTCGCGAGTTCCTTCAGCCGTGCGATGCCCTCGTCCGGCGGCATCGAGAAGGCGGCGAAGGCCGGGAGCAGGCGCAGGGGAAAGTCCGCCGAAGCGGTCGCCGCCAGATAGGCCGCCACCGTGCTGTCGGGCAACGTGTTGTGCAGATCGGTCGCCGTCGTCACGCCTGCAAGCTGAGCCACCTTCGCAAAGCCCCAGGTGGCTGCGTCGTCGGACAGGATGGCGGCGAGCTCGACGCCCGCCGCCTTGTAGGCCATGAACTTCGCGGTGTTCTCCTGCAATTCGCCGGTCGGCTCGCCGCGTTCATCCTTCACGATGCCGTGCACGTTGGTATGGCGGCTGATGCCGGCCTTGGCGAAAACCGGCGTATTGGCGTTCAGGACGTGGAAATTGGAATGGAGCACGACGACGGGCCGCTTCGTCGACACCTTGTCGAGGTCGGAAAGGTCCATGCGCCGTCCACCGAAGTAGATCGGGTCGAACCCCCAGGCCAAAAGCGTCGAATCGTCCCGTGGCATCCTCCTCTCGTACGCCTGCAAGGCTGCGACGACTTCGTCGATGCTCTTGAGGCCGGGCGACCGCGTCCCCTCGGGACTCGTGCGGTCGAAATATCCGACATAGGGAAACTTCCAGACGCCACCTTCGTAGGCATGGCTGTGGCCTTCGACGAAGCCCGGCAGGATCACCTTGTCGGCGAACCGATCGTCGAGCTCGAACTTGCCCCAGCCTTTCAGCGATTCGACCGATCCGGCACCGAGGATACGTCCGTCGCGCACGGCCACGTGCGTCGCGAAGGGCTGGTCGGGATTCATGGTCAGGATGCGACGGGCGGAATAGACGGTGATCGTCATGGACGGCGCTTCTTCCTTTCATCGCTGGACCTTAACACGTTCCACATGGAATGCTTCGGTCCAACCATGTCGAGAGGAACCCGGACATGCTGCGACGCACCTTCGTTTCTGCCCTCGGCATCGCCGCCGCTGTCCCCGTCAAGGCCGACACCTGGCCTGCCCGCCAGATCAAGGTGATCGTGCCTTATCCGCCAGGCGGTCCTACCGACATCTCGTCGCGCATCGTGCTGGAGAAGGCGGGACAGATACTCGGTCAGCCGATGCTCTTCGACAAC
>DATEID010000042.1:0-10138 GCA_035279245.1 Reyranella sp.
GGATTCGCAGGAGTTCCTCGATCGCGAGCTGACGGGCATCACCTCCGAAGCGAGGCGCAAGATCACGCGCGACAATGCGATGAAACTCTATCGGCTCGCCAACTAGCGAGGAGCACCCGAACTAGGGAGTCGCGCTCGCGATCGCCGATCGTGCGGCCAGCATCTCGGCCGCGAGCGTCTTGATCTCGCTGACCTCCTGCACCAGCCCGAGCTTGCGCGAGCAAAGCGGCCAGTTCGAGATCCCGTCCTTCTCGAAGATCACGAACTTGGCCAGCGCAGCGGCCTGCTGGTAGTCGTGCGCCAGCGCTACGGCCTCCTTCGTCGAAAGACTGCGGCCGTCCATCTGCTGGACATAGTTGATGACCGTGCGCGGCGTGAATTGAAAGCGACCGACGAAAGCGCCACGGCCGCCATAGATCGGCTGGTCCGAATCGCCGACCCCACCGCTCTCGCACACCGCAAGCTCGCGCAGCATCTCGTCCTTGCGTTCCTCGACCTGACGCACACGCATATCCGCACGCGTCTCGGTCGAGAGTGCAGGACGGGGGGAAGGAGCCTTGGTACAGCCGGCGATTGCGAGCAGTACCAGCAGCAGGGGATAGCGGACAGGTCTCACGCACGGCTTTCTTCCCACAGGATTCGGTCCGGCGTAAACCCTCGATTTGACATTGCTTCATCTCATCTGACGAAACTTTTCGCGCCAGGCGGCGTTATTTGCGGCCGCAAACGATAAACTATCCACAGACTCCGTGCGCGCGTGTGCGCGATTTTTGCGCTCCTTCGGCGGTTGTGCCAACTCAGGCTGCCGGATGCACCTTCATCCAGTGACGCGCGATCTCCTCGCGCGTGGCGACCCAGACCTTGGGCCTGCAAGCGACGTAGTCGAGGAAGCGAGCGAGCGTCGCCGCCCGACTCGGCCGCCCGGCAAGACGGCAATGAAGCCCGACCGACATCATCTTGGGCGAGCGGGCGCCTTCTGCGTAGAGCACATCGAACGCATCCTTCATCGCCTGCAGCCAGCCATCACCTTGACTATGGCCGGGTGCGACGGCGAACTTCATGTCGTTCACGTCGAGCGTGTAGGGAATGACGAGATGTGGCGCGTCCTCCACGCGCACCCAGTAGGGCAGGTCGTCGTTGTAGGAGTCGCTCGAGTAGAGAAAGCCGCCATGCTGCACGACAGCCTTGAGTGTGTTCATGCCAAAGCGGCCAGTGTACCATCCGACCGGTGCCTTCCCAGCGCTCTCCCTGATCGCCTTCACCGCCTTCTCGACGTGATCGAGCTCCTGCTCGAGCGTGAAGTTCTTGTAATTGATCCAACGCCAGCCGTGACTCGCCACCTCGTGCCCGGCCTCGGCCATCGCCTTGCCGGCGGCCGGATTGAGCTCGAGCGCACGACCGACCGCCCATGACGTGAAACGCATGTCGCGCTCGGCGAACAGCCGCAGGATGCGCCAGAAGCCGGCGCGGCTTCCATACTCGTAGATCGATTCGGTCGAGAGATCGCGCGCTCCCTGCAGCGCCACTCCGCCCGGCGTCTCCGTCAGATAGACTTCCGAGCCGGCATCGCCGTTCAGGATCGTGTTCTCGCCGCCCTCTTCATAGTTCAGCACGAAGCTCACCGCGACGCGCGCCTCGTTGGGCCATTGCGGATCGGGCGGATGAGCACCATAGCCGATCAAGTTGCGATCGAGATGATTATGCATGGCGGCTCCCAACCTTCCGCGGACGATTGAAGGTCGACTATGGGGCCGGTATAGCTCGGCCGACAAGCTCATGGAGGCACGATGGGCGTCGCCCTCAAGGACAGCTCCGGCGCGGTGCGCGAGGATCGACTGTGGCAGCGGCATGCCGAGATGGCCAAGCTCGGCGGCACGGCGAAGGGCGGAGTCAATCGACAGGCGCTGTCGCCCGAGGATGCCGCGGCGCGCAACCTGCTCATGAGCTGGGCGAAGGAGCGGGGCTTCTCGATCTTCACCGATGCCATCGGCAATCTCTTCGTGCGCCGCGACGGCACGGACCCCAACGCGCCGCCGGTGATGAGCGGCTCGCACATGGACAGCCAACCGACCGGCGGTCGCTTCGACGGCATGTATGGCGTGCTGGCGGCCTTCGAAGCGCTGGAGGCGCTCGAGGATGCCGGCATCCGCACGCGCCGGCCGGTGATCGCGGTCGCCTGGACCAACGAGGAAGGCTCGCGCTTCCAGCCTGGCGCCATGGGATCGGCCGTCTTCGCCGGCGTCTATGCGCTCGACGAGATGCTGGCGGTGAAGGACTGGAAGAACGTCGTGCTGAAGGACGCGCTGGCCGAGACGATGAATGCTGCGCCCGCGCCGCTGCGCGAAGGCCAGCCCGGCTTCGATGTCGGCTTCTATGTCGAGGCGCATATCGAGCAGGGGCCGCGTCTCGAAGCCGCGCACAAGACGATCGGCGTCGTGACGGCGATCCAGGGCAGCCGCCGCTACATCGTCGAGATCGACGGCGAGGAAGCGCACGCGGGCACGACGCCGCGCGCCGTTCGCAAGGACGCCTTCGCCGCCGCGACACGCCTTGCCGGGGCGATGTACGAGGCGACGACCGATGCCGATGATACGCTGCGCTTCACCATCGGCCATGTCGAGGTTTTGCCGGGCTCGCCCAACACGGTGCCAGGCAAGGTGACGTTCACCATCGACATGCGCCATCCCGACGATGCGGTGCTGGAAGCGCACGAGAAGAAGCTGCAGGACATCGTGGCGCGCAGGGCCAGGCCGTGCTCCACCCGCATCGAGCGCGTGACCAACGTGGCGCCGACCGTGTTCGATCCGACGGTGATCGATCAGGTCCGGGCCAAGGCGCGAGCGCTGAAGCTTTCCCACATGGATATGCCGTCCGGCGCGGGCCACGACGCCATGCACATCGCCAAGCTCTGCCCTGCCGGCATGATTTTCGTGCCTTGCGAACGCGGCGTCAGCCACAACGAGAGCGAGAACGCGACCCCCGCCGACCTCGCCGCCGGCGCTCGCGTGCTGGTCGCGGTGCTGCAGGAGCTGGCGAATCGCTGAGCATCATTTGCAACATCCATGTGTCATTCCGAGCGTGGCGAGGAATCTTTGAGCCAACAGTAAAGATCCCTCGCTGCGCTCGGGATGACACGGTTACTTGAGGAACCGTTGTGCCGAAAAGACTCTCCACCGAACTCGTCTCCATCCTCTCCGACCTGATCGCGCTGCCGAGTCCCTATCCGCCCGGCACGTCGGTCGAGATCTGCGCCTACGCGGCCAAGCGGCTGCGGAAGGCGGGCTACAACGTAAAGATCGTGCGCAAGGTGAAAGGCGTCGATAACGTCGTCGCGCGCTGGAAGGGCAAGAGCAAGGGACCGGTCATCGCCTTCAACGCCCATGTCGATACGGTGGGCGTGGGCGAACGCAGCAACTGGAAGAGCGATCCCTTCGAGGCGCTCGTCAAACGTGGTCTCGTCTACGGCCTGGGCGCGGGCAACTGCAAGGGGAGCATGGCGGTCCAGCTCTGGCTCGCCGAGGAGATCGCACGGCGCGGCGGACCGGCCAGGGGCGAGCTGATCTTCACCTTCGTGGCCGACGAGGAAAATCTCGGACCCAACGGCATGGACTATCTGCGCAAGAGCGGCAAGGTGCGGCCCGACGCGCTGATCCTGGGCGCGCAGACCGAAAACAACCTGATCGTCGCCGAGCGCGGCGTGATGTGGGCGCGCATCACCACCAAAGGCAAGGCCGCTCATGCCGGCAATCCGGCGGCCGGCGACAACGCCATTCTGCGCATGATGCGGCTCGTCGGAGCCCTGCAGTCCTATTACGACAAGGCGCTGGCGAAGCGGACCTCGGGTGCGATGCGCTCGACCGTGAACATCGGCATGTTCCACGGCGGCAACAACACCAACGTCGTGCCTTCGGCGTGCACCGTCGAGATCGATCGCCGCCTGCTGCCCGGCGAGAAAGTGAACGATGCCTTCGCCGAGCTGAAGCGCATCGTCGATGGCGTCGGTCAGCCGAGAAGCCTTTATCGCGTGGAGTTCCTGACCGGCACCAACGGCTTCTTCGCGCCGGAGAACGGCCAGGTCGTGACCGCCTTCGAAGCGGCCATCAAGAATCAGACGGGCCGGAAGGCCAGGTTCCTCAACGCCACGGGCGTGAGCGACGGCCGCTACTACGCCGACGACCGAATCGAGATCATCAATTTCGGGCCCGGCTCCGGCGCGCAGGGCCATGCCGCCAACGAAAGCGTTCCGATCGCCGAAATGGTCGCAGCGGCCCGGATCCAGTTGGAAGTGGTGAGCCGACTGCTATCCTGACGGCATGGACTACGACGCGATCGTCATCGGGGCCGGCATCTCCGGCCTCTATCAGCTCTATTGCCTGCGCAATCTCGGCCTCAAGGTGGGCGTGTTCGAGACGGGCACCGGGGTCGGCGGCACCTGGTACTGGAACCGCTATCCCGGCGCGCGCTTCGACTCGGAAAGCTACTCCTACGGCTACTCCTTCTCGCAGGAGCTGCTGGACGAATGGCACTGGACCGAGCACTTCTCGCCCCAGCCGCAGACGCTGAAATACCTGAACTATGTCGCCGACAAGTTCGACCTGCGCCGCGACATCCAGTTCGAATCGCGCGTGACGGCCGCGCACTACAAGGAACAGACGCGCCGTTGGGACATCGCGCTGGAGAATGGCAGCCGGCACAGCGCGCGCTTTCTCATCACCGCCATCGGCCCGCTGTCGGCGCCGACCATGCCCAGGATCGAGGGAATCGACACCTTCAAAGGCCAGTCCTGCCACACTGCGCGCTGGCCGCACGAACCGGTGAGCTTCGAAGGTAAACGCGTCGCGGTGATCGGCACCGGCGCGACCGGCGTGCAGACCATCCAGGAGGTGGCGAAGACCGCCGGCAGCCTCACCGTGTTCCAGCGCACGCCGAACTGGTGCGCACCGTTGCACAACGCGCCGATCGGCGAAGAGGAGATGCGCGAGATTCGAACGCGCTATCCCGAGATCTTCGCCCGTTGCCGCGACACCTTCGCCTGCTTCCTGCACACGCCCGATCCGCGCGCCACCAGCGAGGTCACCCCGGAGGAGCGCGAGGCCGTGTTCGAGAAGCTCTACGGCAACCGCGGTTTCGGCATGTGGCAGGGCAACTTCCGAGACATCCTCGTCGATCGCAAGGCCAACGCGTTGGTGAGCGACTTCGTGGCGCGCAAGATCCGTCAGCGCGTGAAGGATCCGAAGGTGGCCGAGAAGCTGATCCCGAAGAACCACGGCTTCGGCACCCGCCGGGTGCCGCTCGAGACCAGATACTACGAGGTGTACAACCAGCCGAACGTGACCCTGGTCGACATCGGCGAGACGCCGATCGAGCGCATCACGCCCAAGGGCATCAAGACCAGCGATGCCGAATACGACTTCGACATGATCATCTACGCGACGGGGTTCGACGCCATCACCGGCAGCTTCGATCGCATCGACATCCGCGGCGTCGACGGCCTGAAACTGAAGGACAAGTGGCTGGGCGGCCCGCAGACGTATCTCGGCGTGCAGGTCGAGGGCTTCCCCAACATGTTCATGGTGATGGGCCCGCACACCGCCCTCGGCAACATCCCGCGCAGCATCGAATACAATGTCGAGTGGGTGACGGGCGTGATCCGCCACATGCGCGAGCATGGGCTGACGCGTGCCGAATGCCGCCCGGAGGGCGTGAAGGCTTGGACCGACCATGTGAAGGCGCTGGGCGAAGGCCTGCTCTCCAACGAGATCGATTCCTGGATGACCGGCATCAACCGCAACGTCGAGGGCAAAGGGACCCGCATCATCGCCCGCTACAGCGGCAGCGCCCCCGCCTACCGCGCCCGCTGCGACGAAGTGGCGGCGAACGGCTACAAGGAGATGGCGCTCTCCTAAGCTGGGCGTCGTGCCTACCCCATATGAGCGCAACTGGAGTTGCGCGCTCCCATGAGCGCTCATCGGAGCGCGCCACTCCAGTGGCGCAATCTTCCTGAATCTACGCGCCCGGCAAGCAGCCTCACGCCGTCTTCTGTGTCTTCAGGCCGAGCTTGCCGATCGTCTGCTCGCGCATGACGAACTTCTGGATTTTGCCGGTGATGGTCATCGGGAAGTCCGACACGAACTCGACGTAGCGCGGAATCTTGTAGTGGGCGATCTGACCCTTGCAGAACTCGCGGATCTCCTCGGCCGTCGCGCTCTGGCCGTCGCGCAACTTGACCCAGGCGCAGATCTCCTCGCCGTACTTGGGATCGGGCACGCCGATCACCTGCACGTCCTGCACCTTGGGATGCCGGTAGAGGAACTCCTCGATCTCGCGCGGATAGACGTTCTCGCCGCCCCTGATCACCATGTCCTTCAGGCGGCCGACGATGTTGACGTAGCCTTCCGCGTCCATGGTCGCGAGGTCGCCGGTGTGCATCCAGCCGCCGTCGTCGATCGCCTCGGCCGTCTTGTCCTCGTCGTTCCAGTAGCCCTTCATCACCGAGTAGCCGCGGGTGCAGAACTCGCCGGTTTCGCCGCGCGGCACGCACTTGCCCTCGGTGTCGACGATCTTGATCTCGATGTGCGGCAGCACCTGGCCCACCGTCGAGACGCGCCGTTCGACCGGATCGTCGGTCGCGCACTGTGTCGAGACGGGCGAGGTCTCCGTCATGCCGTAGGCGATGGTGACCTCGTGCATGTTCATCTTGCTCTGCACGCGCTTCATCACCTCGATCGGGCAGGGTGAGCCGGCCATGATGCCGGTGCGCAGGCTCTTGAGATCGAACTTGTCGAACTCGGGATGGTCGAGCTGGGCGATGAACATCGTCGGCACGCCGTAAAGGGCCGTGCAGCGCTCCTCGGCGACGGTCCGCAGGGTCGCCAGCGGATCGAACGATTCGGCCGGATAGACCATGGTCGAGCCGTGCGTCAGGCAGCCGAGATTGCCCATCACCATGCCGAAGCAATGGTAGAGCGGCACGGGAATGCAGAGGCGATCGTCGGGCGTGAACTTCAACCCCTCGGCGACGAAGAAGCCGTTGTTCAGGATGTTGTGATGGCTGAGCGTTGCGCCCTTGGGAAAGCCGGTCGTGCCCGAGGTGAACTGGATGTTGATGGCATCATCGAATTGCAGCGTGGGGCCGATCTCGGCGAGCTTGACCCGCTCGGCATTGCCGCCGGCCTGGGCGACGTCGTCGAAGTTCAGCATGCCCGGCGTCTTCTCGCTGCCGAGGCGGATGATATGCTCGAGGTGCGGCAGCTTCCTGTCTTTCACGAGGTCGGCCACGATCTCGAGATAGTTCGAGGTCTTGAGCGCGGGCGCGAGCACCAGCGCCTTGCACTCGACCTTGTTCATCGCGTACTCGAGCTCGGCCCGGCGATAAGCCGGATTGACGTTCACCAGCACCAGCCCCGCCTTGGCCGTCGCGAACTGGGTCAACGCCCATTCGGAGGTGTTGGGCGCCCAGATGCCGATGCGGTCGCCCCGCTCCAGCCCGAGCGACAGCAGGCCGGCGGCGAGATCGTCGACCCGGCGACCGAGCTCGCCCCAGGTCCAGCGCACGTTCTGATGCTTCACGACCAGCGCCTCGCGGTCGCGATGGGTCTCGACCGTGCGGTCGAAGAAGGCGCCGATCGTCTCGCCGATCAGCTTGTTCGCGGAAACGCCGTGATCGTAGGAAAGCTGTGTCATGGCCGAATTTTTTCCTCCCTGTCCCAAGTAAATCTCGTTAAGGGCCCCTTCCGCAAGCCGGTTAGGGTCCGCCGCCATGCAGGTTCCCTTCACGACCGTCGATGTCTTCACCGACCGCAAGTTCGGCGGCAACCCGCTGGCTGTCGTCACGGACGCGCGCGGCCTGTCGGACGAGCAGATGCAGGCGATCGCCGCCGAATTCAATCTGGCCGAGACGACCTTCGTCCTGCCGCCGAGCGACAGCGCGCACACTGCCGAAGTGCGGATCTTCACGCCCAAGGCCGAGCTGCCCTTTGCCGGTCATCCCAATATCGGCACGGCCTTCGTGTTGGCCAAGGCCGGCGACTGCCTCGGCCACAAGGTCGCAGGCGACCGGCTGGTGTTCGAGGAGAAGGCCGGCCTCGTGCCGCTCGATCTCGTGCGCGACAAGGGCGACGTGATCGCGACCCGGTTGGCTGCACCGCAGCCTCTGACTTTGGGCGGGGAGATCGCCGTCGACATCGTCGCCGAAGCCTGCTCGCTGCCGCCGACCGAGATCGAGACCGGCACGCATCGGCCGATCGTCGCCTCCTGCGGCGTGGGCTTCGTCATGACCGAGCTCAGGTCGCGATCGGCGCTTGCGGCTGCGCAGGGACGCCCGGAGGTCTTCCGCCGCCATTTGCCGATGGAGCGCGCCGTCGGCATCCACCTCTACCTGCGTACGAGCGAGAACGAGCTCGACATCCAGAGCCGCATGTTCGCGCCACTCTATGGCGTGCCCGAAGACCCGGCGACCGGCAGCGCCAACGTGGCGCTGATCGGCCTGCTCGCCCACTTCGACAAGCGTGCCGATCTCACGCTGAGCCAGGCGATCGGCCAGGGCTTCGACATGGGGCGGCCCAGCCTCCTGCAGGCCTGCGCCGAGAAGAAAGCGGGCAAGGTCGCGGCGACCTATATCGGCGGGCGCTGCGTGCAGATGATGGCGGGAACCATCCAGCTCTGACCGGCATCACCTCGCCTTGCGCAACTTGGCGAGGGTGTCGGCGAAGTGTGTCATGCGGGGCGCATCGGCGATCGCGCGCACATTGGTCTCGATCAGGGCGAGAGGCTCGGCGAGATCGCAGCGCACGCCCACCAGCCACCTGATATTGGGTAGCTGCCGCTCGAGTTCGGTCGCGGCGGACATGTAGTCCGCGTGAAGGTGCGGCGACACCTGCGCGGCGGCCGCAGCAAGCGCATTGCTGTAGGCCTGGCAAAGCCCAGGCGTAGGTTCGATGTTGAATTCCCGCAGATCCTCCAGGTCGGCGAGCCGACCCTGTCGCAACAGGGCGATCGCATCGGCCTGCCGGCTCTTCACCAGCCGGATGCCAACGAGCGCCTCCTGGGCATGCTCGCCGCGCAAGTAGGGCAGATAGTCGGCAAGCGAGGAGTCGGGACCGAGTCGTGCAAAGGCCGCGGTCTCACGGATGCGGACTGCCTGCGCCTGGCGCTGCACTTCTTCCTGTCGCGCCCTTTCCTCCGCCGCCACCCTCGCCTTCTGGGTGGGATCGGGTTGATCGGCGCCCCATTTTGCGGCCAAGGCTCCTGCCGTCAGGACCAGGATCGCCAGACCGGCGAAGCTGCTTGTCGAGGATGGCGGAAACGACTTCTGGAGCTGCGGCATCCGCGCCCACAACGCATAGAATGCGAATACGAGGGGCAGAAGCGCCGGCACCAGGATCGGCCAACCGCCGATCCGCTCGTAGAGCTGCTCCGCCGCAATGGCAGCGACCGCCGACACCGGCAGCAGGATCGCCGCCGCCATGGCGGCCAGCAAGGGCATATGGCCGCGGACCCCGCCAATCACGAGCAGGGTCGCCAACAGGATCCAGAGGATCAGTCCGGAGAGAGCGGCGAAGGCCCTATCGAGGCCACGCGCGCCTGGTTCGACGTTACCGATATCGACCAGGTTGGCGAGCATCAGTGCATAGAAAACGCCCGCTATCCCGAGCAGGACATACGTCCCGACAGGCGGTTTCGGCCGATGCTCGATCGTCAACATGGCGCCGTTTCTCCAGCGCCTGCCGCTACTGCGCCGCCTCGTCCCGCATCACGCGGTCGGCCCGCGTCGGATAGATGATGCGTTCGGCGAAGCGGTACATCTCCTCGATCTCGCTCTGGGCCCGATAGGCGATCCGCGTGCCCCTGAGCGCGGCGATCTGCTCGGCGACGATGCAGCGACGCATCTCGGCCGTCAGCGTGTTGAGCCGGTGATAGGCCTCCGACACCGTGCGGCCCAGCGTCGTGATCCCGTGCCCCACCAGCACCAGCGAATTGGTGTCCTGGATGAACCCCGCCACCGAACTCACATCGGCCTCGACATCGACATGGGCCGGCACGAAATGCACCGGCTTGCCCAGGACGAAGGGCGGATCGAGCGACAGCACCTTGAATTCGGGCGCATTGGACTCGCCCAGCGCGCCCAGGAGCGCGATGG